>DATBSS010000136.1:0-27677 GCA_036559665.1 Myxococcaceae bacterium
GCCAGAACCGCTACGCCATCTTCTATTACGGCAAGGTGGAGCGCGGCGGGCCGGAGTGGCTGGAGTCCCTCTTCGAGTCGTCCTGGGCGCACTACCGCATCGGCCAGTACGAGCAGGCGCTGGGGAACCTGATCACCTTGAGCTCGCCGTTCTTCCGGGAGGAGTACTTCCCGGAGGCGCTGGTGATCAAGGCGGTCATCTACTTCGAGAACTGCCGCTACAGGGAGTCCACCATGATCCTGGAGGACTTCGAGCGCATCTACCTCCCGGTGCACGACCAGCTGGAGCAGGTCACCCAGAACGAGGGGGACGCGTCCGAGTACTACAACGTGCTCGCGGACATCCAGCGCAAGAACACGCAGAGCAAGGCGCGCTCCTCCACCGACCTGATCCTGGAGCGCATCCTCAAGCTGGCGCTCACCGACCAGGACCTCAAGAAGACCAACGACTCCATCCTGGAGCTGGAGCAGGAGCTGGACGCCTACGGCGAGAAGTCGGACACCTTCAAGTACGCGGACCTCTCCAAGCAGATGCTGGAGGCCCTGAAGGTCCAGCGGCTGGAGCTGGTGAAGAAGGCCGGCATCATGGCCAAGGGCAAGCTGGAGTTCGAGCTGGGCGAGCTGAAGAAGCTGCTCGCCAACGGGCTGCGGATCCGGTTCGAGACCACGTCCAAGGAGAAGGAGTTCCTGGAGGACATGCTCCGGGCGGGCGGACAGACGGCGACCGTGAAGCCGTACAAGGACAAGACCGCGGTGGCGGACGACGAGCTGTACTGGCCCTACGAGGGCGAGTACTGGCGCGACGAGCTGGGCACGTACCGGTACACCCTGACCAAGGGCTGCATCTCCCGCGATTCGGCCAACACCAGCCCGGAGCAGGCGAGCGCCGCCGCCGAGTAGCCGCGGCCCGCCGAGCAGAAGATGGCGCGCCCGATCACCATCGCCTTCGACGTGATGGGCAGCGACCACGGCCCCGCCGAGGTGGTGGAGGGGGCCGTCCGGCTGACGCTGGAGTCCCCCGGCCTGCACGCCCTGCTGGTGGGCGATTCGGAGGTCATCCGGGAGGCGCTGGAGGAGATCCGGCACAGCGGCGAGCGGGTGTCGGTGCACCACGCGCCCCAGTTCATCACCATGGAGGAGAAGCCGGGCGAGGCGCTCCAGAAGAAGCCGGAGGCGTCCGTGGCGGTGGCCTGCCGGCTGGTGCGCGAGGGGGAGGCGAACGCGGTGGTCTCCGCCGGCAACACCGGCGCCGGCGTGCTGGCTTGCGCCCGCCACTTCCAGCTCATCCCCGGCGTGCGGCGCGCCGCCTTGGCGGCGGTCTACCCCACGCAGCAGGAGCACGGGGAGAAGCACGACCCGTTCTCGCTCATCTTGGACGTGGGGGCCACGGTGGACGCCACGCCCGACGACCTGGTGGCGTTCGCGGTGATGGGCGCGCAGTACTCGAAGGTGATCTCCAGGAACCCCGACCCCAAGGTGGCGTTGCTGTCCAACGGCGTCGAGCCGGGGAAGGGCCCGCCGCGGGTGGTGGAGGCGCACCAGAAGCTGGCGGCGCTGGCCGGCATCCGCTTCGCCGGCAACGTGGAGGGCCTGGACATCCCCAAGGGGCGGGCGGACGTGATCGTGACCGACGGCTTCGTCGGGAACGTTTGCCTGAAGATGCTGGAGGGCGTAGCGGAGACGGTCGTGGATCTGGCCCGCTACGCGTACAAGTCCAAGCTCCGGTGGCGGGCGGGACTGGCCATGCTCTCCTCCGGCATCAAGCGGCTGAAGACGGTCACCGACTGGGAGCAGTACGGCGGCGCGCCGGTGCTGGGGTTCGACCAGCTCTTCATCAAGGCGCACGGGCGATCGAAGTCGAAGGCCATCGCCAACGCCGGCAAGGTCGCGGCGAAGGCGGTCTCGTCGAACCTGGCGGCCGCCATCCGCGGGGGCCTGCCGCGTTGAGCCTGCCGGACCGCATCGATCCACCACCGCCCAAGCGCATCTACCGGTGGGACCTGGACAAGACCTATCTCAAGACGGAGTTCGACACGCTCCGCCAGCTGGTGCGCACCGCGCTCCAGTCCGCCGACCAGAAGGTCACCGTCCCCGGCGCGGCGGCGTTGATCCGCGAGCTGCGCGAGCGCGGCGACTCCAGGCTGTGCATCGTCTCCGGCTCCCCCAAGCAGATGCGGAGCGTGCTGGAGGAGAAGCTGAAGCTTGATGGAGTCGAGTGGGACGAGCTGATCCTCAAGGACAACGTGCGCAACGTGCTCAGGGGCCGGTTCCGGGCCCTGCGCGGGCAGGTGGGGTACAAGCTGCCGGCGCTGCTGGAGTCGCGCTCGCGGGCGCCGGCGGAGGCGGAGGAGATCCTCTTCGGGGACGACGCCGAGGCGGACGCGTTCATCTACTCGCTCTACGCGGACCTGCTGGCGGGCCGGGTGGAGGAGCCCGTGCTGCTCAAGGTGCTGGAGCACGCGAAGGTCTACGAGGACGACCGCAAGCGGGTGCTGGCCGCCTTGAAGAAGGTAGAGCGCGGGGACCGGGTGCGGCGGATCTTCATCCACCTGGACCGGCTCACGCCGCCGGCGCGCTTCGCCGCCTACGGGCCGCGGGTCATCCCGGTCTTCAACTACTTCCAGGCGTCGCTGGTGCTGATGGCGGACGGCGTGCTCTCCGCGCCCCAGGTGGTGCGGGTGGCGGTGGAGATGGTGCAGAGCGCCGGGTACAACCTGCTCACGCTGGCCAACTCGTTCCAGGACATGATCCGCCGCGGCCACCCGCTCCACGAGCTGGCCACCCCGCTGGTGGAGGCGCTGCAGGCGCCCAACCCCATCCTCAACGCCATGCGGCCGGTGCCGGACATCATCTCCGCGTTCACCAAGCGGCTGTCCGTGCTGGGCGCCACCCCGCCGCCGCCCAGGCCGGTGAAGATCAACTACCTGGAGCTGCTGGACGACGCCCGCCCGCGCAACGAGAAGGACCGGGACCGCGAGGACGAGGAAGACGACGAGGACGAGGACGAGTAGCGGTCACGGGAGGGAGAACGCGGAGCGCTCGCCGGAGCGGGAGTGCACCGCCACGTACTGCTTGCCGTCAGGCGCGAGCCAGGTGACGGGTTGGCCGGCGACTCCGGAGGCGGTCTTGAACTGCCACAGCGGCGCGCCCGTCTCGGCGCTCGCCGCCTTGAACCACCCGTCCATGGTTCCGTAGAAGACGACGTTCCCGGCCGTGACCAGCGCGTCGCTCCACACCGGAGACTGCTCCAGGAGCTTCCAGCGGGGGCGGCCGGCGACCGGGTCCCAGGCGACGAGCTCGCTGTGGCGGGGGAGGTACTGGAGCCCGGTCCTCGGCGAGAAGGCGATGCCCTGGGGGGCGGCGTCATCCACTTGCAGCTCCGCCTGGTTCCCCTGGAACTGCAGGCCGCTCACGTTCTGGAGGGTGACCTGCGACAGGCCGGAGAAGTGGCCGTCGCCGTCCTGGACCGGCACCGGTTGGTCGTGGCAGGCCAGGGTGAACGCCAGAGGCATCCACAGGATCAGGGCGGGGGCGTAGGGCTTCATGGGCCAGTGACGGTGTCCACTGACCGGCAGATCGCCAAGCCCCGGCCAGAGCTCAGGGCTGTGTTCAGGAGTCGGCCTGGCACGCGCCCTGCTCTGGGAGGCGAGCATGCGAATTCTTCACGTCAGCGATACGCACTTCCATTCCAACGACGCCGACAACAAGGACGTACTCGAACGGCTGAAGCTCCTGTACGACCAGTATTTCGCGCCCGAACCCAGCACCTGGTTGATGGTCACCGGCGACATCACCGACGACGGCGCGCCCCAGCAGTACGAGAACGCGTACCGGGCCCTGGAGCCATTCAAGGGTCGGCTCTTGCTCGCGCCCGGGAACCACGACGCCGGCTTCGCCGGGAACTTCTACTCACCCATCCGGGAGAAGCATTACGACGAGTTGCTGGCGTTGCCGCTCGGGCAGCCCGGTCCCTCCTTCCGCAAGCCAGAGCCCCTGTTGACCACCATCAAGGACGGGGACCTCAAGGTGATGGCCATCGGATTGAACACCGTCCTGGAGACCCTCGAGCTCTACGACTTCGCGTGCGGCGAGGTCGGCACCCGGCAGCTCGAGCAGCTGCGGGCGCTGCTGCTCGCTCCGGCCTCGCAGGGCTACGTCAAGATCGTCTTCTTCCATCACCACGCACTCTGGGTTGGAAACCCGTTCCTGGAGCTGAAGGACGCGCGGGACTTCTGGAAGACCGTCTACGGGCGCGTTTCCGTCGTCGCGTTCGGGCACAAGCACGAGGCGCGGACCTGGCAGAGCACGCTCGGCACGAGCTGGATCCTGGCCGCCACCAATCTCCCTGCCGCGACCGTGGTCCAGATGATCGAGATCGCGCCGGACGGCGCCGTGCAGTCGAGGCCGGTCCCCGTGGTCCCCGGCTTGCTCCCGGAGGAGCGCCCCGAGCACGGGCTTCACAGCTAGGGACGGAGCACCACCGTGGCTCCTCCGGGCGGCAGCTCGATCCGCCGGAACGCGCCGTTCCGCCAGGTGAGCAGCACCAGGTCCGGGTCGTCCAGCGCGCGCGCGAAGGTGAAGCGCAGCCGCGTGGGCGCGCCCTCCGCCACCCCGGTGACCTCGACCTTGAGCCCGGAGAGCTGGAAGGTGTCTCCGGCGGCGAACGGGCGCGCGTTGAACAGCCGCTCCCACTCCGTCTCCATCAGCCGGCAGCCCACCAGCTTCACGTCGAGCGCGTCGCGCCCCACGGGCGTGAGCTGGTGCTCGCACCCGGCCCCCGTCAGCAGGCGCCACGACCGCGGGCGCCGATCGGAGAGCAGCCGCTGGAGCCCGGCGTAGATGCCGACCTGCGGGTCCTCGACGCCGATGAGCCCGACGTCCACGCCCTCCCGCTCCGGCACCGGCGCCGCCCAGGCGATCGCCTCGGCCCGCCGGCCCACGAAATCGATCGTCAACACCTGGACCAGGAGCTGGATGGGCTGGAGGACCAGGTGCACCACCACCACGACCACCCCCAGCGCGCCCCACGCGCGCGAGCGCCCCGGCAGCCGCAGCACCAGCGCCGCCAGCCCGGCCGCCACGCCCAGCCCAGGCACCAGCAGCAGGCGGGACCCGGGCGCGCCCGGCGTCGCGGCGACGGCCGCCATCACGGCGCCCGCGAGCAACCAGCGCACCCCGCTCGACGATTCATCGAGCGGGCCCACCCGCCACAGCGCCCACCCGAACAGCGCCAGCGCCAGGAGGCCGCCCCCGATCAGCACCGGCCGGATCAAGGGCGAGAAGAGCCACAGGTCCAGCGGGGCCCCGGCCAGCAGGTCCGCGGCGAACGCCAGGAGCCTCGAGGGAAGCGCCAGCAGGAACCCGGCCGGATCGCTCCCCGGATCCAGGTAGATCCCCGAACCCTGCGTCCCGTACCCGAGCGCCCGGTACGCCACCAGGTACCCGACGGCCAGCGCCGCCGCCGGGAGCACGGGGCCGGGCTTCCGGCGCCGCAGCGCCTCGTACGCCAGCACGTACGCCAGGGGCTGCAACCCGACCTCGCTGCACAGCAGCCCCACCGCGCTCGCCCCCAGCGACGCCGCGCCTCCCCAACTCCCGCCCTGCTCCCGCCGCCGCACATGGAGCCACACGCCCAGGAACCCGAACAGCGCCGCCAGGACCGCGTGCCGATCCGCCAGCCACATCGCGGGCTGCGCTTGCAGGTCGTTCCACGCGAACACCGCGAACGCCACGCCCGCCAGCGCCGGCGCCCCGGGCAGCGCGGCGCGCAGCACCCGGCTCGCCGCCAGCAGCATCGCCGCGAACACCGCCAGGGTGACCAGGTGGTACCCCAGCGCCCGCCGCCCGAAGGCCGCGTGCTCGGCGGACATCAGCAGGCTGGGGAGCGGCCGGAAGAGCCGGAGCCGGACCTCCGGGTTCGTCCACCAGGGATAGGCCCCCGCGTCCAGCGTCCGCTTCAGCGCCGCGGCGTCGGGGCAGAACGAGTAGAGGTCCCAGGCGCGCACCCCGGGCAGCCGCCCTTCGATCTCCGCCAGCAGCACGTGGTCGTCGGTGAAGAAGTCCGCCTTCAGCGCCGGCAGGCACAGCGCCAGCGAGACCGCCATCACCACCCCGCGGCGCGGCCACCGCCGTTCACTCGGCCAGGTCATCTGGCGCTCCGCGCCAGCACGCCGCGCGGCGCCAGCGGCATGTCCCGGGGGAGCACGCCCTCCTCCTGGAACCACCGGAGCGCGTCGCGGATCCCCAGCCGGATCCCCCGCGGGCGGTACCCCAGCTCGCGCATCGCCTTCATGGAGGACACGTAGCTGGGGTGCGCCAGGCCTGGCAGCGCGGCGGCGCCCGGGTCCAGCCCCTTCAGCGCCGGCAACGAGAACGCCGCGGACGCGACCTTCTCCGCGACCGCCAGCGCCAGGTCCGGTACCAGCACCCGCGGCGGTGCCACCCCCGCCTCCTCGGCCGCGATGGTGAGCAGCTCGCGGAAGGTCAGGTTCTCGCCCCCCAGGAGGTAGCGCTCGCCGGGCCTCCCGCGCTCCATCACCAGCGTCAACCCGGCCGCCGCGTCCTCCGCGTTCACCGCGTTCGTCCCGCCCGCCGGGTACCCCGCGATCACCCCCCGCGCCACCGCCAGCAGCAGCGCCCCGGTGGAGGGCCGCGCGTCGTGCGCCCCCAGCACCAGCGCCGGGTTGGCGGTCACCAACTCCACCCGCCCGGCCGCGGCCTCGCGCGCGGCCGCCTCTCCGGCAACCTTGCTCTCCTGGTACGCCGAGCGCGGCGGCCCCTCCGGCGCCAGGTCCTCGGTGCCCGGTTCGTTCAGAGACCCCTGGCGCACCGCGGCCGCGGACGACACGCACAGCACGCGGGCCACGCCCGCCCGCCGGGCCGCCGCCACCACGTTCCGGGTCCCCTCCACGTTGGCCCGCCGGACCGCCTCCGCCGACCCGGCGTCGAACCGGACCAACCCCGCGCAGTGGTAGACGCGCTGGATTCCCGACATGGCGCGGTCCAGCGACGCCGGCTCCAGCACGTCGCCCTCCACCTCCTCGAGCGGGAGCCCCCGCACCCCTCGCCGGTCCGACCGCGCGCGGACCAGGGCGCGCACGCGGTCCCCGCGCTTGCAGAGCAGGTGGGCGAGGTTGGCCCCGAGCAGCCCGGTCGCTCCGGTCAACAGAGTGTGCATTGCTGGTCTCGGCAAGCCCCGTTGCGGTAATACGGTGACCGTTGACGATGACACAAGACTCGAATCCCGAGGCGCCGGAGTCTGGAACGCCCGGGGACCCCGAACCCGCCGCAACCCCGCCCCGGCCCGCCGCCGAGGCCGGCCACGCCTCGCCCCACGGGCTCGCCCCGCTGGACGACGACTTCGAGGACGGCCCCGACGTGGAGGACGGCCCGGAGGGAGAAGACGGCGAGGACGACGGCGGCGATGGCGAGGAGGAGGACGCCGAGGTCCAGGCGGCCCTCGCCTCCGAGGCCGCCGGTCCGCCGCCCCCGCCCATGTCGGCGATCGACGAGGAGATCCCGGAGCACACCCCGACCGTCGCCTCCTCCCCCGTCCCCGACATCCCGACCCAGACCCCCGAGGGCGCCCCGGCGGAGATCGACCCCGGCCGCTTCGACGTGGACGCGCTCAAGGTCGTGCACCGGCTGCACCAGTTCGACCACCAGGCCTACTTCGTGGGTGGCTGCGTGCGCGACCTGATGCTGGGGCGCAAGCCGAAGGACTTCGACATCGCCACCTCCGCCACGCCCTCCGAGGTGCGCGGCATCTTCCGCAACTGCCGGCTGATCGGCCGCCGGTTCCGGCTGGCGCACGTCTACTTCAAGGGCGGGAAGATCGTGGAGGTCTCCACCTTCCGCGCCAACCCGACCGAGCTGGAGGAGCTGGAGCCCCCGGAGGGAGCCGAGGGCGAGGAGCGGGACGACCTGCTCATCACCCAGGACAACGTCTTCGGCACCGCCGAGCAGGACGCGCGCCGTCGCGACTTCACCATCAACGGGCTCTTCTACGACGTCTTCGCCGGCAAGGTGCTCGACTACGTCCGCGGCCGGCGCGACCTGGACCAGCGGCAGATCCGCACCATCGGCGACCCGGAGACGCGGATGCGCGAGGACCCGGTGCGCATCCTCCGGGCGGTGCGCTTCGCCTGCAAGCTGGACCTGGACATCGAGTCGCGCACCTACGCGGCGATGGAGGGCGTGGTGGAGGACCTGCCGCGCTGCGCGCCGCCCCGGCTGCTGGAGGAGACCTTCCGGCTGATCCGCGGTGGAGTGGCCGCGCCCGCCCTCAAGCTGCTGGCCGCGCTGGACGCCCTGCGCATCCTCCTGCCGCCCATCGACCGGTTCCTGCGCGACGGCGGCAAGGCGGCCGAGGGCTCCTTCTTCGCCCACGCCGCCGCGCTGGACCGCAAGGTGGCCACCACGCCCGAACCGATGGAGGACGCCATCCTCCTCTCCGCGCTGCTGCTGCCGCTCTCCCGCGCCGCGCCGGTCCCGCCCGAAGGCGAGGCCGCCGAGGAGGAGCGGCCCACGGTGTCCCAGTCGATCGAGGAGCTGCTCCGCCAGTTCGTCCAGAGCGCCCGGCTCCCGCGCCGCATCGCCGAGCGCACCCGCATGGTGCTCCTGGCCCAGCGCACGCTGGCCGGCGACCGCCGGCGCCGCGGCTCGCTGTCGTCCTTCCGCCGGCACCCGCTCTTCAACGAGGCGCTCACCGTGTTCGCGATGGGCGTGGAGGCCACCGGCGAGGGCCATGACGCGCTCGAGGCCTGGCGCTCCGGTGGCTCGCCCCAGGTCAGGCCCGGGGCCGAACCGCCGCCCTCCAACCGGAAGCGAAGGCGCCGCCGCCGCCGCGGGGGCGGCGGTGGAGGAGGCGGCGGGAGCCCGTCCGGCTAGGACCGGCCGCGCCGATCTCAGCACCGCTCGGCGGCGCCGATCCCCCAGCGCCGCTGCGCCAGCCCGAACAGCCACGTCCCGCCGAGGATGCCGCCCAGGGTGAGCCCGGCCAGCATCCGTCCTTCGCCCAGCTGCACCAGGACGATCCCCGGGCACGCGCCGGACAGCGCCCATCCCAGGCCGAACACCACGCCGCCCACCGCCGACGCCGCCTGGGCGGGCCGGGGGACGAAGCGCCACCGCCGGGAGACCACCGCGAAGCCGGCGGCGCACAGGGCCACCGCGCCCCCGAAGGTGAGCACCAGCCGCAGGTCGGCGAAGGTGAACATCCGGTGCACCTCCCCGAAGTCGCCGAAGCCGATGTGGCTCAGGGAGAACCCGAGGAGCAGCCCGAACGCCGCGTTGGCCACCACCGCGCGCGGGCTCATGCCAGCACCCGCCCCAGCACCATGGAGAGCGCCACGCCGCTGCCGAAGAAGCAGGCGGTGGCCAGCAGGCTGCCCGGCTGCAGCCGCCCGCACCCGGAGAGCCCGTGGCCGGAGGTGCACCCGCCCGCCATCCGCGTCCCGAACCCCACCAGGACGCCTCCGAACAGCAGCGCCAGCGGCGCCGCCCGGCCGAAGAGGTGCACGTGCATCGGGTCCGGCTGCGCCTGCACAGCCAGGCCGCCGGAGAGCGCCTTGGCCAGGGCCCCGCCCGCGAACATCGCCACCAGGAACACCAGCTGGCTCCACACCGGCACGCGCGGCGCCACCTCGGGGCCCGCGGGCGCGGCGGCCGGCGCCGCCATCTCGGCGGGAATGTCCTTCACGCCCTGGCGCTGCATCTCCGCCAGCGTCTCGCGCCGGAGCGCTTCCGCCAGGATGGTGCGGTCTTGGAACGCGCGCTCCTCGCGTTCGGTGGACAGCTCCACGCGCGCGTTGAGCAGCCGTTCGTACATGCCGGACACGCCCATCAGCCGCCCCAGCGACGCCGCGTAACCGACCGCGGTGACCGCCAGCGCGAGGGCGCCCAGCCAGAAAGGCCACTGCCCGTTGAGGACCTCCAGGTTCACCAGACGAGCCTCCTTCGGTAGGACTTCGAACGCCTACTTCGGTACCACCTTCATCAAATTCCCGCTGGGGAGCAGGTTCACCGGGACCGGCTTCCCCTCCGCCGACATCCGGAAGCGCGCGCACCGCGCGTAGTCCGCGTCGCAGTAGGACGTCCGCCAGTAGCGCAGGAACGACTCCATCGAGAACTGCGGATAGAGCGGGCAACTGGTCGAGTGCGGGCAGGAACGTTGCTGGGAGGCGGCTGGCGCGGCCGGTGCGGGCGGCGCGGGTCCAGGGGGCGTGCTCACCACCAAAGCATGGCCGCTCCGCCCACCGCTCCGCAACCGGCCTTCAGTCCCCGGACCCAGGGGACGCTGATGTGGCGGCCTCCGGCCGCGTTCCTCGGGTTCAGTCCTCCGCCCCGTCGCCCGGCTCCGGAGGCCCGGAGAGCTTCCCCTCCAGCGACTCCAGCAGCGAGTACAGCCGCCGCCGGCTGATCCCCAGCATCCGCGCCGCGGCCGCCTTGTTGCCGCCGGCGCGCTCGATGGCGGCGTGGATGAGGTCGCGCTCGAAGCGGTCGAGCTGGAAGCCGGGCACCAGGAAGTCGCCCGGTTCGGCGCGGCCGCCCCTCGGCGCGCCCGAAGGCCGGAAGCCCAGGTGGTCCGCGGCGATCTCCGCCTCCCCGGCGAGGATCAGCGCGCGCTCCAGGGCGTTCTCCAGCTCGCGCACGTTGCCCGGCCAGGCATGGGCCAGGATGCGGGCCCGCGCTTCCGCGCTCAGCTTGGACTCCGGCACGCCGCGGGAGGCGAGGAAGGCGGACGCCAGCGGGAGCACGTCCTCCTCCCGCTCGCGCAGCGGCGGCAGGGCGAGGGCGAACACGTTGAGCCGGTAGAAGAAGTCCTCCCGGAAGGTGCCGGCCTTCACCGCGCCCTCCAGGTCCCGGTTGGTGGCGGCGATCACCCGGACGTCCACCTTCCGGGTCTGGGTGGAGCCCACCGGGACGAACTCGTGCTCCTGGAGGAAGCGGAGCAGCTTCACCTGGGTGGCGGCGCTCACCTCGCCGATCTCGTCCAGGAACAGCGTCCCCCCATCCGCGCGGTCCAGGTGGCCCGACTTCCGGTCCACCGCGCCGGTGAAGGCGCCGCGCTCGTGGCCGAACAGCTCCGACTCCAGCAGCGACTCCGGCAGCGCCGAGCAGTGGATCTCCACCAGCGGGCCGGCCGCCCTCCGCGAGCCGTAGTGGATGAAGCGGGCGATCTGGCTCTTCCCGGTGCCGCTCTCGCCCAGCAGCAGCACGGTGGTGTCGGTGGGTGCCACCCGCCGGGCGGCCTCCAGCACCTGCTTCATCCGCGCGCTCCTGGCCACCAGCGGCGGGAGCAGCCGCTCCAGCAGCCGCGCGCTGCGCTCCTCGGCGGAGTGCCGCGCCACCAACCGCTCCACCCGCATCCGCAGCTCGTCCATGGCGAACGGCTTGGTGAGGTAGTCGGCCGCGCCCGCCTTCATCGCCTCCACCGCGCTCTCCGCGGTCCCGTAGGCGGTCATCAGGATGACCTCCGGCGGCGGCTCCTTCTTGCGCGCCTCGCGCAGCACGTGCAGCCCGTCCACCTCCGGCATCCGCAGGTCGCTGATCACCACGTCGTAGGGGCGGGCGGCCAACTCCACCAGCGCGGGCCGGCCGCCGTGCACCCGGCTCACCCGGTGGCCGTCCAGCTCCAGCGCCTCCGCCACCAGCTTGCCCAGCTTCGCCTCGTCATCCGCGACCAGCACGTGTGCCATCGCCGCTCCCTGCGGAAAGCCGCACCTCGAAACACGCCCCCGGCCCCGCGCCTTCCAGGAGCCGCAGCGTCCCCCCCTGCCGCTCCACCAGGCGGCGCGAGATGAACAGACCCAGCCCGGAGCCTTGTGCCTTGGTGGTGAAGAAGGGGTCAAACAGCCGCTCCCGCGCCTCCGGGCCGATACCCGGGCCCTGGTCTCGCACCTGCGCCAGCACGAAGGTCCCCTGGGAGAAGGCGCGCACCTCCACCTCACCCTCGGGCTGTGCCTGGGCCGCGTTGGACAGGAGGTTGGCGAACACCTGCCGCAGCCGCGCCGGATCGCCGCGCACCCGCGGCAGCGCCGCGCCCAGCTCGAGCTTCACCTTCACGGACGGGTTGGACGTCCGCGCCGCGCGGGCGGCGTCCTCCAGCACCACCGCCACGTCCACCTCGTCCATCGCCAGCGGGCGGTCCTGGGCCAGGTCCGTCAGGTCCTCGGTCAGCCGCTTCAGCCGCTCCACCTCGCCCAGCACGTCCGCCAGGGCCTCGGCGTCCCTCGGGGTGAGCGTGCGCTGGAGCCTGGCCTGCATCAGCTCCACCGTCCCGCGGATGACGCCCAGCGGGTTGCGGATCTCGTGCGCGGCCATGGCCGCCACCCGGGCGAAGGCGTCCGCGCGGGCGGCGGCGGCCTGGCCCTGGAGCGCGCGCCGGCCGATGACGCCGATGGCGGCGGCCGCGCCCAGGGCGCCCAGCACGCCCAGCGCCAGCGCGCGAGACAGCCAGGGCCCGGGGTCGGCGAAGGCCCGGCCCGCCTCCAGCGCCAGCACCGCCTGGACCTGCCCGCCCGCGCCGCGCAGCGGGAAGTAGCCGGTGGCCACCACCACCTCCCCCAGCGAGTAGGTGGAGGCCACGGTGACCTGGCCGTCGAAGGCGGAGGCCACCCGATCCGGGTCCACGCGCAACAGGTCCGCGCGGTCGCCCGAGGGCCCGGTGGCGTCCGCGAGCACGGTCAGGCGCCGGTCCAGCAGGTACGCGCCGTCCAGGTGGTGGGTGCGCATCAGCGCCTGGAGTTGCTCGTCCCCGGGCGGGCGGTCCTGCAGCAGCAGCGCGGCGCTTTCGCCCGCGCCCCGCAGCCGGGCGTCCAGCACCCGCTCCAGCGAGAGCTGGGCGCCGCGCCAGAGCCCGAACGTGGCGGCCAGCGGGCCCGCCAGCGAGAGCGCGGCCACCGCAATGGCCCATCCCACCGGCCGCCTCACCACAGCCCCGCGGTGAAGATGAGGCCCGCGCTCCCGTACAGCCGCGTGTACACGAAGTTGGGCACGTTGGAGAACGCCTTCCGGCCGCCGGCGGTGAGGGAGAAGGAGAGTGGACCTACCAGGTCCTGTTCGAAGGAGATCGCCCCGTCCAGGTACGTGTCCTGGCGGACCACGTTGCCGGGGCCGGGCTCTGCGGCGAGGTGGGTGCGGGCGGTGACCCGGGCGTCCACCAGCACCCGGCGGGAGGAGAACGCCGCCACCGCCCGGAGGCCCGGGCCGTGGTCCAGCCACGAGAGCTCCTCCTTCTGGGACCTGTGCAGCTCGCCCCGGTACAGCAGGCGGAGCTCGCCGGGGCTCCCGGCCCAGCCCACCGAGACCTCGGCGTCGAAGGTGGGCCCGGAGTACTGCTCCGTCTTCACCTCCCCGTTGCCGATCCCGTTCACCCCCTGCTCCAGCCGGGAGTAGGTCTCGGCGCGGGCGGAGACCAGCCCGCCCAGCCGGCCGAACGGGACCTCCAGCCGGCCGTCGAGCTGGATCTGGTGCGCGCCCAGGAACGGCTGGAAGTCGAGCCAGATCTGGTCGTAGGCGTACTCGACCCGCAGCTGGTTCTGGCCGAGCTCCAGCCGGTAGCCGGCCGCGCCGCCCACCCAGCCCAGGTCGTACTCGCCGAACTGTTGGAGGTTCCGCAGCCTCGCGCCGGCCACCGCGTAGGGGCCGCGCTCGCCCAGCGGCCGGAACAGTGCCGAGGCCATGCCGCCGTAGAGGAAGTCCCCGGTGCCGGACCCCGCCTGGTCCGGGAACTGGTCCACGTTGCTGTCGTAGCCGCCCTCCGCCTGCATGCTCACCGCCAGCCGCGCGTTCCTCCGGGCCAGGGCGGAGAGCTCGCGGGCGGTGGCCGAAAGCTCACTCGAAGCGCCCCGGTCCACCCGGGCGAACTGCGCCTCGGCGCGCTCGGAGTCCCCCGACCGCAGCGCCAGCAGGCCCAGGAACACGGAGGCGGGGTCCCGCGTCTCCTCCGACTGCTGCGCGCGCTCCAGCGCCTCCTGGGCCGCCGCGTCCTCGCCCCGCTCGTACAGCGAGATGCCGTAGAGCAGGGCGGTGCTGGGGTCCGCCTGGCCCTTCGCCCGGTAGCGAGGCCCGAGCAGCGCCACGGCCTCCTCGTAGCGGCCCTCCTCCACCGCCCGGGCGGCGCGCGAGACCACCTCGTCTCCCTCCGGTTCCTCCGCGCGGCACAGGTCCAGCAGCCGCGCGCGCGCCGGGGCGCTGGACGGGTCCAGCCGGATCGCCTCGCGGAACGCCACCGCCGCCGTCTCCGGGTTGCCCTGGCGGCGCTCGCCGTCGCCCACCTCGAGGTACGCGCGGGCGGCGGCCTTGTCCGCCACGGGCGCCGGCTCCACCTTCGAGCAGTCGATTCCCTTCGCCCCCGGCGCCGCCGCCCACAGCAGCGCCCACGCCCAGGCCGCGATCACCGCCGCGCCTCCGACGCCGCGGCCGCCGCCTTCGCCTTCGCCAGCAAGGCGTCGGCCTCGGCGCAGCGGTAGCAGTCCTTCCGGCGCCCTCCCAGCGCCCGCGCCTCCTCGGCGTAGAGCCGCCCCAGCCCGGTCCGGCCGCCCTGCACCGCGTCTCCGCCGCGGCTCAAGTACCAGTCGATGACCTGTGGCTGGATCTCCCCCGCGAGCGTCTGATGGATCTGCGCCCGGATGGTCCGGGCCTCCTCCACCACGCGCGGGCCGAAGCGCCCCATGGCCGCCTCCAGCGCCCGGTCCGCGCAGGTGAAGAGCCGGGCCTGGTAGCACGCCAGGGCGCGGTAGAACTCGAGCACCGGGTCCGCCGACGCCTTGGGCCCGAACAGCTCCACCGCCTCCTCCGGCCGGTTCAGCTTCACCAGGGAGGCGGCGGCATAGGCGCGGGCGTCCGGGCCGGCGCCCAGCTTCTCCGCTACCTTGAACTCCACCAGCGCCTCCGCGTACCGGCCGGTGCGGAAGGCTCGCGCGCCCTGGAGGAGGTGCTCTTCGGCGGGACCAGAGGCGGCGAGGAGGGTGGAGGCGAGGATGAGCGTCAGCAGCCTGGGCAAACCCCCTCCATCCCTCCCCCGGCCGCCAGGGTCAGGGCTTGCCGCGGTTCGGCCTGGAGGGAGGCACGCCCTGGCGGACCTCCTCGGCGCGCCGCTCGCCGGCGGCTGCCTGGCTCTTCTGGCTGGCCCGGTCCGCCGCGGCCGCCGCAGCCTTCTTCACCGCCGCGCCAGCGCTGTCGTTCTTGGCGGCCTTGGCGGCCTGGTTCGCCGCGCGCTGTGCCGCCCCCTTCTGGCCAAAGGAGATGGTGGACTGGACCTCGCGGGCCCGGTCGGACGCCTGATCCGGCAAGGTCGGCCGCAGGTCCGGCGCCCTCGCTTGCGATTCCAGGGCTTTCAGGACCTCGGCGCGGGCGGCTGATCGGGCGTCCTCGGCCCACGCGCGGCCCGCAAAGAGGAGGGCGGCAGCAGCCAAGGCGGTGGCGGTCATGATCTTCATGGGAACCTCCACCGCGCGAGCCCTGCATGCGGCGTGCGCTCGCTAACACCGCAGCCACACCGGGTCCGTCCATCATCCGTGTTCCTACCCGTACGCTCCCACTGTACCAGCCCGTACGAAAGGGCCGGGAGCAAAAAGGTGTACGCATAAGTACGTCGGAGTGTACGCTGAACCTGCAAAAACGGTGGCGAAATGAACGTCAGACGCCTACCTAGTCCCACAAGTTCCTAGAATCTGGGAAGATCGACACAACTCCCCGACCGGATCAGTCGAGAATGTGATCGGGGCGTCTACCTGGGCACCTGGAGGTATTTGGTATGAGCGGCGTTCACGGCAATCACGGCCATCACGGCTTCCGCGGCAATAGCCACCACGCGCATGGGACGCACGGGTCGCACGGCGCCCACGGCAAGCGTGGCTCGGGTGAGCACCGCAAGCCTGGTGCCCAAGGCGATCAGGGCGCCGCTCCGGCGCAGCAGCCCGTTGCTGCTCCTGCGTCGGCCCCGGCCGCCCAGGTGCAGAAGCCGACCATGGACACCGCCATGGCCGCGCTGGATGCGGCGATCGGCAACCTGGCCGCGAACTTCCACAAGGACTCTTTCAACGGCCAGGCGGCGCCCGCGAGCGTGGCCCCGACCACCAGCACGCTGACCAACTCGGTCGGCGACCGCAACAGCGATCTCTTCCTCAACTCCACGCCTCTGGCGCACGCGGCGGGCGCTCCGGCCCAGGTCCCCCAGGCGGCTCCGGCTCCGGTCGCGACTCCGACCCTGAGCCTGAATGATCCCCTCCTGGACCTGAAGGGCGGCGGCGGCATGCCTGGCGGCGTGCTGGGCGACCGCAGCTTCTTGACCAAGACCGGCGGCGGCGGAATGCCCGGCGGCGTGCTGGGCGATCGCTCGAAGCTGTAACGCCCAGGCCATCGGTTGTTTCACGAGGGGCTGACGAGGTGCAGCGTAGCTGCCCTCGCGGCCCCTGTTCCGTTATGGTTCGGGTGCCTTGACCCCAGATCCACCCGCGCTCGGCCCGGCGACCGGGCAGGTGCCCACCCGCGAGATGCCGCAGGTCGGGGACACGCTCCAGCGCGGGTCCACGGTCGGCCGGTACCTCGTCCTGGACAAGCTGGGTGAAGGCGGCATGGGCCTGGTCTACGCGGCCTATGACCCGGAGCTGAACCGCAAGGTCGCGCTGAAGCTGCTCCGCCCCTCGGTCCGGGCCCCCTCCTCTCCCGCCCAGGCCCGGCTGCTCCGCGAGGCGCAGGCCATGGCGCGGGTCTCCCACGCCAACGTCATCTCCGTCTTCGACGTGGGCACCCACGGCGACCAGCAGGTCTTCGTCGCCATGGAGTTCGTGGATGGCGGCACGCTCAACGACTGGCTGCTGAAGCAGAAGCGCACCGTCCGGGACGTCGTGAAGCCGTTCATCGAGGCGGGGCGCGGGCTGGCCGCCGCCCACGCCGCCGGGCTGGTGCACCGGGACTTCAAGCCGGAGAACGTCCTGCTGGGCTCGGACGGGCGGGTGCGGGTGACGGACTTCGGCCTGGCCCGGTTGACCACCGACGAGCAGGAGGCGGCCGCCGGAGAGGCCGCGCCGGCGCCGGCCGCGCTGGGCGCCCGGCTCACCCAGGTGGGGGCGATCGTCGGCACGCCGCTGTTCATGTCCCCGGAGCAGCACCGGCGGCAGACGCCAGACGCGCGGTCGGACCAGTTCAACTTCTGCGCCTCGCTCTACTGGGCCATCTACGGCAGCTCCCCGCTCCTGGGGCTGGAGCGCATCTACCTCCGCCGGCACCAGCCCTCGAACGACGACCACACCAGCACCGTGGACACCATGGGGGGCGCCGGGCACGACGACGGCCCCACGCTGGTGAAGGAGTTCCCCAAGGAGCCGCGGCTCCCGGCCTCCGTCCGCCGCGCGCTGGTGCGCGGGCTCTCCCTCGACCCGGACAAGCGCTACCCGTCGATGGAGGAGCTGCTCAAGCACCTCTCCTATGACCCGCAGGTCGCGCAGCGGCGCTGGGCCATCGGCATCGGCGCGGTGGCGGCGCTGGGGGTGGTGGGGGTGGCGTACCAGAAGGCCATCAGCCGGCACTCCCAGCTCTGCCAGGGGGCGGACCGCCAGCTGGAGACGGTGTGGAACGACGACATCCGGGGCCAGGTGAAGAAGGCCTTCGCCGCCTCCGGGTCGCCCTACGCCGAACGCCTGCTCCCGCAGGCGCAAGGAGCGCTGGACGCGTATGGGCAGGGCTGGGTGTCGATGCGCATCGACGCCTGCGAGGCGACCCGGCTGCGCGGCGAGCAGACCGAGGAGGTGCTCTCGCTGCGGATGAGCTGCCTGGACCGCCGGCTGGTGTCGCTCGGCGCGCTCATCAAGATCTTCACCGCCCCGGACGCCAAGGCGGTGGACAAGTCCCTGGACGCGGCGCTGCAGCTCCCCGGGCTCCCGGCCTGCGCGGACGTGGCGGCGCTCAAGTCGCCCATCCCGCTCCCGGAGGACCAGGCCACCCGCAAGCGCGTGGACGAGCTGGAGCGCAAGCTGGCCGAGTCCAAGGCGCTCTCGGACTCCGGCAACCTCGCCAAGGCGCGCCAGGTCGCGGAGGGCGCGATGAAGGACCTGGCCGGGGTGAATTACGCGCCGATCCGGGCGGAGATGCTGGGGCAACTGGGGTGGATCAAGCTCAAGTCGGGCGACATCACCGCGGCCGAAGCCGCGCTGGCCGAGGCGGTGTCGGCGGGCGAGGAGGGCCGCAAGGACGACGAGAAGGCGCTCGCGCTGGGACGGCTGGTCTACGTGAAGGGCTACAGCCAGGGGAAGGTCGACGAGGCGGCCCAGTGGTTCCGGCTGGTGGAGGCGGCGGTGAAGCGCGCCGGCAGCCCGTTCGTCGAACAGGACGCCTTCAACTGCTGGGGGAACGTGCTCCTCAAGCAGGGCCGCTCCGCGGAGGCCGCCAAGTGGCTGGAGCGCGGCGCCACCGTGGCGGAGCAGGCGTTCGGCGAGCTGGATCCGCGCACCAACGTGGTGCTCGCCAACTGGGCCTCCGCGCTCCAGCGCAACCACAAGCCGAGGGAGGCCCTCAAGCTGATCACCCGCTCCATCGCCGCCTACGAGAAGACGCGCGGCCCCAACCACCCCACGGTGGGCGGCCAGCGGCGGGTGCTGGCCCAGACGTACCTGTCGCTCAAGGACAACCAGCACGCCTACGAGGAGCTGCAGAAGGCGGTGGCCATCCACTCCGCGGCCTTCGGGATGGACAGCGTGGAGGTAGCCTCCGACCTGGACTGGCTGGCGGTCACCCTGCAGTCGGACGGGTTGTACGCGGAGGCGCTGCAGGAGGCGCTGCGGTCGATGACCATCCGGGAGAAGGTGGCGCTCCCCAAGGACTCCATCGACTTCGCCTACTCGCTGGAGAACATCGGCCAGGCGTACCTCGAGCTGCGCCGGCCGCAGGACGCCGTGGTCGCCCTGGAGCGGGCGATCGCCATCCACGACAAGAACAGCCACGAACCGGCCGAGACGGCGGAGGCGCGCTTCGCGCTGGCGCGGGCGCTGTGGGACGTGGGCAGGGACAAGAAGCGCGCCGTGCTGCTGGCCGAACAGGCCCGCCAGGGGTACGGCAAGGACGACGAGCACGTCCTCGCCGTCGCCCAGTGGCAACTGACGCACCAGGTGGCCGGCGCCAACAAGGGTGGCGGCCGCCGATGACGCGGGCCGCGGCCGTGGCGCTGGCCGCCGCCGCGGTGGTGGCGGCGCCCCGGGCCCGCGCGCAGGACCCGGCTCCGCTGGTGATGGACGGCCTGGTGCCGGAGGGCGGCTCCCGCTTCTTCGACCTGACCTTCGAGGTGCCTGCGGGGACGAAGGAGATCGAGGTCCGCCACTCCGACCGCTCCTCCACCAACGTGCTCGACTGGGGGCTGTTCGACCCGGAGCGCTTCCGCGGCTGGGGCGGGGGCAACGAGGAGCCGGCGGTGGTGGGCGAGCAGGCCGCGTCGCGCAGCTACCTGGCCGGCCCGCTGCCGCCCGGCACCTGGCGGGTGATGGTGGGGAAGGCCAAGGTCTCCGAGCGCCCGGCGCGCTACCACGTGGAGATCGTCCTGCGGAATTCGCCCGCGCTGGCGCCGCAGACCCGCCGCCCATACGTGCCGGCCACGCCCCTGGAGCGGGGCGCCCGCTGGTACGCGGGGGACTTCCACGTGCACTCGCGCGAGAGCGGCGACGCGCGGCCCTCGCTGGACGAGATCGCCGATTACGCGCGCGGCACCGCCGGCCTCGACTTCGCGGTGATCACCGACCACAACACCGTCTCGCACCTGGACTTCGTGACCGACGCGCAGGCGCGCCACCCGGACTTCCTCTTCGTGCCCGGGCTGGAGGTCACCACCTACTGGGGGCACGCCAACGCCTACGGGATGATGCAGTGGGTGGACTTCCGGCTGGATTCGTCCGTGCCCTCCATCCAGGCCGCCGCGGACCAGGTGCACGCGGCGGGCGCGCTGTTCGCCATCAACCACCCGGTGCAGGAGCTGGGCGACCTCTGCATCGGCTGCGCGTGGCACCTGCCCTTCCCGGCGCGGGTGGACGGGCTGGAGGTGGCCAACGCCGGATACCGGCAGTTGGGCGCGCTGTTCAACGACCCGTCCATCGTCTTCTGGGAGAGCCTCACCTCGAAGGGGATGAAGGTGGCGGCGGTGGGCGGGAGCGACGACCACCGCGGCGGGGTCGAGGGTACGCCGTACCAGAGCCCCATTGGCCAGCCCACCACCCTGGTGTGGGCCGCCGAGCTGTCCGCCGCCGCCATCGTGGATGGCGTGGCGCGCGGGCACACGGTGGTCAAGGCGCAGGGCCTGCACGACCCCATGGTGGAGCTGAAGGCCCAGAGCGGCGGCGGCGCGGGCTTCTTGGGGGGCGACACGGTCATCTCCACCGGGACGGTGGCTTTGGAGGCCACCGTCACCGGCGGCCTGGGGGCGAAGGTGCGCTTCGTCCACGACGGGGTGCCGCTGCCGGAGGTGGCGGTGGATTCGGACCCGTTCGTCGCCTCGCTGGAGGTCACCCCGCCGGCGCAGTGCGAGGACCGGTTCCGCGCCGAGGTGCTGGTGGACGGGCGGCCGCGGACGGTCACCAGCTACCTCTGGGTGGCGAAGACCGCCGGCACGGGCTGCGCCAACAACCCGGCGCCGCCGCCGTCCTCCGCGCTCACCGCTTCGGGCTGCGCGTGCGGCGCGGCATCGGCGGGCGCGGGCACCGCGGTGCTGGTGGTGGCGGCGGCAGTGCTGGCCGCGCTGGTCAGGGCCGGTAGGCGCCGCGCACGCCCAGCATCGGCAGCGGGTACCACAGGCCGGTCTGGCCGCGGGTGAGCACGCGCTGGCCAGAGGCGTCCTGGCCCGTGCCGTAGGAGTAGCTGACGGCGTCGCGGGCCAGGTTCAGGTCGTAGACGTCCAGCCACACCTCCAGCCGGAGCCGGTCCAGGTCGAACGCCTTCGAGGCGCGCGCGTCGAGGCGGAACAGCAGCGGAAGCCGGCCGGCCTCGCCCGGCGGGACGCGGACCCAGGCCGCCGCGCCGGTGGCGTCGGTCCCCTCGCGCATCGAAGGCGAGACGAGCCAGTTGCCGTACTCGGGTGCCCCGGTGCGGAGGAGCGCCGCGCCGCTCAGCGTCCACCCGCCCGGCAGCCGGTACTCCAGCACCGCGTTGACCACGTGCGACTGCTCCAGCGCGAAGGGGAGCTCCTTCGAGAGGGCCGGGTCGGCGCGGGCGCTGCGCTGGAAGGAATAGGAGAGCCAGCCCCGGAGGCGGTCCCCGGCGGACGTCCGCAGGAACACCTCCAGGCCCATGGCCGATCCCTGCGTCGCCCGGGCCGCCACCCGCGCCGCCGAGTCCGCCGCGTCCGCGAACACCGCGGTGTACGCCGCCGGGTCCAGCACCGGCAGCTCCACCACCCGGAACATGGGGTCGAAGTAGCCGTCCACGCCGACGTCCAGGCCGAGCGCGGGATGGAGGGTGACTCCGGCGCTCGTCTGGAGGACGGAGCTCATCCCTTCGGGCAGGTGGAGGAGCTGGAAGCCGGGGAGCGGGACCAGCGTCGTCACCGGCTGGTGGTACCAGCCCGCGCCGCCGTGCACCTCGTACGCGTCGCTCCCGCGGTAGTCGACCCACAGCCGCGGCTCGAAGGCGACCTCGGTATCGTGGAAGGCGAGGTGCGCGGTGGAGACGCGGACGCCGGGGGTGACGGTGAGCGCGCCGTCGGTGCCCGACAGCTGCGCCCAGGCGCCGGAGAGCACGCCGGCGGCAGAGGGGCGGTAGGCGACGGTGACCGGGGGCTCGTCCGGCTGGGGCCGCACCAGCGCGCCCAGCTCGAAGCCGGCCTGCCGGCGCTCCACCTCCGCGCCCAGCTCCATCCGGACGCGCCGCCCGAGCGCGATCATCGATCGCGTCCAGCGCACGCGCGCCTGGAGCGTCCGCTCCGCCGCCTCCAGGTCGCTCTGGTTCACCGCGCCGCCCGCCGCCAGGGCCAGCCGGTCCAGGCCGTAGCCCAAGGACGCCTCCAGGCCGTTCCCGGAGCGCCAGCGCAGGTCCACCCGCTGCATCTGCGCGCGAGCGCGGGCGAAGGAGTACTGCTCCAGGAGGTCGAGCGGGTCCCCCTGCGTCAGGTCCACGCCGTCGTAGGCGCCCAGCCAGAGCAGCCGCAGCTCGCCGTCCCCCAGCGGCTGCGCCACGGAGAGCTGCCAGTCCCCCAGGTTCGCCTCCAGCGCCCCGTTCGAGGCCCGCGAGGCCAGCCACGGCGTGTAGAGCGCCGCGGCGGAGGCCAGCACGCGGGTGCCCAGCGGACCCACTGAAGAGAGGACGGTGGCGCGCGCGGTGAGCAGGTCCAGGTCCGCGAACGCGGAGGTGCCCAGGACGCGCTCGGGGAGATGGAGGTCGATCACCCCGCCGGTGAGGAAGCCGAAGCGCGCGGGGGCCTCGCCCCGGTAGTAGTCGGCGCGGTCCAGGAGCTCCGGGGAGATCGCCGCCGGCCCGACCAGCGCGTGGAAGGGCCAGCTCACGCGCACGCCGTCGACGTAGGTGGGCGTGGCGTCCGGGAGGCGGCCGCGGACGACCAGCGGCCCCATCCCGCCGATGACGGTGGTGGCGCCAGGGAAGCGGCCCAGCGCGCGCAAGGGGTCGCCCCAGGTGCCGGGGACCGAGCGGAGCGCGCCGCCGGGGATGGAGAGCGCTTCCTGGGTCGCGTCGGGGGGCGGGTCGGTGGGTTCAGCAGCCGACACTTGCGCGCCGAGGGTCAGGATCAGGAGGGCGATACACGTCCGCATGGAGAGCGAGCAGCCTAGTCCGGGCGCGAGCGTTCAGCGCCGGACGATGCGTTCCAGGCATTGCGCGACAGCGTCGAATTCCGCTGCGAGCGGGCCTGAAAAACCTGACTCCCCGTTCACCGGCGCACTGGAATTGGTACAGCGCGTTGCGCATCGATCTAACGCAAGCGCCCGTGACGCGGTGGCCGGGGCGTGGGCACGCGCGCTGCATTGCAGGCGCGCCGAGCAGGCCCGATCCGTCATGAGATCACCCGCAGTCGCACATTCCAGCGAAGATCGCTACGCGATCGACCTCCCGCTCCCGGTCCGGATCGCGCTGTCCAGGCTTCCGGAAGGAGTACGCGGCGCCATTATCCGGAGGCTGGCGGAGATCGCCTACGTGGCCGCCTCGCTCAGCTCCTGGATGACGGAAGTCGACGACATGAAGAGCACCATGCACTTCGAGATTGCCGGCTACGCCGTCAGCTACGCGATGAGCGACCGGAAGCGGAGCCTCCAGGTCCTGGGCGTGGCGCAGGCCACCGACTCCGGGTTGTTCGGCAAGCACTGACGGGCGCTACTGGCGCTTGGGGCCCCGGAGCTCGGCGCGCTCGTCCGTCTCCGCCAGGTCCGCGGTCGTGACGGCGGCGTTCCCGTAGCGGGAGGCGATCCGGTCCAGCGCGGCGTTGAGCCGCTGGCTCTTGCCGGGCTCCGGGCGGAACAGCTCCATCTGGTCGCGCTCGCCCACCAACTCCTGGCCGCTGACGCCGGTGAGGCGCACCGCGCGCGTGAGGTCCACCCGCGCGAACAGGTCCATCGCCGACCGGTAGAGGAGCTGCCCGTCGTCGGTGGGCTGGTCCAGGGTGTGGCGGCGAGTGACCGACTCGAAGTCGGCGAACTTGATCTTGAGCTGCGCCACGCGCGCCTTCAGCCCCGCGCGCCGCAGCCGCCGCGCGACCCGCAGCGCCTGGGCGTGCACGTGCGGGCGCAGGGCCTCCTCGCCCTCCAGGTCCTCGTCGAAGGTGTCCTCGGAGCCGATGCTCTTGGCCTGGCCGTCCGGCACCACGGGGCGGTCGTCCTGGCCTTGAGAAAGCTCCCACAGGTGGCGCCCGGCGCTGCCCAGCTTCTGCTCCAGCCACGCGGGGTCGCGGGTGGCCACGTCGCCGATGGTGCGGATGCCCACGCGGCGCAGGAGCTCGTCCGTCTTCGGCCCAACGCCCCACAGGCGGCTGGCGGGCAGCGCGGCGAGGAACGAGATCACCTCCCCGGGAGCGACTTCCTTCTGGCCGTTCGGCTTGGCCACGTCCGAGGCCACCTTGGCCACGAACTTCACCGGGGCGATCCCGGCGGAGGCGGGGAGGTGGAGCTCGCCGGCGATCGCCTGGCGCATGGCGCGAGCGATCTGCGCCGGCGGGCCGAAGAGGCGGATGGAGTCCGTGACGTCGAGGAAGGCTTCGTCCAGCGAGAGCGGCTCCACCAGCGGGGTGTAGCGGTGGAAGATCTGGAACACGCGCTCGCTGGCGTCCTCGTAGGCGTCGAAGCGCGGGCGCACGACGACCGCGTCCGGTGCCAGCTTCAGCGCGCGGGACATGGGCATCGCGCTACGCACGCCGAACGGCCGCACCTCGTAGGAGGCGGCCAGCACCACCCCGCGCGTCGGGTGGCCGCCCACGATCAGCGGCTTCCCCTTCAGCTCCGGCGCGTCGCGCTGCTCCACGGACGCGTAGAAGGCGTCCATGTCCACGTGGACGATGGCGCGAGGCGAGGTCACGGGCGGCAGTGTACGCCCGTTCAGGGTCGTTGGGGTGGGGGAGGTCAGCTCCTCTGCATCACGGCGAAGGTGACCGCGCTTCCGCCCGGCTCGCGGACGCCGATCTCCTCGGCGCCGTAGAACGTCTTGCGGCGGGGGACGACGACCGGCGCGCCCTTCACCGCGCGCTCCACCGTGTCCAGGTCGCTCACCTCCAGGTAGAGCGCGGCGCGCGAGGGCTCGTCCGCCAGCGCAGGCACGTCCTTCCGCACGCTCGCCCGGCTCTGGTACATGACCTCCACCGCGTCCTTGACGAGGATGACGAAGCCCAGCCGGTCGCCCTCGGGGACCTCCGCCGTCTTCTCGAAGCCCAGGTTCGTCCAGAAGCCCAGGCAGGGCTCGATCTCGTCCACTATCAGCACCGGGGTCAGCTTCTTCATCGTGGGTCCGCTCGCCATGCGCGCCTCCATGCCATGACGGAGGCGTCGCGTCCCATGGAATCTGGCTCCCCGGGCTAGAGTCGTTTGCCTGGGGAACGCGGGATGCCGGACCTCGTTCGGGTCTTCATCAGCTACAGCCACGACTCCGAGGCTCACCGCGAGCGCATCCGGGAGCTCGCCGCACGACTGCGTGCGGATGGAATCGATGCGTGGATCGACCAGTACTCGCCGGCGCCGGTCGATGGGTGGGCGCGGTGGATGAAGGCGGAATTCGCCCGGGCTCGCTTCATCGTCGTTGTCTGCTCGCCCGGCTATGTCGAGCGCTTCGACCGCGGGCCCGGCCACGGCTCTGGCGTCGGGTGGGAAGCCATGCTCATCCAGCAGGAGCTTTACGAGCAGGGGGGAAGCACCCGATTCATTCCGGTCTTCTTCAGTGGTGAGGAGCAGGCGGTTCCGACCGAGCTTCGCCGCTTCACGCGGCACTCCCTACCATCAGGCTACGACGCACTCCTTCGCCACCTCACTGGCCAACTCGGAGAAGCTCCACCCGCTCTCGGGCCCGCGCCGACCGTTCGACCGCTCCCGACGGCCACTCTCCAATCCGAGGGCGCCCGCCCCGCTTCGGGTGTCCGACGCGTCCCCTGGAACGCTCCTCCGCTGCCAGACCAGTACCTTCCGCGCGAGGAACTGGACGCCTTCAAGCTCGGCCTGATCGCCCAGAGCTCTCAGGCCATTGCCGTCGCCGGCCAGCACCACCGCCTCGGTGTTCAGGGCATGCCCGGCGTCGGCAAGACGCTGCTGGCAGCCGCGCTCGCCTGGGACCCGGAGGTGCAGGACGCCTTCCCAGGTGGAGTGTTCTGGCTCACCCTGGGCCGGACTCGGGATTCGCCCGTACCCTGGCAGGCGAAGCTCGCCGCTCAGCTCAAAGGCGCACCGGTAGAAATAGACACCCCTCGACTTGGGAAGACGACGCTCGCAGAGCTTTTCGCGACGCGTCCCCCCAGCCTGCTCATCCTCGACGACGTCTGGCGGGTCGAGGATGCGGACCCGTTCAACGCCATCGCATCCCCCAGCCGGCTGCTCATCACTACGCGCAATCGAGACGTAGCGAATGGTCTCGGTGCCACCCTTCAGGAGCTCCTGGAGCTCAAGGCGACGGCAGGGCTCGCGCTGCTGGCCGCCTACGCGGATCGGCCGGTGAGCACGTTGCCGCGAGTGGCCCCGGAGATCGTCCGCGAGTGCGGCGAGCTCCCGCTCGCGCTCGCGATGGCTGGTGCCATGTTGCGCGGACGACCGGATGATCGCTGGCCGACGCTCCTGGCGCAGCTCCAGAAAGCCGATCTCGCCTACCTCGCCGCAGCGCTCCCCGATTACGGCGAGCACCGGAACATGCTCGCCGCCATCGAGGTGTCCGTCCAGGGGCTTCCCGAGGACGTCCGGCACCGCTTCCTCGACTTCGCCGTCTTCGCCGAGGACGTCGCTGTGCCCGAGGCTGCTGTGCACCTCCTCTGGAGGGACACCGGCGTCGAACTGGCCGCGGCACAGAGAACGGTTGATGCCCTGGTCGATCGCTCCCTGGTGCGTCGCGACGCGCAAGGGCGCCTCACGCTCCACGACCTGCAGCACGACTACGTGCGAGCCCGCGGTGGGGACATCAAGGCCAGGCATGCGCGGCTACTGGACGCCTACCGGCATGCCGCCCCAGATCGGGCACTGCCCGCAGTCGTGCCGGACGGGTACTTTTTCGAGCACGGTCCCCAGCACGTCCTCGCTGCAGAAGGACCGCGTGCGCTCCGCGATCTGTTGTTCGATCACCGCTGGCTGGCCGCCAAGCTTAAGGCCGCGGGCGTGAACGCCCTCCTAGCGGACTTCGAGCTTCTCGATCTTGCCTCGGACGAACCCCTTCGCCTCCTCCGTGACGCGCTCCGGCTCTCGGCCCACATTTTGTCTCAGCGTCCAGATGAATTGCCCTCTCAGTTACTCGGCCGCCTACGGGATGCGCCCGAGGTTGAGTTGCAGCACCTCTGTGTGCTCGTTGAGGCGGACGTTGTCCCGCCCGCCCTATTGCCCACGTGGCCGCGTCTCCACCCTCCTGGGGGAGGGCTCCGCCGAACGCTAGAGGGCCACGCTGACTGGGTAAATACGGTGGCGCTGAGCGCGAACGGGAAGACAGCCGTCTCCGGCTCCGACGACAGGACGGTGAAGGTGTGGGATGTGGAGACGGGCCAGGTGCGCCGGACGTTGGAGGGTCACGCCAGGGCAGTAAATGCGGTGGCGCTGAGCGCGGACGGGAAGATTGCCGTCTCCGTCTCCGACGACAGGACGGTGAAGGTGTGGGATGTGGAGACGGGCCAGGTGCGCCGGACGCTGGAGGGCCACGCTAGGGCAGTAAATGCGGTGGCGCTGAGCGCGGATGGGAAAGCAGTCGTCACCGGCTCCGGCGACAGGACGGCGAAGGTGTGGGACGTGGAGACGGGCCAGGTGCGCCGGACGCTGGAGGGCCACGGCAGCTCGGTGGAGGCAGTAGCGCTGAGCGCGGACGGGAAGGCGGTCGTCACAAGCTCCGACGACGGGACGATAAAGGTGTGGGACGCGGAGACGGGCCAGGTGCGCCGGACGCTGGAGGGCCGCGGCGGCTGGGGGACTACGGTGGCGCTGAGCGCGGACGGGAAAATGGCCGCCTCCGGCTCCGACGACAGGACGGTGAAGGTGTGGGATGTGGAGACGGGCCAGGTGCGCCGGACGCTGGAGGGCCACGCTAGGG
>DATBSS010000137.1:0-1761 GCA_036559665.1 Myxococcaceae bacterium
CGCCGGCTTTGGGCGGCCGGGCGGAGGGCTTCACCAGCGCCTTGCCACCCCAGCTCAAGATGACGTCCTTGATGGCCTGGTAGTACCGGATGTAACCGGTGCAGCGACACACGTGGCCGCTGATGGCCGAGGTGATCTCGCGGTCCAGGTTTCGCGTCTCCACGGGCTGGTGCCTCAACCGCTCGATCAGGATGTGCCCCGCCATCAGCATCCCCGGCGTGGAGTACCCGCACTGGAAGGCGTACCCCTTGAGGAAGGCGTCCTGCAGCGGGTGGAGCTTCCCGCGCCCGTGCAGCCCCTCCACGGTCGTCACGCGCATCCCCTGGATCGAGTCCAGGCGCGCGAAGCAGGCGAGCACCGGGATCATCTCCGGGTCCTTCCCGGCCTGGACCGCCACCTTGCAGGACCCGCACTGGCCAATCCCGCAGCTGAACTTGGTCCCGGTCAGCCCCTCCTCGTGGAGGAAGTCGATCAGGAGATCGTCCTCCCGCGCGTCGTGGCGCTCGAGCTCCTTCCCGTTCACCGTCACCTTGAAGTGCATTCAGGGTCCCTTGCGTGAATCGAGCGCCTGCCGGACGCTCTCCTGGTTGAACGGGAGCCGGCGCAGGCGGAGCCCGGTGGCGTGGGCGATGGCGTTGCCCACCGCCGGCGCCACCGTGGTCATCGCGGCCTCGGCGATGCCCTTCTTCCGCCGGGGTTCGCGGGGCGTGACCTCGTCCTCCCCGAGGATGCTCTGGCCCGGCTCCAGCTCCACCCGCCTCAGCTTCAGGTGTCTGCGGGGCGGCACGTGGGTGACGCGCGGGACGAAGTAGCGGTTCAGGTTCAAGCTCCCGTCCACCGAGGCGGGCGCCGGCGGGAGCTCCTCCATCAGCGCCATCCCCAGGCCCATGGCCAGGCCTCCCTCCGCCTGCCCCTCCAGCGACTCCTGGTGATGCACGTCCCCCGCGTCCAGCACGGTCACCGCGTCCACCACCTGGACCCGGCCGCTCCGGTACACCTCCACCGCCAGCAGGTGCCCGATCGACGCGTAGAGCGTGCGCCGGTACCTCGCCACCTCCGGGCCCGGGTACGCGACCGCGGTCCTCGTCTCCGGCGCGTACACCGGCGCCTGACCCTTCCCGCCCGTGCCCCGGGCGACCGCCAGCGCGTCGATGGGGAGCACCTCGCTACCGGGCAGGTCCGGGTAGCTCGCGGTCGCGAACCGGTTCTGGAAGAACGTGTGCACCCGCGCCCCGACGACGTGGCGCGCCCGGTGGGCCCTGGTGGCCAGCGCCTTGAGCGACAGCGGCTTCTTCCCCTTGGCCACCAGCAGGCCGCCCTCCCAGTGGACGTCCCCGGGCAGCTCCGTCCCCCAGAGGTCCCGGGCCGCGGGAAGGAGGCCGTGCCGGTAGAGGACGTGGCAGGCCTGCTCCACCGCGTGCACGTGGAAGAACGCCGTCATCGACGCGCTCACCGAGCTGGCCCACTTGGGCGTGTGGCCCGGCTCGGTCGAGGGCGGAGACGGGGAGATCCCCAGGCCCTCGAACAGGGTCATGTCGCCCAGGACCACCCCGGTGGCCGCCTGGCCCAGGCTCCGCACCGTCGCCACCGACAGCGCCGTCTCCGCGCCCTGCCCCATGTCCACGGAGCTGGAGCAGACGGACAGCGCCCCGTCCCTGGAGAGCTCCACCCCCGCGAACGCCGCGTCGCTGGACGTCCCGAACGACTCCATGCAGCAGGCGAAGCCGACGCCGTACTGGACGCCGCCCTTGCTGCGCCTGG
>DATBSS010000138.1:0-20029 GCA_036559665.1 Myxococcaceae bacterium
TTGACGATCTGCAGCGCGCTCACGTCGCCCACCAGCGCGAACCAGGTGGCCATCCGGAAGTCGGTGCTCCCGACGGGCGTCTTCACGTAGTTGATGGTGGCCTGGTGCTCGGCATCCACCATCGGCGCCACCGTGGCGTCCGGGTCGACGTAGGTGCCGTCCTGGTTGCGCGTGGAGCGCGACTCCACATGGGTCTCTTCCGGCTTCACCTGCCAGGCGCCGTTCGCGTACTCGAGCACGAGGCGGATGACGCCCAGCCGGCTGCCCCAGCTCGCCGCCATGACGGCCGGCACGCCGTTGACCAGGCCCTTGGTGTTGTCCACGTCGGGCATGGCGTTGAACACCGAGGTCGCCACGCCTGGGTTCGGGAACACGTCGTGGGAGTGACCGAGCACCATCGCGTCGATCCCCGGCACCTTGCTGAGGTGCCAGCTCGCGTTCTCCATGTTCGGGGAGGCCGGGTTGGGGTCCAGCCCGCTGTGCGCGAGCGCCACCACGAGGTCCGCCCCCGACCTGCGCATGGAGGGGACGTACTGGTTGGCGGCGTCCGTGATGCCCGTGGAGTACACCTTCCCGTACAGCTTGCCCTTGTCCCACGTCATGACCTGCGGCGGCGTGAAGCCGATGACGCCGATCTCGATCGGCACCTGGAGCGACGCGCCGTTCGGGGCGGTCGCCTGGAAGGAGCGGGAGAGGAGCTGGTACGGCTCGAAGATGGGCGCGCCGCCGGAGGCCGAGTACACGTTGGAGAGCACCAGCGGGTAGGCGGGGGCGGCGCAGCCGGCCGCGCCCGCCACGCCCACCACCTGGAAGCTCCGGTCGGTCACCTGGCTGAGGAACGGCAGCCCGTAGTTGAACTCGTGGTTGCCCACGTTGCCCACGTCGTAGCGCATGGCGTTCATCACCTTGTGGATGGCCAGCGCCTGGTTGCAGGCCACCGGCTGCACGACCGCCTGATAGTCCCCGAGCACCGTCCCCTGGATGGTGTCGCCGTCGTCCACCAGCACGGTGTTGGGGAACTCGGCGCGGGCGCGGGCCACCAGGGTCGCGGTCCGCTCCAGGCCGAAGGTCTGGTTCGCGGCGAGCTTGAAGTAGTCGTAGCTGAGGACGTTGGCGTGGAGGTCGGTGGTGGCCAGGATCGCCACCTCGACCGTGGTTCCCTCGGGCGGGGGTGACTTCCCGCACGCGGCGAGAGCGAGGAGGCAGAGGGCTGGAATTCGAGATCGCATGGCTCGCGAGGATACCCGGGTCTTGCTAGACGGTGCGACCCGGATCCAAGGAGGCGCACCAATGGCTGGCAAGAAGCTGCTGATGCTGGTGGGGGACTACGTCGAGGACTACGAGGTGATGGTGCCGTTCCAGGCCCTCCAGATGGTGGGCCACACGGTGCACGCGGTCTGCCCGGACAAGAAGTCGGGGGACTTCGTCCGCACCGCCGTCCACGACTTCGAGGGCGCCCAGACGTACAGCGAGAAGCCCGGCCACAACTTCACCCTCAATGGCACCTTCGCCGACGTGCAGGCCGCCACCTATGACGGGCTGGTCATCCCCGGCGGCCGGGCGCCCGAATACCTCCGCCTCGACGAGCGCGTCCTCGACGCGGTCCGCCACTTCGCCCGGGCCAACAAGCCGATCGCCGCCATCTGCCACGGCCTGCAGATCCTCGCCGCGGCGGGGGTGGTGGAAGGGAAGAAGTGCACCGCGTACCCGGCCTGCGGCCCGGAGGTCTCGCGCGCGGGCGGGCGCTACACGCAGGTGTCGGTGGACGAGGCGGTGGTGGATGGCAACCTCGTCACCGCCCCGGCCTGGCCCGCGCACCCGCGCTGGCTCGCCAGGTTCCTGGAGGTGCTGGGCACGCGCGTGGAGCACGGCAAGTAGTCACAGCGGTGTCTCCTCCGCCGCTGCTGGAGCTGAAGGGCATCACCAAGCGCTTCCCCGGCGTGGTGGCGAATGACGGCGTGGACCTGACCCTCCAGGCCGGCGAGGTGCATGCCCTCCTCGGCGAGAACGGGGCGGGGAAGACCACGCTGATGAGCATCCTCTACGGGCTCCAGGCGCCCGACGCCGGGGAGATCCGCATCGACGGGCGGCCGGTCCGGATCCGGTCTCCGGCGGTGGCGCTCCGGTTGGGGCTCGCGCTCGTGCCCCAGCACCCGCTCCTCATCGAGCGCCACTCCGTCGCCGAAAACCTGATCCTCGGGCAGCCGGGCTCGTTCCTCCTCACCCGCCGCGCGCTCCGGTCGCATGCGCTCCCGGTCGATCTCGGCGCCCGCGTGGAGGACCTCTCTGCCGGGCAGAAGCAGCAGGTGGAGATCGCCCGCGCGCTTCTCCGCGGCGCCCGCGTGCTCATCCTGGATGAGCCCACCAGCGTCCTCGCTCCTCCCGAGGTGGACCAGCTCTTCGCGCACCTCGACGCCATCAAGGCGCGCGGGGTGGCCATCATCTTCATCAGCCACAAGCTCGACGAGGTGCTCGCCCTCTCGGACCGGATCACCGTCCTCCGCGGCGGAAGGAAGGTCGGCGAACGGGAGCGGCACACCGCCACACGCGAGGATCTGGTGAGGCTCATGGTGGGCCGCGACGTGGTGCCTCCTGCCGCCGTCGCACCGCCACGGGCCGGCGTGCGGTTCGAGGTCTCGAGCCTCGAGGTCGACGGCGACGACCGGCGGCGGGCAGTGCGCGGGGCCAGCTTCTCACTCGCTCCGGGAGAGGTGCTCGGAGTCGCCGGGGTCGCCGGCAGTGGGCAGCGCGAGCTCGCCGAGGCATTGTCCGGGCTTCGCCCCTTCCGAGGTCGTGTGTTGCTGGATGGGGAATCCACCGCAGATCGTTCCCCCGCTGAGCTCTTCGCTCGCGGGCTGGGCCACGTCCCCGAGGATCGCGCGACCGGCGCCTCCCCCGCGCTGAGCGTGGCCGAAGCCCTGGCGCTTCGCACCTATCGGACGACGCTCCGCAGGGGGCCCTGGCTCGATCTCCGCCGCATGGCCGAAAGCGCCACCCGGTTGATCGAGACGTTCCGCATCGCCGCGCCAGGAGGGTCCGGTACGCCACTCCGCCTGCTTTCCGGTGGCAACGTCCAGCGCACCATCCTCGCCCGCGAGCTCTCCGGCCCCCTGCGCGTGCTGATCGCGGTGCACCCGACGTACGGCGTCGACGTCGGCGCCACCGAGCAGATCCACCGGCTCCTCATCGACCGCGCCGCCGAAGGGGTCTCCATCGTCCTCGTCACCGAAAACATCGACGAGCTGTACGCCCTTTCGCACCGCGTGGCGGTCCTCTTCGAAGGAACGCTGCGCGGCCCGTGGCCAGTCGCGGAGGTCGGCGTGGAGCGGCTCGGCCGGCTCATGACCGGGAAGGACGCGGCGTGAATCTCGGCCGCCGCCTCGCGCCGCTGGGCGTGTACGCCGCCGCCGTTGCGGTGGCCTTCGCCCTCGTGGCCGGCGTGCTCGCCGCCTTCGGCGCGAATCCGCTCGAGTGCTACAGCGGGATGCTGCAAGCGACCTTCTCCGATGCACAGGGACGCTCCGAGGTGCTCCGCCGCACCATCCCGCTCCTCCTCATCGGCGGCGGCCTGACGGTGGCGTTCCGGGCCGGCTTCCTCAATATCGGCGCCGAAGGCCAGCTCCTCCTCGGGGCGGTGGGCGGCTCCGCGGTGGCGCTCTTCCTGCCCGCCGGTCCCGCGACCCTGCCACTCATGTTTCTGGCCGGGGCGCTCGCCGGCGCTCTCTGGGCCCTCCCGGCCGTGTGGCTCCGGACGCGCCTCCGCGTCCACGAGATCCTCACCACGCTGATGCTCACCCCCGTGGCCGAATACCTCGTCGTCTACCTGATCAACGGCCCCTGGCGTGGCGAGCACGTGCGCGGCTTCTCGTACACCGACGCATTCGCCGGCGCCCTTCAACTCCCCGTCTTGCCCGAGACGCTGGTGCACTGGCCCACGCTCGTGCTGGGCGCCGCGCTGGTCACCACCCTCCAGGTCCTTCTCGTCTACACCCCCGCCGGCTACGAGGTGCGCGTGGTGGGCGAGAGCCCACGGGTGGCGCTCTACGCCGGGATCCCCATGGAGCGCGTCGTCCTCCTCGCCGGGCTCCTCTCGGGCGGGGCGGCCGGACTCGCGGGGGTGGGGGAGGTGGCCGGCATCCATCACCGCCTCCTCGAGCCCGCACAGGTCTCACTCGGCTACGGCTACACCGCGATCATCGTCGCCTGGCTCGCGCGCGGACGGCCGGCCTCGGTCCTGTTCACCGCGCCACTGCTGGGGGCCATCCTCGCCGGGGGCGACTTCCTCAAGACCGGCTTCAACATGCCCTTCCGGATCATCGACGTCTTCAGCGGCACGCTCCTTCTCTGCCTGATCACGGCCGAAGCGCTCTGGACGCGCCATCAACAGCGGAGGGGGCCGTGACCCAGGAGATTCTCGCCGCCGCACTGCGAGCCCTCTCGCTCGGGGCGCCGCTGCTGTTCGCGGCGCTTGGCGCGATCGTCAACGAGCGGGCCGGGGTGGTGAACCTGGGCATCGAGGGAATGATGGCGCTCGGAGCGCTTGCGGCCTTCGCGGTCGCCGTGGACGGAGGCTCGCCGGCCCTCGCCATCGCGGCGGCGCTTGCGGCGGGGACGGCCGCGGCCCTCTTGCACGCGGTCGTGACGCTGACGGTGGTGGCCAACTCCTACGTCTCCGGCCTGGCCCTCGCCATGCTCGGCTCCGGCGTCGCGGGAATCCTCGGGCGCCGCTACGAGGGCATCCCGCTGATGGAACCGCTGGCGGAGGAGCCCTTCCTCGGGGCCGCGGGGATCCTCGCTATTGGCCTCTGGGGCTTCCTCCACTTCACCAGGCCCGGCCTCGTCCTCCGTTCCGTCGGAGAGAGCCCGGCGGCCGCCGACGCCCTCGGCGTGAAAGTGACTGCGGTGCGCTACGGGGCAGTGGCCTTCGGTGGCGCGCTCGCCGGACTCGCCGGGGCCTTCCTCTCCCTCTCCTACCGCCCCGCGTGGACGGACGGGATGAGCGGCGGCATGGGATGGATCGCCGTGGCGCTGGTCATCTTCGTGGGCTGGCACCCGCTGCGCGCCGTGCTCGGCTCCACCTTCTTCGGCCTGCTCTACTACCTCCAGTTCAGGCTCCAGGACCAGGGGCGCATCCCGGTCGAGGTATTCGGCGCGATGCCGTACCTCCTGGTGATCGTGGCCCTGGCCCTGTCCGGACTGCGGAAGGCCCGCAGGTCGGCGCCGGCCGCGCTGGGGGTTCCGTACCGCCGTGGTGAACGCTAGATCGCCGTCGACCACCAGACGGCTCAGCGCGACCAATGCCGCTGAGGCCGGTTCGCGCGGACGTATTCGTCGAACTCCCGATCCTCGGGATAGAAGACGCGATCCACGCCCGGCTTCCGTTCCCCGCAACAGATCAAGACGCAGTCTTCGGTGCCGTGATTGACGAACGTGTGCGCGATGCCGGTGTTCGCGGGAAACGCGATCACGTCGCCGGCAGCGATGTCGATCTCTCGCGGCCGTTGGTTCGGCTCGACGATCCGCACCGAGCAGTTCCCCGAGACCACGTAGACGATCTCCTCTTCCGCCGAATGGGCGTGGGTGAAGCTGGTCCGCCGTCCGTGTGGGATCCGTTCGACGACGAGCCCGACAGTGACGGAGCCCACGGCTTTCCCCAGGTCGCGGCCGAACGAAAGCTTCTCCCCGTCGAACGGTGAATCGTAGTGCCCCTCCTCTTCCTTGACCTCGGCGCTCGAGATCACAAACGGCGGTCGCGACATCGCTGCGCTCCTGGTCTGCGCGCGCCGGGAAGGCGGCTGCGAAGATCATCCGCTCGTGGGGTCATTCCGTTCAAGGGTGGTTCTCGCGTCTCGACGGCGGGAGTTGTCCTTGAACGGCCCCAGGAGCAGCCGTGCCGAACGCCACCGGATGAGATCGATCATCATTCGCTCCGCCTTTCTTCGCCCTGCTGTACCGTCGGGGTGAACGTGAGGAGGGGACGATGAACATGACGAGCGCTGGACGTGGACTGCTGTGCGCGCTGCTGGCCACCCTGGCTGCGGAGACCTGGGCCGCGGATCCCGCCCCCGCCCCCGCGGAGAAGAAGCTCAAGGCGTGCTTCATCTACGTGGGCCCGGTGGGCGACCTGGGGTGGAGCAACGCGCACGACGAGGCGCGCCGGCTCACCGAGAAGGCGATCCCGGGCCTGGAGACCCAGTTCGTGGAGGCCGTCCCCGAAGCGCAGGGGCTCCCGGTGATCGACCGCCTGGTGAAGTCCGGGTGCAAGGCCATCTTCACCACGAGCTTCGGCTACATGGACCACACCGTGGAGGCGGCGAAGAAGTACCCCGACGTCGTCTTCGCGCACGCCACCGGGTTCAAGCGAGGCCCGAACCTGGCCACGTACATGGCCGACTTCTACCAGCTCTACTACCTCAACGGCCTGATGGCCGGCGCGCTCAGCAAGAGCGGCAAGATCGGCTACGTGGGCGCGTTCCCCATCCCGGAGCTCAAGCGCCACATCTCCGCCTTCGCGCTCGGCGTGAAGGCCGCGCGGCCCGACGCGGTGGTGAACGTGAAGTGGATCAACTCCTGGTTCTCGCCGCAGAAGGCGCGCGAGGCCGCCGAGGCGCTGATGGTCGAGGGCAACGACGTGCTCGCCTTCACCGAAGACACCGCCACGGTGGTGCAGGTGGCGGCGCGCAAGAAGGTGCCCAGCTTCGCGCACTACTCGCCCATGTACCGCTTCGCGCCGGACTACGCGGTGTCCGGGCAGCTCGTGCACTGGGAGAAGATCTACATCGACTTCCTGGGGAAGGTCCGCGACGGGACGTACGCCGCGGGCAAGCTGAAGGACGTCGACTACTGGTGGCTGCTTCGCGAGGGCGCCGTCGAGCTGGGCACCCAGCCCGGGATGCCCATCAACCCGAAGTTCGCCGACGCCCTGAAGAAGGCGCAGATGACGGTGGGCGGGAAGCAGGTCTCCGTCCACGACCGGATCCTGGAGCTCCTCAAGGACATGTCCTCGCCGGACCCGAAGTTCGACCCGTTCACCGGCCCGCTCAAGGACCGCAACGGCGCCGAGCGCGTCCCGGCGGGCCGCCGGATGACCGTGGAGGAGCTGAATTCCATGCAGTGGATGGCGCCCGGCGTCGTGGGGCCCGTGGCGGACGAGCCGAAGTGACGCGCCTCGCGGGTCAGTACCCCAGGAGGCTCCGGTACACCGTGGAGGGCGACGGGCTGGCGACGAACTGGTCCCGGTAGGCGGTCGCGACCGCGGGGGAAGGGCTCGCAGGGGTCGTCCGGAGCTGATTGACCGCGCCGCTCGCGCCGGCCGCGCCACTGAGGTAGGCCGAGAGACCCGTATCGGGGCTGGCGGGGAGGGCGCCGCCGGACGGCGCCCCGTACCCGGACGGCGCCCCGTACCCGGACGGCGCCAGGTACCCCTGGAGCTGCTGCATCAACTTGGCGGTCGCGGCCTCCCCCGCCTCCTGGCGGAACTTGGAGGCGGTGTCGAGGTCCAGCGCGTCGATGCCCCGGGTCTGGAGGGCCGCCAGCATGTTGTTGGCTTGATTCAGCGACTGCTGCGCGTTCTGCGCGGAGTTGGTGGGGACCGCGGCGATCTGCTGATCGATGCCGGCGATCGCCCGGTCGAAAAAAGCGTGGCCCGCCTGCTTCTGCTCCGCGGTCAGCGCGGCGCTCTGCGGATACAGCGCGGCGGCGTGGTCGTAGAACTGGTCCGTCGCGACCTGCTTCTGCACCTGCGTGGCGCGCTCCGTCTGCAGCCGCCCGGTCTGCGCGGCGACGCGCTGCGAGTCCGGCAGGGCCAGGTCCTGCTGGGCCTGCGCTTTCTGGGCGGTGAACTTCTCGATGGCGAAGTCCACGATCTGCTTCTGCTCCGCGGCGGCCGGGTACCTCTGGCTGGGCGGAGGGGACTGGACCTGGGCGGTGGAAGCAACGGAGGAGGCGGAAACGGAATCGATAGGCATGGGAGAAATCCTGCTGGGAGAGTGGGTGGATGCGACTCACGCCCACAAAGCAGCACTCATGCCAGCACGATGGACCGCTCAACCTGCCGAGATCAGGTCACCCACCCGAGCACGTGGAGAGCGCACACGCACGCCGCATGTAAGCATTAGCTAACATTGAATCCAGAATTGCGGCTCGTTCGTATCTTATGATCCAGCTCAGCGACCTGTTTTTGCTCCCCAATCCAGAGCTCTGGGGACTCCTGGGCGCGGAGCTGGTCCACGGTCTTCCCCTGCTGCTCCACCCAGGTGAAGTACTTCTGGTGGTGCCAGCGCCGGCGCACGTCGCGGGTGCCGTCCAGGACGTAGTCGGAGCGCGTTCCCCGGAAGATGCGCTCCAGCCGGCGCAGGGCGACGTCGCGGGTCTGGGGCCCCTTCTCCTGCGTCAACCGGCGCATCACCGACGGGTACCGGTCGAACGAGTCGGTGGCCATGGTCACCACCAGGTCCTTCGGCCCGAACGCGTAGTGGCGCGCGGTCTTGATCGCCCCCAGCACGTTGCAGACGCCGGAGATGCCGAACAGCGCCGACAGCGCGCGCGCCTCCTTCACACCCTCCGCCTCCAGCAGCTCCGCGCCCTCGTTGATGACCTGCAACCCCTCCAGGCAGTCCTGGTCGTCGATGCAGATCAGCGCGTCCATGTTGAGGACGTTGTGGATCCAGGTGACGTGCTTGTCGCCGATGCCCTCGATGGCGTGCGAGCCGAAGCCGACGTTGTAGAGGGTGGGGCACTGCACCGGCTCCAGGCCGACGATCCGGGTGTCGTGCAGCTGCTTGAGCCGGTCGCCGGCGGCGATGGTGCCGGCGGAGCCCATGGCGGAGATGAACGCCGCCACGCGCGAGTACCCGAGCGCCGCCGCCAGCTCGGCAGCCGCATTGCCGGTGACCTCGTAGTGGAAGCGGTAGTTCCCGAACTCGCTGAACTGCTCCAGGACGCGATTGTTCGCGTCGCGCCTCAGCTCGTGCACCTTGTCGAAGATCTCCTTCACGTTGGACTCGGTGCCCGGCGTGGCGACCACCTCGGCGCCGTAGCCCTTGATGCGCTCGAAGCGCTCGGCGCTCATCCCTTCGGGGAGCACCACCAGGGAGCGGTATCCCATCCGCGGGCCCACCCACGCGCCGCCGATCCCGTAGTTCCCCGTCGAGGGCCAGACCGCGGTATGCGCGCCGGGCTGCATCTGCCCCAGCAGCTGCTTCTCCACCAGGCACGAGTACGCGGGGCCGACCTTGTGCGAACCGGTCGGGAAGTGCCGCCCGGACATCACCGCGATCGGCGCGTCCACGCCGGTGAGCGCCTTCGGCAGCACCACGTGCGAGACATTCCGGCCGTCCGGCTTCCAGGTGAGGTTGAACAGGTTCACCGGGTCCAGCGGCCGATCGGTCCTGGCGGCCTGGGCGCGCTCGCGCGTCTTCGCGTCGATCTGCTGCGGGTCGCGCATCTCGGTGAAGGTGGGGCCGAACACGTAGGTGGGCGGGCTCATGGGGCGCACCATACCCGGCCCGGGTATCGGCCGGCTGGACTCCGTGCTATCGGTCGCCCGCCTGCACAGCGTGAGCACGAACCGATACAGGGGCCCGCCCGGGCCGGAATCCCGCGCCGGATGCACCTGTTTTTCCGGGACGGCGGAAGGCATGCCGCGTGCAGCACAGGAGCCTGCGTGCGCCTCCAGACGTTGAACGGACTGCCCAAGCCCCTGCCGCGCCTGATCGTGGGCACCGCGAGCCTGGGCAGCCCGCTGCCGGGCCCGCTCGCCTCGGGGAAGACGCAGGACGCGCTCCGGCACCTGGACGGGTTGCTGGAGCTGGGTTGTACCGCCTTCGAAACCGCCGCCATGTACATGGCGGGCGGCACCGAGCGCGCCCTCGGCGAATGGATCCGCTCCCGGCGCGTCGCCGGCCGCGTGACGGTGATCACCAAGGGCGGGCACCCCAACCTCGTGCTCGGCACCAGCCGGCTGAGCCCGAAGGCGCTGGCGGACGACCTCCACGGTTCGCTCCGGCGCCTCGGCCTGGAGCGCATCGACCTGTACCTGCTGCACCGGGACGATCCCCGCGCGCCGGTGGGCCCGATCGTCGGCGCGCTGGCGGGCTTCCAGCGCGAGGGGAAGATCGCCGCCTACGGCATGTCGAACTGGAGCCCCCAGCGGCTCCAGGACGCGCTGGTCTCGGCGAACGCGCGCGGGCTCCCGCCGCTCGCCGCCGGCAGCCCGCACTTCTCCCTCTTCGACTGGGTGAGCCCGCCGTGGGCCGGCTGCTTCAGCGCCGCCGGTCCGGACGGCCGCGAGACCCGGGCACTGCACGAGCAGAAGCAGCTCCCGCTCCTGGCGTGGTCCCCCCTGGGCCGCGGCTTCCTCTCGAAGCGGATCGTCCCCGGGATGCGGCCCGGCCTGCTGGAGCTGGAGGCGCGGCTGTGCCTGCGCACCTATGGCAGCGACGCCAACTTCGCGCGCCGCGATCGGCTGGAGTCGCTGGCGAAGCAGCGGGGCGTCTCGCCGGCGCAGCTCGCGCTCGCCTACGTCCTCCAGCAGCCGTTCCCTTCGTTCGCCATCGTCGCCGCCAGCACCGCCGCCAAGATGCGGCAGAACATCGAGGCCGCCGAGCTGTCCCTGGGCGAATCCGAGCGCCGCTGGCTCGAATCCGGGGAGGGCGGCGCCGCTCCCCAACCCGTCGCGCCCACCGGAGGAGACCATGGACGTCATCTCGAAGCCTGAGCCCTACGACGCGATCGTCGTCGGATCCGGCGCGACCGGGGGCGTGGCCGCCTGGCGGCTGGCGGAGGCCGGGCTGCGCGTGCTGGTGCTGGAGGCAGGCCCCAGTCTCAAGGGGGGCAACGCCTCCTACGGATCCCAGGGCGGCAACATGGCCAAGGCGGTGTTCCGCCACTTCATCACCGGCCGCCAGCGGATCCAGGAGACCCACGCGGGCTACTGGGAGTCGAACCCGGACCTGTTCGTCGACGACAAGGACAACCCGTACACCACTCCCAAGGACCAGCCGTACCACTGGATCCGCGGGCGGCACCTCGGCGGCCGCTCGCATACCTGGGGCGGGGTGTGCCTCCGGTTCTCCGACTACGAGCTGAAGGCCACCAGCCACGACGGCTGGGGCGAGGACTGGCCCATCGGCACCGCGGAGCTGTCGCCGCACTACGAGGTGCTGGAGCGCTTCTTCCAGGTGCACGGATCGCTGGAGGGGCTGGAGCAGCTCCCGGACGGCGTCTTCGTGGAGGCGCGGCCGTTCTCGTCCGGTGAACGGGTGATGAAGCAGGTGGTGGAGGAGAAGTTTGGCCGGAGGCTCATCATCTCCCGCGGCATCCGCGCCCGCCGGCACCCGGACAAGGGCGAGAAGTTCACCCGCCTGTCGGCGCCCGGCACCACGCTGGCGGCGGCCCACGCCACCGGCCGGCTCACGCTCCAGACCGACGCGGTGGTGGCGCGGGTGATCGTCGATCCGAAGACCGGCCTGGCCAGCGGCGTGGAGTACGCGGACCGGGAGAGCGGCCAGTTCCGCGAGGCGCGCGGGAAGCTGGTCTTCCTCTGCGCCTCCAGCATCGAGAGCGTCCGCATCCTGATGAGCAGCAGGAGCACCGAGCACCCGGAAGGGCTGGGCGGCGCCTCGGGCGTGCTGGGCCGCGGGATGATGGACCACATCACCAGCAACAATTACTTCTTCATGCCGAACGTGGCCGACGAGCCGGGCCACGAGTTGCTGGGGAGCGACAGCTTCATCATCCCTCGCTGGGTGAACGTGGGCGGATCGAAGGAAAGCTACCTGCGCGGCTTCGGGATGTGGGGTGGGATCCAGCGGATGCCCATCCCTCCATTCCTCCGCCGCAAGCACGGCATGGCGCTGGGGTTCATGTGCGCGATGGGCGAGGCGCTGCCGCACCCGGACAACCGCGTCACCCTCGATCCGGACGTGAAGGACCGCTGGGGCCTGCCGGTGCCGCACCTGGCCTGCCGCTGGGTGGACAACGACCTGGCGGTCGCCAAGGCGGGGCGCGCGGCGGCGGAGGAGATGATCAAGGCCTCCGGCGGCGTGATGGCCACACTCACCGACCTGCTCCACACCCCGCTGATCGGCAACTTCATGAAGAGCCTGGACGAGCTCTCCACGTGCTCGCCGCCCGGCCTCTTCGTCCACGAGGTGGGCGGGGCGCGCATGGGCATAAGCCCCAAGAGCTCCGTGGTGGATCCGAACTGCCGCTGCTGGGACGCGCCCAACGTCTACGTGACCGACGGCGCGTGCTGGGTCAGCTCCGGCTGGCAGAACCCCACGCTCACCGAGATGGCGATCACCGCCCGGGCGTCGGCGCACGCCGTGGCGGCGCTGAAGGAAGGGGTCTCCCGGGTCGTCGCCGCGTAGGGTGGCGCCGGATCACCGGGGCTTCTCGGGGAGCTCCGGCGCCGGCGCCCTGGCGGTCACTGCCTTGGGTCCGGTGGCACAGCTCATGGCAAACGCCGCGGCCAGCACGGCGATCCGTTCAACGGTGCTCGTCATGATCCCCCCTTGTTTCGGCCCTCTGGGCCCGTAGAGCACCAATGCTACCGGACGGGTTCCGCTATGCTTCGCGCCCGTGCCGTTCCGCCGAATCCTGCTCGCCGACGACGACCGGGCGCTGGCGGCGCTCGTCTCGACCGCGCTTCGCGAGGAGGGCTTCGAGGTGGAGCACGTCACCACCGGCCTGCAGGCGGTGCAGTCCTTCGAGCGGGCGCCGCCGGACGCGATCGTCCTCGACGTGCTGATGCCGGAGATGGACGGTCTGGAGGTCTGCCGCAAGATCCGGCGTCGGTCGCGGGTGCCGATCATCCTCCTCACCTCCCGCGGCGAGGAGGTGGACCGCGTTACCGGCCTGGAGACCGGCGCCGACGACTACGTGACCAAGCCCTTCTCCCTGCGCGAGCTGTGCGCCCGGATCCGCGCGCTCGAGCGGCGGGCGTCGGGCCCCGCGCCGGAGGAGGGCGGCGGCGAGGCGATCAGCGCCGGGGCGCTCACCATCGATCCGGACCGCTTCGAGGTCCGCTGGAAGGGCGTCCAGGCCTCCCTCACCCGGTCGGAGCTTCAAGTCCTCTCCGCGCTGGTGCGGCGCCGCGGCCGGGTCCTCAGTCGGGAGCAACTGCTGGAGCTGGCGCGCGGCGACGACGCGGTGGTCACCGACCGGACCGTGGACACCTTCATCAAGCGGATCCGCAAGAAGCTCCGCGACGCCGAGCCGAGCTTCGACGAGATCGAGACCGTGATCGGCGTGGGCTACCGGTACCGATGAGGACCTCGCCGAGATCCGCGCGGCTGGCGATCTGGACGGCGTCGCTCGCCCTGGTCGCGCTTCCACTGGCGGTGCTGGTCGGCGTCGCGCTCTACGAGCAGCTGATCGTCGGCCGCTACCACGCCCGCCTCAGCGCGCTCGCCCGCCAGGTGGCGGAGGACCCGAACGCGGACCTGGACGCCATCGGCCGGCGCGAGGGCGTGGAGATCATCCGCCTGGACCGCGCCGGGGCGGCCCGCTCGCGCTCCGCCACCGAGGGGGCCGCGTTTGGCCGGTCCGCGCTAGGCGGGTGGCTGGAGTCGCGCCTTGACCGCATGGGCGTGGGCATGAGCGCTAGCGCCGCCACCTTCGAGCAGGTGGACGCAGAGCTGGGCCCGCACGCGCAGCGCGAGGAGGTGGTGGCCGCCCTCCACGGCGAGGCCGACTTCGCCGCCCATGTCACCCACGAGGGAGACGCGGTGATGTTCAGCGCCGCGGCGCCCACCGCGGACGGCGCGGTGGTGGTGATGAAGGGGTCGCTCCGGGGCTTGCGCCGGCTGCTCCTCTTCAAGGGCGAGCTGCTCAAGCTGATGGTGGCGCAGGCCACCTTCGCCGCGCTGATCATCTTCCTCCTCAGCCGGTGGCTGGTCCGGCCGCTGGAGCACCTGGCCGCGGCGGTGCGGACGTTCCCCGCCCAGTCCCCGGCGGCGGTGGCGCCGGCCCTGGAGGCGCGCCCGGACGAGATCGGCGAGCTGGCGCGGGCGATCTCGCAGCTCGCGGGTTCCCTGGAGACGCGCCGGCGCGCGGCCGCGGACCTGGCGGCGGACCTGGCCCACGAGCTGAAGAACCCGCTGGCCACCATCGCCGCTGCCTCGGAGCTCTTCTCCCCCGGCGCCAGCGACGAGCGGCGGGCGCTGGTGCAGTCCTCCATCGGCGAGGCGGTCCAGCGGATGCGGACCACCACCGACGAGCTGCTCCGGCTCATGCGCCTGGAGGTCGCGCTGGGGGAGCAGCCCCGCGAGGAGGTCGACTACCCGGCGTTCCTGGACGGCGTGCTGGGCGCGTACCGGCGCGATCCCCGGTGGAGCGGGTTCACCTTCACGTTCGAGGGGGAGCCCTCCGTGCGCGTCCGGATCGCGCCCACCGCGTGGGAGGCGCTGCTGCGGAACCTCCTGGACAACGCGCTGGTGCAGCCGGCGCAGCGGAGGGAGATCGTCGTCCGCGCCCGCGCGGAGGGCTCGGCGGTCGTCACCTCCGTGACCGACTTCGGCCCCGGCGTCTCCGAGGGAAACCGGGAGAAGATCTTCCGGCGCTTCTTCACCCAGCGGCCGGAGGGCGCGCCGCCCGGGACGGGCCTGGGCCTGTCCATCGTCCAGGCGGTGGCGGAGGCCCACGGTGGGAGGGTGGGCGTGTCCTCTCCGCCCGGCGAGGGCGCCACGTTCCAGGTGTGGCTGCCGGCCTGAGCCCGCAGCCACACCGTTGCCACACACAATCCTCCGGATGTCCTTGGCGCGCTCAAAGCGTTGCCGCCCCACGCCTGCATGCTCCCTCCCGTTTCGCAAAACGCCAGGAGGGCAAAATGCACCCGAAACCGAACTTGAACCCGACGAAGGTGGATCTCCGCGTGCTCTGGACCACGGGCACGCTGCTGTGCGTGCTGGCCGGAGTGTTCCTGTGGCGCGATCTCGAGGTGCCGTTCTCCGCGTTGCCCGCGGCGATCGCGGTCGTCCTCGCCGGCTTCTCGATGAGCAAGGTCGACCGGAAGATGCCTTTGGTGGCGCCGATCCTGATGCTGTTCCTGGTGGCCGGCGTGGGCGGCTGGTACGCGCTGTTCCGCGACCCGATCCTCCTCGCGCCCCTGGGCGTGTGCCTGGTGGCCTCGATCGGGATGGTGATCCGCGAGCCTCGCGACGCGAGCACGCCGGAGGAACAGGTCCGGCGAGTCACCGTCTGGTACGGGATGGTGCTGGCCGCCCTGGCGTCGAGCTGGGCGACCTACTTCGAGTTGGTCACGCTCCGCTTCCCCGGCGACGAGACGCGGCGCCTGCTGCTCACGGGGCTTTGGACGGCGGTGGGCGTGGGGCTGGTGCTGGCCGCGCGCTGGCGCGATCGCCCGGCGGCGCGCGACGCGGGGTTCGCCTTCCTGGCGGCGGGCGTCGGCAAGCTGGTGCTCTATGACACCTCCCACCTGTTCGGCATGGTCCGGATCGCCGAGCTGGCCGCGGGCGGCGCGGTGCTCTTCGGGGCGGCGTTGCTGGCGGCCCGGCTGGGTGGCGCCAGGGCGGAGGCGGCCCAGTCATGACGCCGCTCGCGATGCTGGTCCCGGTACTCGCCGGGCAGATCTGCTTCACCCCGCCGGACCAGACGGCGGGATGGAAGCGGCTGGACATCTCCGATGACTTGCCCGCGATCGCCGCTCCCCCCGACGTGGACCAGTTCCGGGTCGGGGAGGAGGGCTGGCTGCTGGAGCGCGATCCGTCCGTCTACCAGGGAATGGACCGGCACACCGGCCGGGCGACGTACCACTTCAAGATCCCGAAGGGAGCGCGGCGCCTGGACGTCGGGTTCAACGGGGACCTCCGGGGCGCGAAGGTGGAGGCGGTCGCGTGGGTGGGAGGGCGGCAATACAACCTCTTCGACGACCGGCGGGTGGCGTACTCCCTGGTCTCGGTGGAGTGGGGCGTCCAGGGCGTGGACACGGTGGACGTCACCGTCCACCACCACCTGCGGCCGGTGCCGGTGGTGGGGGGGTGGACGGTCGCGCGCTGGGTCGACCTCGGCTCGGAGACGGAGGTCTCGCCCGCCTTCCGGGTGACCCGGTCGCTCTACTACCGGCACCCCGGCGGGAGGACGTTGGAGCTCTGCAACCTCCCGGGCCAGGTGTTGACGGTGCAGCGCGAGGCGCTGATCGGCCGGCCGGCGTCGGTGGCGCTCCCGAGGGGATCGTGAGCGCGCCCCACCGGGTCCCGGCGCGCCACCGCTTCGAGACCTCGGAGCTGACGCTGGTGGCGCCGTGGATCAGCCCGGCGCACGAGGGGCTCCGGGTGGCGCAGATCTCCGACGTGCACGTCGGCCCCGGCACGCCGGCGGCGCGCGTGCGCCGGGCGGTGGAGCGGATCAACGCCTTCCGCCCGCACCTGGCGCTGCTCACCGGCGACTACGTGACGCGGTCGAAGCGTCCGGTGGCGCGCCTGCGCGAACAGCTCGGCGGGATCGACGCGCCCACCTTCGTGGTGCTGGGCAACCACGACCACTGGGTGGGCGCGGCGTCGATCCGCTCCAGCTTCGAGTCGCTCGGCTACACGGTGCTGCAGAACGAGCACGCCACCGTGCGCGTGGGGCGCGCGCCGGTGGTGGTGGTCGGCGTGGACGACGGGCACACGGGCCACGACGACGTGGCGCGGGCCCTGGATGGCGCGCCGGCCGCCGCCACCCGCCTGGTGCTGGCGCACACGCCGGTCACCGCGCGGAAGCTCCCGGAGCACGGGCGGCTGGTCTGCTTCTCCGGTCACACCCACGGCGGGCAGATCCACGTCGGGCGCCTCACCGAGGCGGTCCTGCGCCTGGCGAACCAGCCGTTCGTGCGCGGGCTCTACGAGGTGCGGGGGAACCTCCTCTACGTGAACCGCGGGCTCGGCTTCGGGCGCGGCAGCCCGTTGGTCCGGGTGGGGTCGCCGCCCGAGGTGGCGCTGTTCACGCTCTCGCGGAGGGCTCGGGGGGCCGATATGCTGAGCGCCGATGCGTAGCCACCGGACAGCGCTCTCCATTGCGGCGTGGTTGCTGATCGTCCCCGCCGCCGCCCTCGCGGATGCGCCCAGCCTGGAGGTGGCGGGCGCGCTCGCGAAGACGGGCCCGCTCACGCTCAAGGACCTCGAGGCGATGAAGCCCGAGAAGGCGACCTGGACGGACCACGGGAAGGCGCAGGAGGTGGAGGGCGTGCCGCTCGGCCGGATCCTGGCCGCCTTCGGATTCGAGCGCGGACCCATGGGCAAGGACGTCCCCGCGCCCGACAAGCGGCCCGGCTACAAGAAGGTCGTGCGGGTCACGGCCAAGGACGGGTTCCAGGCCATCTTCTCCTGCGCCGAGCTGGCCGAGGACATGGGACCCACGCGGGCCTTGCTCATCTGGAAGCTGGACGGGAAGCCGCTCCCGGCCGACCAGGCGCCGTTCCGGCTGGTCGTGCTCACGGACAAGGAACCCTCGCGGTCGCCCTACGCGGTCCAGAAGATCGAGGTCATCGACCTCCGCAACGCCGCGCGCTAAGGGGGCCCCCGCGCGACCGCGAACGCCTCGGGTTGTCCCGGCGATCCGGCGCAAACGGGTGTCAAAACCTCTGGCAGATCCGGGGCGGCCAAGGTGCCGTCCTCCTTCGAGAATCAGCCAGCCAGTACGCCCGCTAGCTCCTCCCTGGAGAAGGAGACACTTTCCATGATGCTGAATCGCGTTGGTGGTGGTGCCGCGTCCGCTTTTGCCTTTGCTTCTGCCGGTGCCGGTGGTGCTTCGAGCCTGGCCCGTGCGTCCGCCGGTGGTGGTGGCCAGGCGGCGTGCTGCGGCAAGCCGGTCGATTCGTTCGAGGGGGCCCAGGGTCCCCAGGCTCCCGCGTCCATGGCCAAGGCCGAAGGGGCCGCTCCGGAGGCGCCGGCCGGTGGTGACGCCGCGGCTGCACCCGCAGGCGACGCGGGTGGCGAAAAGAAGGGCGGCGGGTTCCTCGACAAGATCAAGGGCTTCCTCGACAAGGTCGGCGAGATCGCCGGGAAGATCGGGAAGATCGCCGAGGCCGCCTCGGGCGTCATCGGGGCGATCGGCGGGCTGATCGACGCCATCAAGGGCCTGTTCGGCGGCGGCGGTGCTGGTGCCGACGCCGGCGCGGGTGCCGGCGAAGCGGCCGGGTAGCGCCTCGCTTCGCCCTAGCGTCCTCTTCGCGGTGCCGCGCGAGTCACTCGCGCGCGCGCCAGGGCGCCTCGCCCCGGCTTGTTCTCCAGGGTGAGGTGGGCCGCCAGCCGGCGCGACGAATCCAGTCCGGCGCCGAGTCCGCGCTCGGCGGGAGCGTCCGGCGGGTGCAGGATCTCCTCCAGCGGCAGCCCGGCGGAGAACCGGGCCAGCAGCTCGGGCGGGAAGCCCGGCCCTTCGTCCTCCACCACCACCTCGCAGTCGGCGGCGCCCAGTTCCAGCGTGCACTGCCCTCCGCCCCCGTGGCGGTCGGCGTTGGTGCTCAGCTCGATCACCAGCAGGCACAGCTCGCCCGCCTCGCGGACCGTCCAGCCCGACGCGCGGGCCAACGCCTCCGCCTGCAGGCCGGCCCCGACGCAGGAGGCCCGCCCCTGGAGGACCCAGGTCCTGTGCAGCGGCGCTCCCATCACGCCGGGTTCGTCCAGGTCCAGTCCACCACCACCACGCCCACGTCGTCCTCGTGGCGGCCCGCCAGCTCCAGGATCCGCGTCGCCGCCTCCTCCGCCGGCAGGGGCCGCGCGTCTTGCAGGGCCTTGGCCGTCGCGCGGCGCTGGATGCCGTCCGACGCCAGCACCCAGCGATGGCCGTCCTGCACCGGCAGGTCCCACGTCCGCACGGTGCGCAGGCCACGGCCCACCACGCCCGCGCTGGTGGGCGGTCGCGAGACGTCCGGTGGGCCCCAGATCTCCACGTTCCCGATCCCCGCGAAGCGTACCCCTTCGCCCTTCAGCTGGATCGCGGACATCACCACCGCCCGGTGGCCGGCGAGCGCGCGGTCGCAGTCGCGGAAGATCTCGGCCAGCGGCCGCTCGCGGGAGCCGTCCAGCACCCGGGCGGCGATGGCGGCGCTGGCCGCCGCGTCCGGCCCGTGGCCCAGGGCGTCCACCACCACGAACAGCGCGGCGCTGGGGCCGGTCCAGGCGTAGACGGCGTCTCCGCACGCGGAGAAGCCCCGCGCGCTGCGCATGGCGCGCCCGCCGCGGCAGGTCCAGCTCAAGGCTTCGCCGGCATCGTCGGGCCGTCCTGGCGGACGCGCTCGTCCAGCCAGCGGATGGCGTCCGGCTCGGCGGCGAACGACTTGAAGGAGCCCGTAGCCGATCTCGAGACGCGCGTGAGGAAGTTGAGGGTGACGCGGATCAGCGGGCTGGTGATCACCAACGCGCACCAGGCCTGCGGAACGCCGGGCCCGGTGGGGTGGCTGAAGAGCTGGCGCGCCTCGGGCGACACCTTGGTCATCTGCTGGGTCAACACCAGGAACGGCATGCCGGAGTTGGCGCCTCCCGGTCCGATTCGCTTCATCAAGATGCCCGCGTCCTCCCCGGTGATGGTGCCCGAGCCGTCGGCGCGCAGGGCGATCGTGCCGCAGGGGAGGGTGAAGGTCGTGAACACGTATGGCATCAGGCGCTCCTGCGGCAGGTCCAGCTCAAGCCTTCGCCGGCAGGTGCGGGCCGTGCCGGCGGACGCGCTCGTCCATCCAGGCGATCGCGTCCCGCTCGCTGGGAAACAGCTTGATGACCTGGCTCGACCTGGAGACGCGGATGAGGAAGTTGACGGTGACGCGGAGCAACGGGCTGCTCGCCACCACCGCGCACCAGGCTTGCGGGGAGCCGGGTGCGTTGGGTCGGCTGAAGAGCTCCCGCGCCTGGGACGTCATCTTGACGATCTGCTGGGTCAGCACCAGGAGCGGCTGGCCGAAGTTGGCGCCTCCCGGGTCGATCTTCGTCCTCAGGGCGCTCGCGTCCTCCCCGGTGATGATGCCCGACCCGTCCGCGCGCGTGGCGAGCGTGCCGCAGGGGAGGGTGAAGGTCGTGACCTCGTATGGCATGGC
>DATBSS010000139.1:0-10366 GCA_036559665.1 Myxococcaceae bacterium
TCGAGGAGGAGCGCGGCCAGCTGGTCCAGCGCCGGCTTCTCGATGGTCAGCACTGGTTCACCAGCTTCATCAGGCACCCGGCGATCTCGTCCAGCGGCAGGACCTCCTCCGCGGCGCCCAGGCTGACCGCCTCCCCCGGCATCCCGAACACCACGCAGGTGCGCTCGTCCTGGGCGATGGTGCGGCCGCCGCGGGCGCGGATCTCCTTCAGGCCGCGGGCGCCGTCTCGCCCCATCCCGGTGAGGATGACGCCCAGCGCCCGCCGCCCGAAGGACTCCGCCACCGAGAACAGCAGCGCGTCGCAGGAGGGGCGGAAGCCGTTGATGGGCGCCCCCGGGTCCAGCTTGAGGCGGGCGTCGGCCTGGACCAGGAGGTGCGCGCCGGAGGGGGCGATGAACACCGTGCCCGGCTTCATCCGGTCCCCGTCGCGGGCCTCGGTGACGTCCAGCGCCGTCTCCGCCGCCAGCCACTGCGACAGGCCCTCGGTGAAGCCGGTGGAGATGTGCTGGCAGACGACGATGGGCGCCGGGAATCCGCGCGGGATCATGTGCAGGATCTGCGAGAGCGCCTTGGGACCGCCCAGCGAAGCGGCGACCGCCACCAGCGGGAAGGGCGGCTGGGGGGGGCCGATGGCCTGGATGCCGGGCAGGGTCCGGCCCCTCTTGCGAAGCTTGCCCTGGACGTGCTGCACCACCCGGACCTGGGCCAGCAGGGTGAGCTTGCGGCACAGCTCTGCCCAGCCGGCCGGGCTCTCCGGGAGCACCGCCACGTCCAGCGCGCCCAGCGCCAGGGCGCGGAACGGGTCCACCAGGCTGCCGAACTGGCGCGCGTCGTAGAGGCCGAGGATGGGCGTGGGCCGCTCCGCCATCACCGACTCCACCGCGCCCAGCGAGTCCGGGTGGCCCAGGTCCACCACCAGGATGTCCGGCTGCGCCTGCAGCACCGCCGGCAGCGCGCCCAGGTAGTCGGCGCCGTGGCTGGCGGGGATCAGCTCCCCGCTCTCGAAGAGCGGCCGCGTCCGGGCGTAGAGGAGACCGTGCCCGTCCACCAGCAACACCCGATAGGAGCCGTTCTTCGCCGGGCGCACGTCAGACCAACCGATCGATCGCCTGCGCCAGCGACTCCACGCCCAGCTCGCCCTTCACCAGGTAGGCGTCCGCCCCCGCGTCCAGCCCGCGCCGCTTGTCCTCCGGGGATGCCAGGGAAGAGAGGATGATCACCGGCAACCGCGCCGTGCCGGCGCCGGCCTTGAGCCGCCGGGTGAGCTGGAAGCCGTCCATCCGCGGCATCTGCACGTCGGTGAGGATGACGTCGTACTGCCCGGCGGCCAGCTTCTGCACCGCCTCCTCGCCGTCCACCGCCTCCTCCACCGTGTGCCCCAGCGCGCGCACCAACGCCGACTCGGTGGCGCGGGCGATGGGCGAGTCGTCCACCAGAAGGACGCGCAGCCGCCGCGCGCCGCCCGACGCCGAGGCGCCGGCCATGGGCCGCGCCAGCTTCCGCACCTCGCTCATGATGTCCGGCACGTGCAGCAGCACCGCGATGCGCCCGTCCTCCAGCGCGGCGGTGCCGGCCAGGAAGGAGGCGCTCTTGAGGAGCTCGCCGCCGCACGGCTTCACCGCCACCTCGCGCTCGTCCACGAAGCCGTCCACCACCAGCGCGGCGCGATCCTCGCCGTAGCGCACCACCACCGCGGGCGGACGGTCGAAGCGGTTGCCGCCGTTGAGCCCCAGAAGGGGCCCCAGCGACACCAGCGCGATGGGCTTGTCCCGGTGCCGCACGGCCAGGCTGCCGAACACCTCCATCCGGTCGTCCGGCTTGACCCGGATCACCGCCTCCACGTCCGCGGCCGGCAGCCCGTAGACGTCGTCGCCCAGGCGGATCAGCAGCACCCGCATCAGCGCCAGCGATTGCGGCAGGCGCAGGGAGATGGTGGTGCCGCGGCCCACCCGGCTCTGCACCGAGACGGACCCGCCCAGCGCCTCCACCTTGCGCTTGACCACGTCCATCCCCACCCCGCGGCCGGACAGCTCGGAGACCTCCTCGCGGGTGGAGAAGCCCGCCTGGAAGATCAGCTCCACGGCCTCGCGGTCGGAGAGGGCGGCGGCCTGGGGGGGCGTGAGCATCCTCCGCTTCACCGCCACCTCGCGGAGCGCCTCCGGGTCGATGCCGCGGCCGTCGTCCTCGACCTGGAGGTGCAGCATGTCCCCGTCCGCGCGCACGCGCAGGGACAGCCGCCCCGCGGGGGGCTTGCCCAGGGACTCGCGGAGGCCGGGTGCCTCCAGGCCGTGGTCCACCGCGTTGCGGATGAGGTGGATGAGCGCGTCGCGGACGTCGGAGAGCATGGAGCGGTCCACGCCCATCCCCGCGTTGTCCACGTGCAGCTCCACCTCCTTGCGCATCTGCCTGGAGATGTCGCGCACCGCGCGCGGGAAGACGTCGAACACGGTGGAGAGCGGCACCAGCCGCGCGTCGGCCACCTGGTCCGCCAGCATGGACAGGTTGCCGTGCAGCGTGTTCATGCCGTCGCCGTGGCGGCGCTCGAAGCGGAAGGCGTCGTCCCGCAGCATGTCCAGGTCGGTCTCCAGGATCTCCAGCTGGGTGCGCTCCTGCGCCTCTAGATTCTCCTCCGCCACCTCGCGGAGCCGGTCCGCCATCCGGACGAAGCGGTCCCCCATCCGGGCGAAGCGCTGGAACAGCTCCGACAGCTCGGTGGAGCGCAGCCGGGCGCGGGCGCTCTCCACCAGGAGGTCCCCGGCCATCAGGCCCATCGCGTCCAGCGTCTCCACGTTCACCCGGATGCTGCGGTCCTGCCCCGCCGGTTTCGGCACCGGGACCGGGTCGTCCGGGGCGGGGACGGCACCCTGCGTGCCGGAGGGCGAGACCGGGGACCCGGCCAGCGAGGGGCGCTCCGGTTCGGGCCGCTCGGGTGCGGGCGGCTCCGGCGCGGGCTTCGGCGCCGGCGGGACCTTGGGGCCCGACCCCGAGCGGCCCGGGTGGAGCGGCGGGACCTTGGCACCGGACGCGCCCGCCAGCGACTGGCAGATGACCAGGGAGAAGTCGTTGCCGGACGTCGCGGCGGCGATGTCCTCGATCAGGTCGGAGAGCGCGTCGCAGGCCTGCAGGAGGAGGTCGGTGGCGACGTTGGCGGCGGTCTTGCCCTCCCGGGTGGCCTTGAGCAGGTCCTCGCAGGCGTGGGCGATCTGCCCCACCGCGGCCAGGCCCAGCATGCGCGCCTCGCCCTTCATGGTGTGCAGCTCGCGCGCCACCTCCTCCGCGGCCTCGGCGGCCGTGGGCTTCTCCAGCTCGATCACCCCGAGCTGGATCTTCTGGAGACGGTCTCCGGAGACCTCCTGGAACTTCTTGAGGAGGCTCTTCTTGAGGGCTTCGGTATCCAAGTCCTTCGCCGCGCTCGTTTCGCTCAGGTCCGCCTAATCCGCCTTGAACCGCCTGATCAGCTCCGCCAGCCTCGCGGCGAGCGTGGTCAGCTCGGCGGCCGCCCCGGTGGCCTGCTTGGAGGCCTGGGTGGTCTGCCGGGTGACGTCCTCGATCTCGGCCATGGAGGCCACCACCTGCTCGGTGGCGGTGCGCTGCTGCTGGGTGGCCAGGTTGATCACCCGCGCGGCGTCCGAGGTCTCCTGGACGCCGGCCAGGATCCCCTCCACGGCCTGGGCCGCCACCGACCCCAGCTTCTCGCCGGACTCGGTGGCCGACTTGGAGGCGTCCGCGGCGCTGGCGGCGGCGGCGGTGGCCTCCCGGATCTCGGTGATCAGGTTCTTGATCTCCTTGGTGGAGTCCAGGACGTTCTCCGCCAGGCGCCGCATCTCGGCGGCGACGATGGAGAAGCCCTTCCCCGCCTCGCCCGCGCGGGACCCCTCCAGCGCCGCGTTGAGGGCCAGCAGGTCCGACCGGTCGGCGATCTCGTCGATCACCTCCACCACCGTGCCGATCCGCTCCACCCGCTTGGAGAGCTTGGCGATGGAGTCCGCCACCGCCACCCCGTCGTTGCGGATCTGCTGCATGGCCTGGATGAATTCGCCGATGGCGCCGCGCCCGGCCCGCGCCGCGCCCAGCGTCTCCTCCGCCACCCGCGCCACCGCGCCGGCGTTCTCGGCGATCTGCGCGGACGCGTGCTTGAGCTCCTCCATGGTGGCGGTGGTCTCGTGGATGGCCGCCGCCTGCTCGGTGGAGGAGGTCTCGTGCTGGGTGGAGGCGGCCAGCACCTGGTTGGCGGAGGAGGACAGCCGCAGCGCCGCCTCGTTGATCTCGCGCACGAAGGTGCGCAGCGTCTCGATCACCTTGCCGAAGCCCTCCAGCAGCGGCCCCAGCTGGGGGTCCTGGGTCTGGGTGCTCCAGCGCGAGAGGTCTCCCTGGCGGACCAGCTCCAGCAGCGACCCCAGCGCCTGTTCGATCTCCTGGGCGGTGGTGGCCTTGCGCCGCTCGCTGTCGATCAGGCGGGAGAGGAGCGCGTTGAGCGCGATGCCCACCTCCGCCGCCTCGCCGGTGAGCTGGCCCGGGTCCACGCGCGCGCCCAGGTCACGGTCCAGGGCCGCCTTGAGGACCTCCAGGATGGGCGCGAACCCGGAGGGCGCAGGCGGAGCGCCGTTCTTCGGGGCCTTCTTGCCGCCGTTCTTCTTGGCGGGCTTTTCTGTGGAAGCAGGGTCGAGTGCCATCGATTTACGTCGCCTTCCTCTGTGAATCAGGGATGTCGTGGGGGTGCGGCGCCAGCGTCCGCGGCAGGTCGATCAGCAGCACCGGCCGGTCGCCGTCCAGCCAGAAGCCGATGGCGTGGTGGGCCGCGCGGGCGGCGGCGGGGACGCGGCGCAGCTCGCGGGTCGGGATGGCGCGCACGCCCAGCACCAGGTCCACCTCCAGCGCGCCCTCCGCCTCGCCCTCGCCGGACCGGAACACCAGCGCGCGCCGGGGGGAGTGGCTCCCCAGCGGGGAGCGCCGGGCGCCGGGCACGCCGGGCCGCTCGATCCGCAGCACCTGCGACGCGTCCGCGCCCAGCCGGTCGGCGCCGACCCGGAAGAACAGCACCTCCACGTCCCCGGCGCCGGCATCCTCGCTCATCGGCCCACCGCCCGCTGGCGCGCGGTCTGGAGCACCTTGACGAAGTTGAGCAGCGAGGTGACCTCCTGGCCGCGGGTGACCACGCCCAGGAAGTGCTCGGTGGAGACGTCCCCGCCCATCGGCGGCGGGAGGATGTCTTGCACCGGCACGCGCTGCAGGCCCACCACCGCGTCCGTCACCACGCCGGTGACGAAGGTGCCGGCGATCCCCACGAACAGCCGGGTGCGCGAGCTGATCCGCGACTCGCCCTTGCCCAGGAAGCGCAGCAGGTCCAGCACCGGCAGCACCTCGCCGCGGTGGCCGCATACACCCAGGATGAAGGCCGGCGTGCGGGGCAGCGGCGTCAGCGGGCCGGCGCGGATCACCTCGCGCACGTTCTCCGACGGCACGCCCAGGCGCAGCTCCCCCAGCCGGAAGAGGAACAGCTCCTGCTCCGGCCGGCCCTTGACGGGCGGGGCGCGCTCGGGTGCGCCCTGGAGCGCGCGCTGGAGGGGTGTTGGTTCCAAGAGGAGGAAGTATCCGAACGGTACTGCGAACCGGTCAAGGTTACGCAAACCGCGGCGAAGCGGGCGGCCCGAGCATAGAATCCCTGCCGAGCGTGCTTGCCCGAGTCCTCGTCATCGACGACAGCCAGGTCCTGGTGGAGCTCACCGTGTCGGCCCTCCGGTCGGCCGGCTACGAGGCGGCCGGCGCTACGGACCTGGCCTCGCTGGATCGCCAGCTCTCCACCGGCCCGTTCGACCTCATCCTGGTGGACGTGAAGATGCCGGAGATGTTCGGCGACGACGTGGTGGAGTTCCTCAAGAGCGAGCGCGGGATCACCTCCCGGCTGCTCCTGTACTCGGACATCGACGAGGCGGAGCTGCAGCGCAAGGTGGCCTCCTCCGGCGCGGACGGGGCCATCTCCAAGTCCACCGGCATCGACGGCGTGCTGGCCTCGGTGGCGGCGCAGCTGCGCGCGCGGGAGGCGGCGGCCGACAAGGCGGGCCGGAAGAAGCGGGTCCTGATCGTCGACGACAGCGAGACCACCCTGCTCTTGCTGGAGACGGAGCTGCGGGACAAGGGCTTCGAGGTCCACACCGCCGGGAACGTGGAGAAGGCCACCCGGATCGTCCTCAAGAAGCAGACCCGGCCGGACCTGGTCCTCCTCGACGTGAAGATGCCCAACGTGAACGGCGAGCAGTTCTGCCGGTTCATCAAGTCCAACAGCCTCTTCAAGGGCATCAAGGTGCTGCTCTGCTCCGGGATGGAGGAGAAGGAGCTTCAGCGCATCTGTAGGGAAGCAGGCGCGGACGGGTACGTCACCAAGGACCAGGTGCTGGCCAGGGTGCTCAGCCAGAGCTTAGGGTCCGAGTAGGCGCTCGCCCCGGGGGCGCGGTACCATTCAAGTCCCCGCCTTGCCCTCCCCCCCTCCGGCACTCCGGCCCTGGCTACTGGTGTGCGCGGCGCTCGCCGCCGCGGGCGGCTGCACGTGCGGACAAGCCACACTCTCCGTGGACCTGGAGGTGGCCCCGCGCGCCGTCACCACCCGGTGCGTGACGGTGGTGGCGCGAGCCTCCGGCATGCCCGACGAGTCCACCGAGCCCCTGTCGCGGGACGGCGGGAAGAGCTCGTTCACGGTGGCGGTGTTCCAGGGGGGCCTCCCGGACAACGTCTCCGTGCTGGCCCGCGGGTTCGAGGACCCGGACTGCACCCGGCTGAACGAGGAGAGCATCCCCAACGCGGTGCGCTTCGTGCGCGGGCAGGTGACGCCCGTGTCCCTGCGCCTGGAGGGGTCTCCCTGCGCCGGCGCGGACGCCGGCACCCCTTGCCTGAGCGGCGTGTGCCGGTCGGACGGGGCGTGCGCGGACGCAGGCACCGAGTTCGACTGCACCAACGGCACGGACGACGACGGGGACGGTAGGTCCGACTGCCGCGACTCCGACTGCGTGACGGTGGCGTGCGTCCCGGCCAATCAATGCGTGGTGGGCGCGACGTGCCTGGCGGACGGCGGCTGCAGGGGAGGCGCGCCCAGGTCGTGCGACGTGCCGCCGGGCTTCTGCTACGGGACGCCGGGGACGTGCAGCCCGGCGAACGGGGTGTGCTCGTACGTGCCGGACGCCGGCATCGTCTGCGACGACTCCGACCTGTGCACCCAGACAGACCACTGCCAGCCGGACGCCGGGTGCAGCGGGACGCCGGTGGTCTGCAACATGCCGCCGCCGGGCGCGTGCTTCGATCCAACCGGGACCTGCGACCGGGACGCGGGCTGCCTGTACTCGATCCGGGTGGACGCCGGGTGCAACGACGGGGACCTGTGCACCTTCAAGGACCGCTGCAGCGCGGACGGTGGGTGCGACGGGCAGCCGTACAGCTGCCCGAGCACGGAGTGCGGGGCGAGCAACTGCCTCGGTGACGGCAACTGCTCCCCGCCGCAGGCGCTGACCGGCCAGCTCTGCGACAGCGGCAACGGGGTGTGCAGCGCCGCGGGGACGTGCCTGGAGTTCCCGTACGTGCCCGCCAACTTCAACCCCACGACGATCGCCCCCACGCTGGTGCTCCCGGACGGCGGCGTGCGTGGGTCGATCGATCTGAGCTGCAGCGCCTGGTTCAACTCGACCGACGGCGGCTTCGGCTGGTGCGGGGGCCAGCCGCTGCCGTCCGTGACCGCGATCACGCAGGTCGGCAGCACCACGCCCGCGGTGGTGCTGGGGATGACCGACCTCACGGTGAGCGGGTCGCTGCAGCTGTTCGGAAACCGTCAGGTGATCCTGGCGGTCTTCGGCGACGTCACCGTCACCAGCACCGGGACCATCTCCGCGCGATCGGCGATGGGGAACGACGCGGGGTCGGGTGCCATTTCGGCCGGCACGTGCGGCGCCCAGAACGGGAGCGTGGCCAGCATGAGCGTCGGCACCGGCGGCGGTGGCGGGTCGTACGGAACGGGGGGCGGAAGTGGGGGCGACCTCACCGGGGCGGGCGGCGCCATGGGCGGCAACGGAGGAGGCTCGTACGGGGGCGGGACCCTCACCCCACTGCTGACCGGATGCGGGGGCGGTTCCGGCGGCCGGCCCAATGACACCGCCAACGCCGGAGGGAACGGCGGGGCGGGCGGCGGGGGGGTGCAGATCTCCGCGGCGGGGCTCCTCAACATCACCGGCACGGTGACGGCCAGCGGCGCCGGCGGCCAGGGTGGGCTCAAGGACATGTCGGGCGGCGGCGAGGGCGGCAATGGAGGTGGCGGCGGGGGCAGCGGCGGCGCGGTCCTGCTGGAGGGTCAGGACATCCTCATCCCGATCGGCGCCAGGCTGACCGCCAACGGTGGAGGCGGAGGTGAAGGAGGCGACGGGGATTCGACCAAGAGCAACGGAAATCCGGGCGGAGATGGACCCACCACCTCCGCCGCAGGAGGGGCGGCTGGAGCGGGGCCGTCAACTGCGGCAGCGACGGCGCCGCAGGAGGGTTCGCCACGACAGGTCCCGGAAGCGCCGCCGGCATGGGCTACATCAATGCCGGCTGCGGCACCGGGGGCGGCGGCGGCGCGGCCGGGAAGATCCGGGTGACCGGGCACGGCGGCTGCCAGGTCGACGCGGGCGTGCAGAGCCCCCCGGCGACCTTCGGCGGTCCCTGCCCGTAGCGAACAGGCTCAGGCAGGCTTGGGCGCGGATGCGGCGGCGGCTTCAGCGGCGGCGGCCTCCGCGGCCTTCCGCTTCGCGTCCGCCTCGAGCATCCGGACGTAGTCCAGCGAGACCAGGTGACCCTTGGGGCAGTTGCGGGCGCCGGTGCGGTTCTCGCGCTCCAGCAGCTCGGCGATGGGCTGGCAGCAGGTGGGCAGGAACGGGAAGCGGGGCTCGGCCATGGGTGGCGCACTCATACGGCGGGGCGCCGGGGGCCGTCCAGTGGACGCGCGCCTGCCGGGCATTCGATGCTTCGGTGGACCTGGGCAACGCCCATGGGCTGCCGGCACATCTCCTGCCGTGACCTTCCCCTGCGCGCCGGAATACGCAGCAGCAGTGCCAGGTGCCGCAGCGTTACCCCTCCTCCACGACCTTCGAAATCCGAAGGCCGTGGGTTCGATTCCCTCCGGGCGCGCTCGTGGATTAGCCCGATGTTGCTCGTGAAGTCGTCGGGGTTGTTCACGATGCGTGAGCTGTTTCGCGCTCGTGCAGCAAGATGCAGCAACCGGCGGTGGCTGCTGACGCATCGGGCGGCCACCAGCCTGGAGTTCGTGGCCACCTGATCATCGTTGCCAGGAACGAGGCCAAGTCCGCGAGACGATCCGGGCCCGCAGGCTCAGAGGCGAGACTTCCTCGCCCAGCGCGAGCGCCTCGCGCTCCTGTTCGGGCCGGGCGCCGGCCGGTTCGGTCCCGCGCGCCCCGGGAGCCGGTGGGCGGTGGGCGCGGTGGCCCTGGACGCGACCGCGTCCTGCTCCAGATACTGCTGGATGCTCCGGATCGCCGACGCGGAGCCACCGCCGGCCCTCCGGAACTGGACCCTCGCAGCCTTGCACGCCGCAACGAGCGCGCGCTCGTCCGAGTGTCCCAGCAGATCGATACGGAAGATCACGAGGTTGATCGAACCGCCTGCGATGGCGGCGCGCGCTGACCGAATCGCTCCGCATCCGCCGTAGCGGCTGCTGGGGAAGCACCGGAGTGTCACGTTCGGGCCCAACCCCGGTCCGATGCTTCGCCCATCGCCTCCAACGATCGCGACCTGCATGCTACCTCCTCTTCGCGATTATCCGCCCCTCCCGGCCGAAATCCACGGTGGTTCATCAAACATATCCACTAATATTTTATACATACGCCCAGATATTCCCCATCGTGCATGCATAGATGCAAGTTGATCGTGGGGCTGGTTGCAGATAGAAGTCTCCATCGTGAGCTGGCTCAAGGACCTCGCAAAGGAGAACGGTTACCGCAGCTTGCGGGCACTAGCCCTGGGGATGGCCAAGTCGGAGGCCTGGCCGACGGAGGCGGGGCGAGAGATCGAGAGCATCGCGAACAAGCTCCGGCACGCGGATCAGCGGAAGGACGTGGAGTGGTGGAGCAGGGCCGGCCAGGTATTCCTGCGGCCCTTAGCGGCCACGTTGGGCAAGGACGAGGAAGAGGTCCGCCGGCAGTTGCTCGAGGGCCCAGGTGTGGGTTCCGAGGGTGGGGCGCTCTGGTCGTTTGAGATGTGCCCAGCGCTCCGGCCCTTGGACCTTCGCTCCGAGCTGCCGTTCCCGGGGATTCCGCTCGGGATCCACATGCTCGAAGTCCTCGTGCTGCTGAACAAGGTCTGGTGGATCGCGCCCGCCGGAGCAGGAAAGACG
>DATBSS010000140.1:0-42131 GCA_036559665.1 Myxococcaceae bacterium
CTGCTGGCCAGACAGGCCGTGAACGCCGGCGCCCAGGACTACCTGGTCAAAGGGCAGTTCGACCGGGACATATTGGCCCGCGCTATCCTCTACGCCCGCGAGCGCAAGCGGACCGAGGCCGCCACGCAACGCCTGATCCGCGAGCAGGCGGCCCGCGCCAGCGCCGAGGCCGCCGAGCGCCAAGCGCGCTTCCTGGCGGACGCCTCCCGCGCCCTCTCCTCGTCGCTCGACTACGACCAGACGCTGGCCACGCTGGCCAAGCTCACGGTCCCGGGGATGGCCGACTGCTGCCTGATCGACCTCATCGACGGCAACAGGCAGCTCCGGCGCGTGGGGGCCATGGCGTCGGAAGGGAGCGAACCGGAGCTGTGGCGCGAGTCCCTGGGCGAGGCACCGCGGGACGCGGACGACCCGATGGCGCAGGCGCTGTGGACGGGCGAGTTGGTCGACCTCCCGGTGCTGTCGGACGCCACGGCCCGGAGGCTGCGCCTGCCGCAGCGGTACACGTACCCGGCCCGCACCGCCGTCATCGCGCCGATGATCACCCGTGGCCGCACGCTGGGGACGATGACGCTGCTCTCCTGGTCCCCCGGGCGGCGACACGGGCACGTGTCGCTGCTGGCGGTGGAGCTGGCCAGCCGCACCGCGCTGGCGGTGGACAACGCGCGGCTCTACCGGGCCCGCGAGCTGTTGCTGGAGGTCGTCTCCCACGACCTGCGCACGCCGCTGACCACCATGATGACCAACCTGGCGCTCATCGAGGACTTCAAGGCCCCGCCCAAGGGCCCGCTGGAGACCCTCGCCCGCGCCGCCAACCAGATGAGCTACATGGTCGAAGACCTGCTCGACATGAGCCGCCTGGAGCGGGGGACCTTCACCCTCGTCCGGGAGCCCATGGACGCCGTCGCGCTGCTGCGGGAGGTGGCCCAGTCGCTCCGCCCCAGCGCGGAGGTCCGCGGCGTGCAGCTGAGCGTGGTGGCCGTGGAGGACCTCCCCCAGGTGCTGGCGGACCGGCGGCGCCTGACCCAGGTGCTATGGAACCTGGTGGGGAACGGCTTCAAGTACACGCCCACCGGCGGGAAGGTGGAGCTGCGGGCGGAAGCGCTGGACGAGGAGCTGCGGCTGGAGGTGGTGAACGACGGCCCGGGCATCCCGGACCAGCAGCTCCCCCACCTCTTCGAACGCTACTGGCAGGGCGAGTCCGCCAACGTCCAGGGCGGCATCGGCGTCGGGCTCTCCATCGCCAAGGCGATCGTCGAAGCCCACGGAGGCCGCATCGGCGTCCAAAGCGCCCCCGGCGGCAACCGGTTCTTCTTCACCCTGCCCAGGGGCCACGCCTGACGGTTACTGGTTGATCTTGTTGCACGTCGGGTACGGCCCGCAGGTGCTGAAGTCGCGGTAAGCCACCTGAGGGATGCGGCCATTGGGCCCGGCTGGGTGCGGAGCTTGACGGCCTACAGGGCCGCGACGTCTCTCTTCACGTACGACCTCCTACGGAATCACGGGGCCGGCAAGGTGACCACGGAGAACCAGAACTGGCCAATCGTGCCCACCATCTCCAGGAAGCTCTCGAACTTGACCGGCTTGGTGACGTAGGCGTTGGCGTGCAGGCCGTAGGCCCGCAGCACGTCCACCTCCGCCTTGGAGGAGGTCAGGATCACCACCGGGATGAGCTTGAGCTGCGCGTCCGACTTGATCTCCGTCAGCACCTCGCGCCCGGTCTTACGGGGGAGGTTCCAGTCCAGGAGCACCAGATCGGGCTTCGGCGAGGAAGCGTACTGGCCCTCCTGACGCAGGAAGGCCATCGCCTCCACGCCGTCCTCCACCACGTGCAGCTCGTTGAGCAGCTTCGAGTCCTTGAGGGCTTCGCGCGTGATCAGCACGTCGGTGGGGCTATCTTCGACCATGAGGATCTCGATTCGCCGGGGGACGTGGATGGCCATGACTATCCTGGATATTCAATTGTAGCGAAAAATCCAGGCCCTGACTGGAAATCCCGTTCGCACAACATCGGCCCCCTGGGTCTCTTCGGACCTAGGGAGTTCGACGTGAGCGCGCGACAGATAAGGTGTTACGACTTGGGGGTGGTGCGCTTTTTACCCTTGGCCGCTTCCGGGCGGTTGGGGGAGCGCTGGGGAGGGCGCCGCTCCTCCTCCGGAGCCGGTGAAGGGGCCGAGGCAGAGGCCGGGGCTTCCGACTTCTCGGGGAGCTGGGCGAGGCTGGCCTTGAGGGCCTCCATGAGGTCGATCACCTGGGCCTCTGGTTCCTCTGGCGGTGCGATCGTCACGGACTCGCCGGCGATCTTGGCCTTGATGATCTCCATCAGCCGCTTCTTCACCGAGTCCTCGTAGCGGTCGGCGTGGAACTCCGGCTGCGCGAGCTGCTGGACGAACTGCATGGCCAGCTTCAGCTCCGCCTCCTTCAGCTCCGCCTCGGGGATCTCCAGCTCCGACATCGGCTTGACCTCGTCCGCGTAGCGGAGCTGCTGCATGAGCAGGCCCGGGCCCTCCGGGCGGATCAGCACCAGCACCTGCCTGCCGCGCGCGGCGTGACGCGCGATGGCGAACAGCTTGGTCTGGCGCATCACCTCCCCCAGCAGGTGGTAGGCCCGCTCGGAGCTCTTGTCCGGCCCGAGGTAGTACGCTCCGTCGAAGTACACCGCGTCCACCTTGTCCTGGGGGACGAACTCGACGATCTCGATGTTCTTGGAGCGCTCCTCCTCGATCGCCTTCAGCTCCTCGGCGGTGAAGAGGACGTACTGGTCCTTGGCGAACTCGTACCCCTTCACCATGTCGTCCCGCGGCACCACCTCGTTGTCGGTGGGGCAGATGTACTGCTGCTTCAGCCGCGTCTTGCACTTGCGGTGCAGCATGTTGAAGGAGATCGACGCCGACGATTCGCCGGTCGTGTACAGCTTGACCGGGATGTTCACGAGGCCGAACGAGATGTATCCAGTGGAGATCGGACGCGCTGCCATGGTGAAAAGAAGGTAACACCCGGTGAGCGGCTCCGCGAAAACCCTGCGGCAGGATCTGGAGTCACAAGGCGCGATCCGGAGGACCGGCCCGCTGCCAGACCTCAAGCTCCAACTGGCGGGCACGGCCGAGCGCCCGTTCTCCCGGAAGGGCTGGCTGTTCGAGCTCAAGTACGACGGCTACCGCCTGCTGGTGGTGAAGGCCGGCGGGGCGGTGAAGCTCCTCTCCCGGCGCGGCAACGACCTCAGCGCCGCCTACCCGGAGGTGGTGCGGGCGCTGGAGGCGCTGCCCCATCCGTCGCTGGTGCTGGACGGCGAGGTGGTGGTGCTGGACGCACAGGGCCGGCCGTCGTTCCAGGGCATGCAGAAGCGCGCCATGCTCTCCTCGCCGCGGGAGATCGCCGAGGCGGCGCGCCGCTACCCGGTGGTGCTCTACGCGTTCGACCTGCTGGGGTTTGAAGATCTCGACCTGCGGAAGTTAAAGCTCCTGGAGCGCAAGGCCGCGCTGCGCTCGCTCCTCCCGGCCGAACCGGCGTCCATCCTCCGCTTCTCCGACCACGTGGAGGAGCGCGGGGAGGACTTCTTCGAACAGGTGGCGAAGCTGGACCTGGAGGGCGTGATGGCCAAGAAGGCCGACGCGCCGTACGAGGGCGGGCGCACCTCCACCTGGCTGAAGGTCACCGTGGAGCACCACGCGGACCTGGCGATCATCGGCTTCTCGCCTCCGGAGGGGTCGCGCCTGGGCTTCGGCGCGCTGCACCTGGGCGCGTACGAGGACGACCAGTTGGTCTACGTGGGGCGGGTGGGCTCCGGGTTCACGGACAAGGACCTTCAAGAATTCCTCCCGGTGGTGGACGTGGACCGGCTCTCCGGGCCGCCTTGCCCGCTGCCGCCGCTTACGCCCAGGGGCAGCACCTGGGTGCGGCCGCGACTGGTGTGCGAGGTCAAGTACAAGCTGGTGACCGACGACGGCCAGCTCCGCGCGCCGGTGTTCGTGCGCATGCGGGACGACAAGGAGCCGGAGGAGTGCGAGGTGCCGCCCCGGGTGAAGGGCACCGCGGCGGTCGAGACCGACGAGAGCCTGGCGCCGGACCAGGCACCGCCGGTGCCGAGCGTGAAGCTGGCCCGGCTGAGCAAGCTGTTCTGGCCGGACGACGGCTACACCAAGGGCGACCTGGTCCAGTTCTACTCGGACGTGGCGCCGTGGCTGCTGCCATACCTGCGCGACCGGCCGCTGGTGGTGACGCGCTACCCGGACGGCATCGCCGGCAAGTCGTTCTTCCAGAAGGACGCCACCCGCCTGGCGCCGCCGTGGGTGAAGTCGGCGCGGGTGTTCAGCGAGGTGGACGGCGAGCAGGTGGACGCCTTCGTGGTGAACGACGCCGACTCGCTGCTCTACGTGGCGAACCTGGCGGCCATCCCGCTCCACCTGTGGTCGGCGCGGCTGGAGCACCTGGACGCGCCGGACTGGTGCATCCTGGACCTGGACCCCAAGGGCGCGCCCTTCGAGGACGTAGTGGAGATCGCGCTGGCCATCCGCGCGCTCTGCGACGAGATCGGCCTGCCGTCCTTCCCCAAGACCTCCGGCTCCAGCGGGCTGCACGTGCTGCTCCCGCTGGGCCGGCAGATCGGCCACGAGCAGTCGGTGGCGCTGGGGCAACTGCTGGCCACCGTCATCGCCAGGCAGCTCCCCCGCATCGCCACCATCATCCGTTCGCCCATCGAGGCGCGGGGCGGGCGCGTCTACATCGACTTTCTGCAGAACGGCGCGGGAAAGCTGATCGCCTCGCCGTTCTGCGTGCGCCCGCTCAAGGGCGCGCCGGTCTCCGCCACGCTCTCCTGGGACGAGGTGGTGCCGCCGCTGCGCCCGACCGCCTTCACCATCCGGAACGTCATCCCGCGCCTGCGCGAGCGCGGAGACCCCATGGCCCCCGTGCTGGAGCTGAAGCCCGACCTGCGCGCCGCGCTGGGCGCGCTGGAGGCGAAGCTGCGCCGGAAGTGATCAGCCCTCCGCGCCGGCGTCCGGGAGGTCGAACAGCAGCACCTCCGCGTTGTCCTCGGCGCGCAGCTCCAGCTCGGACTCGCCGGAGATCGCCGCGCCGTCGCCTTCGCCCAGCCGCTGGCCCTGGACGGTGACGGCGCCGCGCGCGACCTGCAACCAGCCCTGCCGCTTCGGGTCGAGCGGGGCCCGGACGGCGGCGCCCACGCCCAGGCGCCCGGCGAAGAGGCGGACGTCCTGGTGGACGGTGATCGACCCGTCGCGGCCGTCCGGGGAGGCCACCAGGTGCAGCTGGTCCTTCAGCTCCTCTTCGGTGAAGGCCTTCTGCTCGTAGGAGGGCTTCAGGCCGCGCCGGTCGGGCAGCAGCCAGATCTGCAGGAAGTGGACCGCGTCGCGCTGGGACGGGTTGTACTCGCTGTGCAGCACGCCGGTGCCGGCGGTCATCCGCTGCACCTCGCCGGGCTTGATCACCGAACCGGTGCCCAGGCTGTCCTGGTGCTCGATGGCGCCGTCCAGCACGTAGGAAACGATCTCCATGTCGCGGTGCGGGTGGCGCGGGAAGCCGGCGCCCGGCCGCACGCGGTCGTCGTTGAGGACGCGCAAGACCGAAAAGCCCATGGCCTCGGGGTCGTAGTAGTCGCCGAACGAGAAGGTGTGCCGGCTGTCCAGCCAGCCCAGGTGGGTCCTCCCTCGTTCGTCCGCTCGTCGAATGGTCAGCATGGTGCGTCTCCTTGCCCCTCTTGGATTCCCGCAGGCCCCAGGTGTTTCGCGTGCATACGTTGGTGGGCAGGAAGGGAGGCACCCGCCCTTGACCCGATACGTATTGCCGGATCTGCCCTACGACTACGGCGCCCTGGAGCCGCACATCTCGGCGGAGATCATGAAGCTCCACCACGACGTGCACCACCACGCCTACGTGGAGAAGGCCAACCTGGCCCTGGAGAAGCTGCGGGAGGCGCAGCGGCGCGACAACTTCGAACAGATCGCCGCGCTGGAGCGGCAGCTGGCGTTCAACGTCTCCGGCCACGTGCTCCACAGCATCTTCTGGCGGAACCTGACGCCGCAGGGTGGGGGCGAACCCTCCGGGACGCTGGCGCAGGCCATCGACACCGACTTCGGCTCGTTCCACGCGTTCCGGGCGCAGATGGTGAGCGCGGCCAGCACCATCCTGGGCGCCGGCTGGGCGGCGCTGGTCTGGGAACCGGTGCTGGGGCGGCTCTGCACCGTGCAGATCCACGACCACCAGGACGAGGCGATCCAGGCCGGCGTCCCGCTGCTGGTGATGGACGCCTGGGAGCATGCCTACTACCTGCAATACCGGACGGAGAAAGGCCGCTTCTTCCAGGCGCTCTTCAACCTCTGGAACTGGGCGGACGTGCAGGCGCGCCTCGAGCAGGCGCGGACCCTGGACCTGAACCTGGCCGAGACCGCCGCCGGGGCGGCCGGGCCGCCCGCCCTGCACTGACGAAGGCTTCATCCGGGGTACTGAAGGGCATCAGCGGGCGGAGGAGCGGCGAGGCGCGGTGGTGATGCGCCTGCGTTACCCTTCGGGCTGATGACGACCTCCAGATCGGCCCTGGCCCCGGTGGTGGCGCTGGTCCTCGCGGTGGAAGCGGTCTTCGTCACCTCGCTGGCGCTGCGGCGCCCGGAGGCGCAGGTCCCGCTCCAGTTCGGCCTGGCGGCGGACTGCGTGCTGCTCGCCGCGCTGGCGGTGTGGTTCGCGGGCCGGCGCGCCGGAGGGATGGGCGCCCTGGGGCTGACGCCCTCGCGAATGCTGAAGCTGGCGGTGATGGCGGTGGTGCCGTCCCTGCTGGTGATGAGGCTCGCGGGAATCCCGCTGGAGGGAGCGCTGGCGGCGGTGGCGGCGGGCGTGGAGGTGGCGATCATCGGCTCGGTCGTGATCGCCGTGCGCCAGGGCGCCTCGCTGGCGAAGGCGGTCGAGGAGCGCCTCCCGCCGGGCGTGCGGCAGATCGCCGGCGGCGAGCTCCGCCTGCTCGCGGCGGCGGTGGGGCCGCTGTTCGGGAGGCGGCGCGAGCGCCCCGCCGGATGGTTCTCCACCCTGGAGCGCAGCGGATCCGGCTTCATCATCCCGGCCGCCCTGATGCTGTGCGCCGCCGAGCTGGGCGCGGTGCACGGGTTCATCGCCCTGCGCTGGCCGCACGCCTGGGCCGCCCACGCGGTGCTGGCCGGGCTCACCGTCTACAGCATGCTCTGGCTGGTCGGCGACCGGCGGGCGATGCGGGAGACCGGCCACCGGATCGAAGGATCGAACCTGGTGCTCGAGCTGGGCCTGCGCTTCCGGGCGGAGGTGCCGCTGCCCCGGGTGTGCCGGGTGGTCCGGCTGCGCACCGACGAGGAGCGCCGGCGCGTCCAGCCGAAGCAGGGCCCCCGCCACCTCCGCGTCACGCCGTTCGACCCGGCCAACCTCCATCTCTGCTTCCGCGAGCCGGTGGAGGCGCGCCGCTCTTTCGGGCTCAAGGCCACGGTGCAGCACCTGGACCTGTACGTGGATGACCCGGACGCCTTCGCGGCCGCGCTGATCGCCGCCGCGCCGGACACCAGCGGCAACCGGGCCTAGCCTGCCTGGCGCTCGGTTTGCGCTACCTGGGCGGCGTGCGCTGCCGCGACCTCCCCTGCCCGTTTCATCGCCGCAGTGGCAACCCTGACCGCCGCTTCCGCCGCCCGGCGCGCCTCGGCCATGGCCCGCGTCGCTGCCGAGAGTGCCGCCGCCGGATCAATGGTCGCCATGGGAGTCTCCGCTTTCATGAGTTCGCTGGCGGAGACACAGGCAGGGGCTTTTCTGTGCATTTCTGATGGGAAGAGCCCGGCCGGGATGTGAGTCGGCCACCCACCCTGACGAAATCGGGGCTCTTTCCGGGGCCTTAGCGCCGGCGGTCGCGGAGGTCTTCGCGGATCTCGCGGCGATCCTCGCGCATCTCCCGGTGGTCCTCGCGCATCTCCTGGTGATCGCCACGCACCTCGGTGCGCGCGATGCCGATCAGCTCCACCAGCAGGGCGCGCTTGCGGTCCATGCTGGGCCTATCGATGCGATTCACCAGGCCCCGGTACTCCACGGCGATCTGGTGCCGGCGGCTCGCCTGGATCTGCTCCTTGGCCAGGTCGCGCTGGTCATCCCGCTTGTCGCGCCGGTCATCGCGCAGGTCGCGCGTGTCGTTCGCCGCCTTGACCGGCATGCCCATCCCCGTGTCCTGGCGGACCTCGCGGTGATCGCTCCGCAGCTCGGCGTTGTCCTTCCGGACCTCGCCCGCCTTCTGCGCCATCTCCATGCGCGACTCCATCGCCTCCGCGCGCATCAGCTCCATCGCCTTCCGGTCCACCATCGCCACTTCCATCGGGCGGGGCCGGGAGCGCACGCGGTCCAGCTCCGCCAGCGTGGCCTCCAGCTTCGCCACGTCCAGCCGGTCGTCCATCGCCTGCCGGCCGTCCTGGCGCATCTCCTGCCGGTCCTGCGCCTTCTCCATCCGGTCCCGGGCCACCTCGCCCGCGAACGCCGCCTGCGCCGTGAAGCCTCCAGCCACCGCCAACGCCATCGCCACTGCCCTGGTCTTGAACATGTCGGGTTCCTCTTCCCTCCAGCGGGTTGCCGCGTTGGACGGAACCCCGGCCGGCCTTATTCGTTACGCGTCCAACAGCACCCCAGTGAAATCAGCGGGTTCGCTGCCGATACCGGGGCGAAATTCCTCAGGTGCGAACCGGTGGCGGGCCGACGTACCTGGCGCGCGGGCGGAGCATGTAGCCGGCGGCGCGCTGCTCCATCGCATGGGCGATCCACCCGGCCGATCGCCCGAGCGCGAACAGCCCGACCGCGCTCCCCGCCGGCAGCCCCAGCGCGGACGACAGCGCCACCAGCCCGGCATCCACCGTGGGCCCGGCGTGCCCGAGTTGCCGCATCGCCGCCACCAGCGCGGAGATGGTCCGCACGCCCGGCGCGCGCGGCGCCAGCGCCTCCGCCGCGGCGATCAGCGGCGGGCCGCGCGGATCGCCCCGCGGGTAGAGCCGGTGGCCGAAGCCGGAGAGCGCCTCGCCGCGGCGGGCCCGGTCGCGCACGGTGGCCGCCGCCCGCTCCGGCTTCCCGGTCTCCGCCACCAGCGCCTCCATCCGGTCGCAGGCGCCGCCGTGCTCCGGGCCCTGCACCACCGCCAGCGCCGCCTGGGCGCACGCGTAGAGATCGCACCCCGCGGAGGCGGCGATCCGCGCGGTGAAGGCGGACGCGTTCAGCTCGTGGTCCGCGCAGAGGACCAGCGCCTGGTCGATCGCCGCGCGCGCGGCGGGCCGGCGCGGCAGGTCCAGCGCCACGCACACCGCGGCGGCGATGGATGGGGCCGCCAGCGCCTCCCGCGCGCGCCGCGGCGCCGCCGGCAGCGCGAAGGAGGCCGCCAGCGCGCGGATGAGCCGGCGCGCCCGCTCCAGCTCCGCGCCGCCGGCCGCCCCGAAGCGGGCCTGGTCCTCCAGCGCCAGGAACGGCACCAGCGCCGCCATCACGCCCACCGGCGCGGTGGCGCCCTGGAGCAGCCCGGAGAAGGCCTTCAGGTCGAGCGGCCACGCCGGCGCCGGCCACTGTGGGACCCGCTCCGGCAGCGCGCCCGTCCAGAGCAGCTCCGCCACCGACTCGAACGGCACCCCGTCCGCCGCCAGCCGCGCCGCCGGGAGCCCGCGGTAGAGCGGCCCGCCCTCGTCGATGGCGGTGATGGCGGAGTCCAGCACCGGTTCGCCCCAGCGGAGCGCCCCCGCCGCCACCGGCGCGTGCCCGCGGTGCGCGTCGGAGCGGGCGCGCAGGCGGTCCAGGTCGCCCTTCAGGTACAGGCGCGCCTTCCGGCCCTCCCCGCTCACGCTGCGCACCAGCCCGCGGCTGACGTACGCGTAGAGGGAGTCCAGCTTGATGCCCAGGAGCTTCGCCGCCTCCCGGGCGGTCACCAACTCTCCGGGGGCGCCGGGGGAGGTGGCGGATGGCCCGTCGAACCGTTCATCCATGGGTTGAGATCTCCATCAATTTCCCGGCACCTTCGCCGCCGCGCAGGCGGTCACCGCCCCCAGGCGCGTTGGGCGCGCCGGGGACGCCTTGATCCGTTCATCCATGGATTGAGTGCGCTATCAAGATTGATCAACTCATGTGGCCCGATTAGGTCAGAGGCAACGAGGAGGCGCAAGCATGAGCGGCAACACGGGAGTGGGCAGCTCCGGGTTGGAGGGCATCGAGGTCGCCAGGACCCGGCTCAGTCACGTGGACGGCGAGGCCGGGGTGCTGGTGATCGCCGGCCTGCACGTGGAGGCGCTGGTGGAGCGCGGCGGGTTCGAGGACGCCTGCGCGCTCCTCTGGGACGGCGCCTGGCCCTCCGCGGCCCGCCGGGAGGAGGTCCGCTCCAGCCTGGCCGCCGGGCGCGTGGAGGCGTTCGAGCTGTTGAGGGGCGCCGGGGACGCGCTCCGGCAGCCGGACGCGATGGACGCGCTCCGGACCTGTGCCGCCCACCTGCGGCCCAGCGGGGACGACCGGAAGGACCTGGTGCGCGTCACCGGCGCGATGGCGGTGTTCGCCGCCGCCTGGGATCGGACCCGGCGGGGGCTGCCGCCGGTCGGCCCGGACGCGGCGCGCGGTCACGCGGAGGACTTCCTCCGCATGGTGATCGGCGCGGACCCGTCGCCGGCGGCGGCCCGCGGGCTGGACGCGTACCTCACCGCAGTGATCGACCACGGGCTCAACGCCTCCACCTTCACCGCGCGGGTGGTGGTTTCCACCGGCTCGGATCTCGTCTCGGCGGTGGTGGCCGCGATCGGCGCGCTCAAGGGGCCGCTGCACGGCGGCGCGCCGGGGCCGGTGCTGGACATGCTGGACGCGGTGAGGGAGCCGTCCGCGGCCGGCGCGTGGCTGGAGGGGGAGCTACAGGCCAAGCGGCGCATCATGGGGATGGGCCACCGCATCTACCGGGTCCGGGACCCGCGGGCGCTGGTGCTGGAGCGGGCGGTGGAGCGGCTGGAGCGGTCCGGGATGGCGACCACCCGGCTGGCGCTGGCGCGGGCCGTCGAGCGGGCGGCGGTGGGCGCGCTCGCCGCGCGCTACCCGGACCGGCCGCTGCGGGCGAACGTGGAGTTCTACACGGCGGTGCTGCTGGACGCGGTGGGCCTCCCCCGCCAGCTCTTCACGCCGGCGTTCGCGGCCTCGCGCTCGGCCGGCTGGGGCGCCCACGTGCTGGAGCAGCGGGAGACCGGGCGACTGATCCGCCCCAGCTCCACCTACGTGGGCCCGGTGCCCGAGCAGGGGTTGGTGCCGGCAGCCTGAACCCAGAGGAAGCAGCCGAAGGCCGCCGCATCAGCGGCCCCTGGGTCCGGGGCCTGAACCCGCGCGGGATGCGCACCGTTGGCATGGAAGGGAGGTCTCCATGCGAACGCAGGTGCTCGCAGCGCTGGTGGCGGGCGGCGCCCTGCTCGGCGGGTGCGCCACGGTGGCGGAGCCGGAGCAGCGCAGCCTCCAGCTGACCCAGGCCACCCGCCAGCCGTCCCTGGACGTGGTGGGCCCGCGCGTGGACCCGCGCACGCGCACCGGCGCGGTCGAGGTCGCGGGCAGCGCCCCGGCCCTCGCGGAGAACCGCGCGCCCACGCGCCGCGCCGACGAGGACGAGCCGGAGCGGCAACAGGCGCTCCTGCCGATCGGCATCGGCGGCTCCGGGCTGCCCGGTCACTGACGGCGCGTCACCGTTCGTCCCCGAGCTGCCGCCTCCCGCTTGGCCCGGTTCTCCAGGCGCCAGACGAACTGGAGCCCGGACCAGGTCTCGTCGATGGCGCAGACCTTGTTGTCCACCAGCCCCTCGGGGAGGCCGACCTCGCGCGCCGCGTCCTCGGTGAGGTCGGTCTTCGCGCCGGACGCCCGCTTCGGCCAGGCCACCCACAGCCGCCCGGCGGGCGTGAGGCGATTCGCCGCCGCGGCGAACTGCTGCTCCAGGTCCACGCGGGCCTTCACGAAGAGCACGATGACGTCCAGCGGCTCCTTCCCCGCCAGCTTCGTCGAGGTCTGCACGCCGTCCGGGAGCGGATCCAACGAGAAACTGGCGGGCGCGTGCAGCAGGGCCAATCGCTGCTTCTCCTTCAGGCCAAGCTTCTTCGACAGGGGCGTCCCGGAGTATCCAGCCATGGAAGGGACTCTATGCCCCGCCTCGTCGACCTTTCCCACCCCATCTCGCCCGGCATGGTGACCTACCCGGGCATCCCCGGCCCGGTGCTCTCGGATCACCTCACGTTCGCGCAGTCGGCCGCCCGCTACGCCCCCGGCACGGTCTTCCACATGGCGAAGGTGGAGTTGGTGGGCAACACCGGCACCTACGTGGACGCGCCCTCGCACCGGGTGGACGGCGCCGCCGACATCGCCGCCCTGCCCCTGGAGCGGCTGGCCGCGCTGGAGGGCGTGGTGGTCGAAGCCCCGGGCCGCGCCACGGGTCCGGAGGCGTTCGCTGGCGTGGAGCTCAGGGGCCGCGCGGTGCTGGTCCGCACGGGATGGTCCGCCCACTTCGGGACCGAGACGTACGGCCGCGGCCATTCCTTCCTCACCGGCGCCGCCGCCGAGCACCTGGTCTCGAGCGGAGTGGCGCTGGTGGGCATCGACTCGCTCAACGTGGACGACACCTCGGGCGGGGAACGGCCCGTGCACACCCTCCTGCTCCGCGCCGGCATCCCCATCCTCGAGCACCTCCGCGGCCTGGAGCAGCTCCCCCGCGAAGGCTTCCAGCTCCACGCGGTCCCCGCGCCTTTCCGCGGGATGACCAGCTTCCCGGTGCGCGCCTACGCCGTGGTCCCCTGACCTTCCTTCCAGAGGCGCAGCTCGAAGCCGATCCCGTCGTCCAGCAGTTCCCAGCGCCGGAACGGGGTCTGCGCGGCGCGCCTACCGCACGCCCATCTCGCGCTGGCAGGCGGTGATCAGGTGTGTCTGGAACGTCTGCGCCATCAGGAACAGGAACTGGGCGTCCCCGAAGCACAGGGTGTCCGTGTCCGACAGCGTCACCTCGCGCCGGCCGATGTCCGTGGCGTTGACGAAGGTCCCGTTGGTGGAGCCCAGGTCGCGGAGGAAGACCCGCTCGTCCTCGCCGCGCCAGATCAGCAGCGCGTGCCGGCCGGAGACGGAGGGCTCGAAGATGGGCACGTCGGAGTCCGGCTGGCGGCCCACGACCATCTCCTGGAAGGCGCGAGAGGGCCTGGGGGAGATGACCTGGAGGTGCTCGAAGCGCGCGGTCATCTCCAGCAGCTGCTCCGCCATCCGGCTCCGGTGCGCCATCCCCACCGTGCGGGAGCCCATGGTGTGCATGGCGATCTTCTGCAGGAGCGGGTCCGGCGGGCGCTGGACCAGGACGAACGGGCCCACGGCGGACGCGAAGTCACCCACGCTCAGGCTCGCGAGCTCACGGAGCTCTCGGACCTTGGGTGCTGGCGGCGGGGGCGCCGGGGTCATCGCCACCCGTTCACCTTAGCCCTGAAGCGTGGATTCCAGGAATCGGGCCACGGCCTCCAATGCCTTCGCCTCGACGTTCCTGGCGGTGAGCCCCGCCTCCTTGAGGCGCCGCGCCCCCACCTCCAGCGAGTGGTTCCCGCCCTCCACCACGTACAGCTCGTTCGGGGCGGTCATCCGTTTCCGCACTCCCGCCAGCAGGGGGAGCGGGCAGAGCGGGTCGTCTGTCCCCTGGACGAAGAGGATGGGAGTGTGGAGCTGGACCAGCACCTCGTCCCGGAGCGTGCCCGCGGGCGACCGCAGCGGGTACCCGAAGCAGGCCAGCGCGTCCGGTGGGCGGCCGCCGGATGCCGCCAGCTCGACGGCCACGTGACAGCCCATCCGCGACCCCATGGACTTGCCGGCCAGGACGACCTTGCCGCGGTGGCCCTTCCGCGCCCGCTCCAGCGCATCGAGGTGGGCGGCCACCAGCACCTCGCGCTTGTCCGGCGCCTTCCGCCCCGCGCGCATGTACGGGTAGTCGAGCGTCACCACGCGCCCCACCGTGCCCAGGTGCTTCGCCCAGCGCTTCATCCACGCGGATGAGGAGGGCGCACCCGCGCCCGGGGCGAAGAGAATGAGAGGGGCGGCGCGCCGGGGGCTCATGCGCGGGAGCATAGTGCGCGACCTGAGGACGGCGCGCCAAAGCGAGCCGCGCGCCAATGAGATCGCTCACCGGCGAGCCAACCCACTGCCGCGACGGAGCCTCTCTACCGGATCTGCTGGAGCCTCTCGCGGTGGCTCCTCGCCACCCGCAGCTCCGCGCCGTCGTTCAGCACCACCAACATGTCGCGGCGGCCCTGGTGGCGCAGCTCGCGGATGCGCGACTGGTTGACGATGGCCGAGCGGTGGATGCGGATGAAGCGCGCCGGGTCCAACTCCAACTCCAGCCGCTGCATCGTCTCCCGGTGGAGGTACGCCTTGGGCCCCACGTGGATCTGCACATAGTAGTCGGCGGCCTCGATCCAGTCGATCTCGTCCACGTTGACGAACACCACCCGGCCAATGTCGCGGATGGCGAGCCGGCTGACGTACCCGCCGCCGCCCTCGGAGGCCGCGCCGCGCGGGCCCGCGCCCTCCTGGTACGGCAGGGCGGGGGGCGCCGGCAGCGGCTCCAGCTCCGCGCCGCCGCTCACCTGGCGGTACGCGCTCAGCACGCGCTCGCTCAGGTCCAGCGTGCGCGCCAGCCGGATGCGCACCTTGGCGCGCCGGACCGCGTCGAAGAAGCGGTCGTCCGCGAACGGCTTGAGCAGGTAGTCCAGCCCGTTGCTGCGGAGCGCGTCCAGCGTCTCCCGCTCACAGGTAGCCGTGAACACCACGGCCGGCATCCCCTCGCGCGTCAGCCGCGCCGCCACCTCCAGCCCGCTCATCTGCGGCATCTGCGCGTCCAGCACCACCAGGTCCGGGCGGTCGCGCCGGATGAAGGCCAGGGCCTCCTGCCCGCTGGCCGCCTCGCCGACCACCTCCACCTCGGTGTCCTGCGAGAGGAGCAGACGAACCCCCTCACGCGCAGACGGCGAGTCGTCGACGATCAGCGTCCGCACCCGCCCCCGCGCGTCGGCGTAGGGGCGGGGGTCCGGTTGGACCCGCAGCGCGGTGTTCCCGTGGATCGCGCCGTTTCCGCTGGCGCTGCTCCCGAAGCCGCCGCCGCCGCTGCCGTTACTGTAACTGTAACCGTGACTGTAACCGTTATAACCGTTGCCGTTCATGTCGCTCATGAGCGCGCCCTCGATCCGTGGCCCTTCGGATCGACAGGCGGAGGCGCATCCTGTTGCAGCCAGCGGGCCATGGTGGCCGGCACTCCCACCTGGGAACCGAGCGCGCTCGCGCGAAACCGCGGCGTGCCATCCTTCGTATCCATCTTTCCCCGGGTGAAACCGGGCACGAGGAGGTGAGTCATGTCTGACTCCAGCGGCTCCAGCGAGGTGAAGCGAACGGAGGAGGAGTGGCGGAAGCTGCTCACGCCCGAGCAGTTCCGGGTGCTCCGCCAGAAGGGGACCGAGCGGGCCTTCACCGGCACGTACTGGAATTCACACGACCCGGCGGTCTACGCGTGCGCCGGCTGCAGCGCGCCGCTGTTCAGCTCCGAGTCGAAGTTCGACTCCGGCACCGGGTGGCCCAGCTTCACCCAGCCCCTCGCCCAGGGGCGGGTGGCCTCCGAGACGGACGCCTCCCACGGGATGCTCCGCACCGAGGTGACGTGCGCGCGCTGCGGCGGCCACCTGGGCCACGTGTTCGACGACGGGCCCCGGCCCACCGGGCTCCGCTACTGCATCAACTCCGCGTCGCTCAAGCAGGTGCCCGAGGGGAAGTGACCTCAGGCGGGCGGGCTTCTGCTACGAATGCGGGGGTGAACGCCCGCTCGCTCCGGCACCTGCTCGTCATCCTCTCGTTCGCCTCCGCCCCGGCAGCCCTGGCGGACCCACCCACCACGGCGTCCACCGCCGGCGAGCAGCGGCCCGTGCTGCTGCTCCAGGCCGGCTCCGGCGTGGTGGCGGCGGCGGTCACCGCGCCGCTCTCCATCTGGGCCGGCCAGTGGCTGAGCACGCTCACCGGCAGCGACCTCGGCGCGCTGCCGGCGCTGCTGCTCGCGGTGGCGCTGCCGCCGGTGGCGGTCTCGCTCGCGTCCTGGGTGGCGGGGAACTGGGCCGGCCCCGGGCGCTTCCACCTCTCTCCGGCGATCTGGATCACCACCGGGGTGAGCGTGGCGACCTTCGTGGCCGCCGGCTTCCTGGGCTTCAACGCCAACGAGCCGGGGCGGCTGGCGGCGTACACCGCGGCCGACATGGTGCTGCTGCCCGCCGCGGCGGTGATCACCATGCAGTGGACCGCGGGCGAGCCTCAGCCCCACCTTCCGAAGATGGCGTCCATGCCCGTGGTCCGGTTCCAGTTCTAAAGAGGTCTTTGAAAAGAGGGAGCACCGCATGTCACTGCCTCGAGCGGCCGCCGCCGCCCTCCTCTGCGCCGCCGCCGCCGCCCCAACATCGGTGCGCGCCGCCTGCCCGAACCGGGGCTCGTGGCCCACCGACGGTTGGCCCTCCATCGCCGGCCAGGTGGCCACCCAGCGCCAGGCGGAGATCGCCGCGCTGGAGTCGTACGCCTTCACGCTCAGCGGGAAGGACGAGGAGCGACTGGGGCTGCGCACCGACGGGCTGGTGATCATCAAGAACGGGCAGATCGTCTACGAGCGCTACGCGCGCGGCTGGGACGCCGCCAAGCCGCACATCGCCTGGTCGGTCACCAAGAGCGTCACCAACGCGCTGGTCGGCGTGGCGAAGGTGAGGGGCGCCCTCTCCGAGGACGACAAGATCAGCAAGTACGTCACCATCACCAACCCGGACTCGCGCGCGGCGGACATCACCATCCGGAACTTGATGGAGTTCAGCTCCGGGTTCGACTGGAGGGAGGCGTACGAACACGAGTCGTACCAGGTGTCTTCCGTGCTCGCGATGCTCTACGGCGTCGGCCACAAGGACGCGGTGAAGTTCGTCACCTCGCACCCGCTGCGCGACGCGCCGGGGACGAGCTGGGACTACTCCACCGGCGACTCCACCCTGCTGTCCTCGGTCGTCACCGCCGCCATGGTCCCCTCCTTCGGCGAGGACTTCGCCTTCGACCTCCTCTTCAGCCCCATCGGGATGAAGACCGCGGTGCTGGAGCGCGACCCGCGGGGCGGCTCCTTCGGCGGCTCGTACCTCTACGCCACGCCGCAGGACCTGGCGAGGTTCGGATACCTCTACCTCAGCGACGGCTGCTGGGCCGGCGCGCGCGTCCTCCCCGACGGCTGGGTGGCGGCCTCCACCGCCACGGTGGCGCCGCCGTTCCGGCTGAAGGTCATCCACCCGGACAACGAGCCCACCGGCTGGCAGTGGTGGCTCAACCAGGCCGTCCCCGAACAGAGCATCGCCACGCGGCCATGGCCCGACGTGCCAGGCGACGCCTACGCGGCCGAGGGGCACTGGGGGCAGCGGATCATCGTCGTCCCCTCCCAGGACGTGGTGATCGTCCGCACCGGGGACGACCGGAACGCGACGATGAGCGTGAACGACCTCGCCTCCAAGGCACTGGCGGTGGCGCGATGACGCGGCGAACGAAGCGGAGCCTGGGCGCGGCGCTGGCGGTGGGCGCGGTCCTGGCGTGCGCCGCCAGCGGTACGCGGGAATACACCAACAACGACCTGGAGCTGGCGGCCGGACACGCCGCGCACGACATCTGCTCCTGCCTGTTCGTGATGAACATGCCGGAGGACTACTGCCGCGCCTGGGTCAAGGCGTCTCCGGACGTGGCGCGCTACTCGGTGGACCAGGCGAACAAGACGGTGGAGGCGTCCGCGCTGGTCCTGTGGGGCGCCCGGGCGACGTACCAGGGCCCGCACTTCGGCTGCGTGCTCGAGTAGCCCCGGGCCCCTCAGTGGACGGTGGCTGGCTCGGCCGGAGTCGAGGGCCGCGCGCGGTCGGCGATCTTCCCCGAGAGCTGCCGCAGGATGGCGGCCGAGAACGCCTCCAGGTCGTCCGGCTTCCGGGAGGTGATCAGGTTCCCGTCCTCCATCACCTCGCGGTCAACCCAGCGCGCGCCGGCGTTGATCAGGTCCGTCTTCACCGACGGCCAGGACGTCACCATCCGGCCGTCCAGCACGTCCGCCTCCACCAGCATCCAGGGACCGTGGCACACCGCCGCCACCGGCTTGCCGGCCATGAACAGCTCGCGGGTGAAGCCGACCATCTTGAGGTTGGTCCGTAGGTGGTCCGGCGAGTAGCCGCCGGGGATGACCAGCGCGTCGAAGTCCGACGCCTTCGCCTGGTCGATCGACAGGTCCGGCTTCACTTTCTCCCGGTCCTTCTTGCCGGCGAGCTCCTGGCCCGCCTGCACGCCGATGACGGTCACCTGGTGCCCGGCCTGCCTCACCTTGTCGTACGGGACGCGGAATTCCGAGTCCTCGAACTGCTCGCCCAGAATGAACGCCACCTTGGCCATGCGTGCTGCCTCCTTTGCGCCAAAGCTGGGGGGAGCCGTCCGCCGCGCAACAGAGGGCGCGCGCGGGCGAGGCCGCTCGCCTGCACGGGGGCCGGAGGGAGTGCTATAGGCCGGCGCCATGGGGACCAAGACGATCGTCGAGGGGCTGGCTGGTCTGCAGGCGCAGGTGGGCAAGTCGCTGGGGACCACCGAGTGGAAGTCGCTCCGCTACGAGGACATCGTGGCGTTCGCCGACGCCACCGGGGACCACCAGTGGATCCACGTGGACCGCGAACGCTGCAAGCGCGAGTCCCCCTACGGCGTGCCCATCGCCCACGGGTACTTCACGCTCGCGCGCATCGCCGGCCTGTTCTTCGAGCTGGCGGACATCCGCGGCTTCCAGGCGGTGCTCAACTACGGCCTGAACAAGGTGCGCTTCCCGTCCCCCCTCAAGGAAGGCGCGCGCTACCGGCTGACGGCGAAGCTGGCCGAGCTGAAGGAGGTCCAGGGCGGTGTGGAGGGGCTCATGCAGTGCACCATCGAGATCGAGAACGAGCCCAAACCCGCCTGCGTGGCGGAGTCGGTGTTCCGGTACCTCGGCGGGGCGAAGTAGGGAGGGTCAGACCATGTCCAAGCTCGTGCTCATCCGTCACGGCCAGTCGCTGTGGAACCTGGAGAACCGCTTCACCGGGTGGATCGACGTCCCGCTCACCGAAAAAGGCCGTGATGAGGCGCGCCGCGCCGGCAAGTCGATCGCGGACATCAAGTTCGACGTGGCGTACACGTCCGTGCTCAGCCGGGCGCAGGAGACGCTGGACCTGGTGCTCGAGGCGACCGGCCAACGCCCGCCCATCATCCGCGACCAGGCGCTCAACGAGCGGCACTACGGAGATCTCCAGGGCCTGAACAAGGCGGATACCGCCAAGCGCTACGGCGACGCCCAGGTGAAGCTCTGGCGGCGCTCCTACGACGTGGTCCCGCCCAACGGGGAGTCGCTGGAGCTCACCGCCAAGCGCACCCTGCCCTTCTACGACCGCGCCATCGCCGGCGACCTCCGCCAGGGGAAGAACGTCCTGGTGGTGGCGCACGGGAACTCCAACCGCTCCATCGTGATGCAGTTGGACCACCTGGACCACGAGCAGGTGGTGGCGCTGGAGCTGGGGACCGGCGTGCCGCTCGTCTACGAGATTGGCGCCGACGGCGGCACGGTCGTCTCCAAGGAGATCCGTGGCGGCGAGGCGAAGAAGTAGCCGTGGCTTCCCGCGCCGGCTCGGGGGCTCCGACCCGCTCGTTTGACGCCGGCGCGGAGATCGAAGCGGTCGCGCAGCGATTCCGGGCAGAGGGCTCCGCCGAGCGCGCCACGAGCGAGCGGGCCTATATGAAATCCGGGCTCCAGTTCCACGGCGTCGGCATGCCCGGCGTGCGCGCGGCGGCGAAGGAGCTGTTGGCCAGGCATCCTTCGCTGACCCGCTCGGAGCTGCGGGCGCTGGTGGACGCGGCCTACCGGACCGACTTCCACGACCTGCGGTCGGCGGCGATCGCGGTGATGGAGAAACGGCACGGGCTCCTGGAGCGCGCCGATCTCCCCTGGTTGATCGACCTGGTGCGCACCTCCGCCAACTGGGCGCACGTGGACTGGATGGCGGTGAAGATGGTGGGGCCGGTGGTGAACGGCGAACCGAAAGAAATCGGGCGCTGGGCGAAGGACGAGGACTTCTGGGTGCGGCGGACCGCGCTCCTCGCCCAGCTCGACGAGCTGCGCGCAGGACGCGGCGATTTCGACCTCTTCGCGCGGATCGCCGCGCCCATGCTGGGCGAGCGCGAGTTCTTCATCCGCAAAGCCATCGGCTGGGTGCTGCGCGAGGTGTCGAAGCGGCGGCCGGAGCTGACGTTCCGGTTCCTCCAGGCGCACGACGGCGAACCGTCCGGGCTCACCTTCCGGGAGGCGTCGAAGTACCTGCCGGCGGCGATGCAGCGGCAGCTCCGCGCTCCCGAGCGGCGTGCCGCCGCCGCTCCGAAAGCTCGCGCGCGAGCGTGACCTGCCGCTTCCAGCCACCGTAGAGCTGGCCGCGCGCGGCGAGGCGGTCCAGCTCGCGGGTGGTCTCCGGATCGACCGAGCCGGGAGCGGCGTCCCGGAACGGCGTGCCCGGCAGCGGGAGGAAGGTATGTCCGTGCACGCGTGCGCCCGAGTCGGCCAGCTCGTACATCAGGGCCACCGTCTGCCGCATCTCCTCCGGTCCCTCGCCCGGCAGCCCGAGGATGAAGTCCACGTCCGGGACGAAGCCACACTCCACCGCCACGCGCGCGGCGCGGCGGATGGCCTCCACGCCGTGGCCGCGGTGGCTGCGCGCCAGCACCTGGTCCGAGCCGGACTGCCCGCCGATGATGACGCTCCGGTTGTCCGCGTATCGGCGGATCAGCGCCAGCGCCTCGGGGGTGACGTGCTCCGGGCGGAGCTCGGAGGGGAAGGTGCCGAAGTAGACGCGACCGCCGGAGCCGATGGCCTCGCGCGCGGCCTGGAGCAGCGCCTCCACCGCCGGGAGGTTCACCGACTCGTCCGGCGAGCCATAGGAGAGCGAGGTGGGGCTGATGAAGCGCGCGTCGTGCCGGATGCCGTGGCGGCGGATGGCGTCCACGCCGTCGCGGATGGACTGGATGGAGCGGTGCCGGAAGCGCGCCTTGCTGATGAACGGCGTCTGGCAGAAGCGGCAGGCATAGATGCAGCCGCGAGTGATCTCGATCGCCCCGAAGCGGCGGTGGGCGACGGCGAAGGGCGGGAAGTCGTCCAGCGCCACCGGCTCCGGGCGCGGGGCGGAGCGCACGCGTCCCTCCGCGTCCAGGTGCGCCGTGCCGCGGGCGCCGCGCGGGTCCTCGCCGCGGGCGCAGAGGTCCAGCAGTTCCAGCACCGTCCGCTCGCCCTCGCCCACGGCGATGAGGTCGAACCCGGCGCGCAGCGTCTCCAGCGGCTCGGCGGTGGCGTGCACGCCGCCCGCGACGCAGAGGGCGCCCGTGGGGAGCTGAGGCTTGAGCCAGCGGAGCTCCTCGGCGGCGGCGGGGAAGCTGGCGGAGTAGAACGACCACGCCGCCACCACCGCGCAGCCCTCGCGAGCCCGCCGGTGCGCGGCCTCCAGCATCGACTCCCGGTCGCGCGGGAAATCCAGCCGCACGCGGTCCGCCGGCAGGCCCGCCTCCACCGCGCCCGCCAGCACGTTGAACGCGTAGCGGCCAGGGTACTGGTAGCTCATCACCAGCGCGGCGGGCCGGATCTGGCTCATGGCACCAGGCTTCCTACCGCGATAGACACGGCGCCTCCATGGCTGACTCCGCCCCACGCCCGCACGGCCGCGCCGCGTTCCTCTTCATCTTCATCACCGTGGCGCTGGACATGCTGGCGCTGGGCGTCTCCGTCCCGGTGCTGCCCAGGCTGTTGGAGCAGTTCGAGGGCGGGAACACCGCAGCGGCCACGGAGATGAACGGCTGGTTCGGGTTCGCTTTCGCCACCATGCAGTTCATCTTCGCCCCATTGCTGGGCGCCCTCTCGGACCGCTTCGGCCGGCGGCCGCTCCTGCTGCTCTCCAACCTCGGGTTGGGCGCGGACTACCTGTTCATGGCGCTGGCGCCGGCGTTGCCGTGGCTCTTCGCCGGGCGGCTCATCTCCGGGGTCACCTCGGCGAGTTGGCCCCTGGGGAGCGCGTACGTGGCGGACATCACCCCGGAGGAGGAGCGCGCGAAGAAGTTCGGGCTGCTGGCGTCCTCGTTCGGCATCGGCTTCGTGGTCGGCCCCGTGGTGGGCGGCGTACTGGGGGACATCGACCTGCGGCTCCCCTTCTACGTGGCGTCCGGGCTCAGCCTGGCCAACTTCCTCTACGGGCTGATCGTCCTGCCGGAGTCGCTGCCCGATCACCTCCGCGCGAAGGTGGACCTGAAGAAGGCGAACCCGGTGGGGGCGCTGCGGCTGATGGGATCCCACCCGGAGTTGCTGGGGCTGGGGGCGGCGTTCTTCCTCTATGGCCTGGCGCACGTGGCGCTGCCGGCCGTCTTCGTCCTCTACACGAAGTACCGGTATGGCTGGAACGGGATGCTGACCGGGGGCGTGCTGGCGGTGGTGGGCGTCTCGTCCGCGGTCGTCGGCGCGGCGCTCGTCGGGCCGATGGTGAAGCGGCTGGGAGACCGGCGCGGGCTGGTGCTCGGCCTGGGCATGGCGGGGGCCGGGTTCTTCATCTACGCGCTGGCGGCGAACACCGCGACGTTCATCGCCGGCATCCCGGTCATGGCGCTGATGGGGCTGGTGATGCCCACCAACAACGCGCTGATGTCGCGGCGGGTGGGGCCGTCGGAACAGGGCGCGCTCCAGGGCGCGCTGGGCAGCCTGCGCGGCATCACCGAGATGATCGGCCCGGTGCTCTTCTCCCAGTCGCTGGCCTGGGCCATCCAGTCCCGCGCCGCCGCGCCGCTCATCGGCGCGCCCTTCCTCATCGCCGGGACGATGCTGCTGATGAGCGCCCTCATCTCCTGGCGCGTCACCGCTGGGAGCGACGCGGTCGCGGCGACTTCCTGAACGAGGGCAACCGAGGCGCTACTGCGCGCCGGCGCTCGAATCCGGCGCGCCGAGCGCGGCGGACGACACCGGTTCGCTGGTCGCCTGGGGCGGGAGGCGCCGGTCGGGGACGACCACTGGCGGCGGCACCGGGCACCGGGTGCAGGGCCCCTGCAGCGGGACCTGGAGGACCTGCGAGACGCGGAGGAAGCTGCCCCGCAGGCCGTTCCGCTTCCGCAGCAGCGCCACCGAGCTGCCGTAGCGCGCCGCGATGCCGCCCAGCGTGTCGCCCCGCCTCACGCGGTGGAAGAGCACGTTCTGCTCCGGCCGCATCGCCAGAAGCGGCGCCACCCGCCGGCCCAGCTCCTGCGCGCGGGGGGTGAAGAAGCGCACGTGGAGGTGGTCGCGGTGGCGGCGCGCGTGCTTCACCAGCGCGTCCGGCCCGTTGAAGAGCGAGTCCAGCCAGCCCTTGTCCTCGCCGCTCTTGAGGCCGGCGTCGTACAGCACCTTCTGCACCCGCCGGTCCAGCAGCACCATCTGCACGTCGGTCAGGGTGACCAGCGCCTTCAGCAGCGCCCAGGTCTTCTGCACGTCGATGTACTTCTCGCGGGCGCGCACCCGCACCGGCTCCGGGGACGGGTAGTAGAACGCCAGGTCCACGTCCCGCCCGTTCTGGTGGCTCTTGTGCGGTCGCAGCCAGCCGCCCTCCCGGGCGCTGATCTGGTTCACCCGCAGGGGCGGCGCCTCCGGGTACTGCGCCCGCACCTGCTTCACCGCGGCGATGACCGCGTCGATGGTCTCGCGCGTCGCGTACGACCGCTCCGGATCCACCACCATCCAGCCGTCCCCATCCGGGAACCGTTCTCCGTTGACCAGCCGGCCCTCGTCCGTGAAGCCGATGGAGATGGACCCCAGCGCCTCCGGCGACTCCTTCCACAGCTGCTCCAGCTCCGCCTCCGGCACGTCCGCCGTGTAGTGGACCTCCGGGGTGCCCGGCGGCACCGCGGTCTCGTGGGACTCACCCTCGTCGGCGGACGGCACCCCGGCCAGCTCGTCGTCGTCCGGGGCCCCGGTGCCGTCGTCGAAGCCGGACGCCTCGTCCTCGGCCTCCTCCTGCGCGATCTCCGCCTCCGCCTCGGCGGCGGCCGCCTGGTCCGCCTCGAGCGCGTGCGCGTCGGCGATGTCCGCGGCGGTGGGCGTCACCGCGACGGCCAGCGCCTCCGGCGCGCGCGCCGCGTGCGACAGGGTGCAACCGGCGGCGAGGAAGACGAGGGCGGGAAGGAGGCTCGCGAATCTCGACATGTCGATCGAGTGCTCCAGAAATTGTGCCAGCAACGCGCGGCGAGCCTCGCGCAATCCTGTCGGCTCGCGCGGAACTGTACCTCGCCCGGGAAGGCCCTGCCCTTTTCCTCCCCGGCGGCTGTCGGCCCACCGGACGAGTCCGGCGGGCCGCAGTCCTACATCGACGCCCTACGTCGGCTTGGGCTGGTCCGCGTCCTCCAGCGACAGCGGCATCCGGCGCAGGCGCTTCCCGGTGGCGGCGAAGACCGCGTTCGCCACCGCGGGAGCGATGGGCGGCACGCCCGGCTCGCCCACGCCGGTCGGCTCGGCGTCGCTCTGCACCAGGATCGTCTCGATGACCGGCGCCTCGTGGATGCGGAGCAGCTCGTAGTCGTGGAAGTTGGACTGCACCACGCCGCCCTTGTCGATGGTGATGTTCTGCTTCAACCCGTGCGACAGCCCGTAGATGGCGCCACCTTCCAGCTGCGCGCGGACGATGTCCGGGTTCACGATCCGCCCGCAGTCGATGCCGGTGACGATGCGGTGGACCCGGATATCGCCCTTCTCCACCGAGACCTCGGCCACCACCGCCGCGTAGCTGGAGAAGGAGAAGTGCTGGGCGATGCCCCGGAATCGGCCCGCCGGAAGCGGTTTGCCCCAGCCGGCCTTCTCCGCCACCTGGTCCATCACCGCGCGGTGGCGCGTCGAGTCCTTGAGGAGCGTGCGCCGGAACTCCAGCGGGTCCTTGCCGGCCGCGGCCGCCAGCTCGTCGATGAAGCTCTCCATCACGAACGCGTTGAAGGAGTTGCCCACCGACCGCCAGAAGGCCAGCGGGATGCCGGGGTCGCGCCCGTAGAGCTCCACGCGGTGCGATGGGAACACGTACGGCGTGTCGGCCGCGCCTTCGACCTGCTGGGCGTCTCCCTTCTCGGCCATGCCCCCCGCGATGGCCCGGCCCATGCCTTGCTTGAGGCCCATGGGTAGCCAGTTGAAGAGCGCGGCGCCGATGAAGGGTCCCAGCAGCTGGGCGAGGATGGAAGGCGTGGCGATCTTGTGGTGCACCCCCACCACGTTCCCTTGCGCGTCCAGCCCGCCGGAGATCTCGTGGTACGAGGCCGGCCGGAAGGTGCCCTGCTTGATGTCGTCCTCGCGGGACCAGACCACCTTCACCGGCTTGCCCACCGCCTTGGAGAGCAGGACCGCGTCGCGCACGAAGTCGTCGCCCACGCGCCGGCCGAACCCGCCGCCGAGGTACGTGCTGTGGATGATCACCTTGTCGTGCGGCAGCCCGGTGACGTCCACGCCGACGTACTGGCTGAGGCCGGCGGACTGCGTCGGCGCCCAGACCTCGCAGAGGTCCTTGGTGACGCGCGCGGTGCAGTTCATCGGCTCCATTGGCGCGTGCGCCAGGTAGGGCGCTTCGTAGATCGCGTGGAGCTTCTTGGCCGCTCCCGCCACGGCACCCTTCGCGTCACCCAGCTCGCGGACCGACAGCCCGGAGCCCTCCATGTCCTTGACCCACTGGCCGCGGATGGACGCGCTGGAGACGTCGCCGCGCGGCTCGTTCCAGGTGACGGTCAGCTTCTCCGCAGCCTGGCGCGCATGCCAGTAGGTGCTGGCCACGATGCCCACGCCGTAGCCGAGGGGCACCACCGCCTCGACGCCCGGCATGGCCTTGGCCTCCGCGGCATCGAACGATTTCACCGTGCCGCCGAAGGAGGGCGCGCGCACCACCACCGCGATGCGCATCTCCGGCACCTGGACGTCCATGCCGAAGCCCGCGGTGCCGGTGCTCTTGGCCACCGCGTCCAGGCGCTGCATCGGCTTGCCCACGTACTTGTATTGATCGGGCTTCTTCAGCGTGGGCTTGGAGGGCGTGGGCAGCCAGGCCGCCTTCTCCGCCAGCTCCTCGTAGGGAATCGAGCGTCCGCTGGCCGTGTGGTGGATGGCGCCGTCGGCGGCCACCAGGTTCGCCGGGGCCACCTTGAGCACCTTCGACCCGGCGCTGAGCAGCTTCTCCCGCGCCATCGCCCCCGCTTCCCGCAGCGGGTTCCAGGCCATCTTCGTGCTGGTGCTGCCACCGGTGCCCTGCAGCCCCATCAAGGGATTGTCGTAGGCGCGATCCGCCGGCGCGAACTCCACCTTGATCTTGCGAGGGTCGTACTCCAGCTCTTCGCAGATGATGGTGGTGAGCCCGGTGGTGATGCCCTGGCCCATCTCCGCCTGGGAGCAGAGGAAGGTGGTCCCGGTGCGGTCGATGCGCAGCCATGCGTTGGGCTTCCACGCGTCCGCGGACGGCATCTGGCTGCCGCGCGCCACCTCCGGCAGCCACATGCTCACCATCAACCCGCCCGACACCGCGGTCCCGACCTGCAGGAAGCCGCGCCGGCTCATCACCTGGGGGGACTCCTGGTCCTTCCCGGGCTTCACCTGATCGGACGGGGCGCTCACTTGGCACCTCCGCCGTCCGCCGCGCGGTGGATGGCCTTCCGGATGCGCGAGTACGTTCCGCACCGGCAGAGGTTCCCGCTCATCGCGGTGTTGATGTCGTCATCCGACGGGTGCGGGTTGTGCGCCAGCAGCGCCGCGGCGGACATGATCTGCCCGCTCTGGCAGTAGCCGCACTGGGGCACGTTCTCCGCCACCCACGCCGCCTGCACCGGGTGCATCTTCTCCGGCGTGCCCAGGCCCTCGATGGTGGTGACCGACTTCCCGGCGACCTCCGAGATGGGGAGGATGCAGGTGCGGACCGCGTTGCCGTCCAGGTGCACGGTGCAGGCGCCGCACTGGGCCATCCCGCATCCGAACTTGGTGCCGGTCATCGCCAGCACGTCCCGCAGCACCCAGAGCAGAGGCATCTCTTCCGGAACGTCCACCGTCTTCCGGACGCCGTTCAGCGTGAAGGTCGTCGACATGGGCTCCCGTCCATTCGTGCGCCAGGGGGGCCGGCGCGCCAGCGGCGGCGGAGACTACACCCGGGCGAGGCCGGTCTGCTCGCTTCTCACGGCTTCCCCGGTGTCACCCGGGGTGCATATTTCTGGTGACGCGCCGAGGCGGCCGGTGCTCCGCTCGGGTCGATGCCGTCTCCCGGCGCCGGGCCATGGGTGTTGTCGTTCGGCGAACTGTCCCGCGCTTCGCTCCCCATCGCGGGCGGGAAGGCGGCCTCGCTGGGCGAGATGACGCGCGCGGGCTTCCCGGTGCCCCCTGGCTTCTGCGTCACCACCGCGGCGTACCAGCTCGCCGCCGGGCAGAGCGCGCTGCCGGGCGTCCTGGCCGGGCTGGAGGGCGTGCCCGTGTCGGACCTGGCCGCGCTCTCCGGCCTGGCGGAGCGCGCGCGGGCGGCGCTGCTCGAGGCGGAGATGCCGGAGGCGGTGCGGGCGGCGTGCGCGGCGGCGTACCGGGAGATCGCCGGGCCGGCCGGGGACGCACCGGTGGCGGTGCGGTCGTCCGCCACCGCGGAGGACCTTCCGGACGCATCCTTCGCCGGCCAGCACGACACGCTGCTCAACGTGGTGGGTGAGCGCGCGCTGCTGGACGCCGTCCGCGAGTGCTGGTCGTCGCTCTTCACCGAGCGAGCGGTGGTCTACCGGGCCCAGCGCGGCATCCCGCACGGCGCGGTGCACCTGGCGGTCGCGGTGCAGCGGATGGTGGACGCAGCGGTGGCGGGCGTGATGTTCACCGCGAACCCGATCACGGGCAGGCGCACGGAGCTGGTGATCGACGCCAGCCCCGGCCTCGGCGAGGCCATCGTCTCCGGGGCGGTGAACCCGGACCACTTCGTCCTCTCGCGCGAGGGGCGGCGGGTGGTGGGGCGGCGGCTGGGAGACAAGAAGCTGCGCATCGAGCCGGTGCCCGGCGGCGGTACCCGCGAGGTGCACTCGGCCGGGGACGCCCAGCAGGCGTGCGTCACCGACGAGGAGTTGGCCGCCATCGGGGCGCTGGGCGAGCGGGCGGAGGCGCACTACGGCTCGCCGCAGGACCTGGAATGGGCGCTGGACCGCGCGCGCCGGCCGCTGCTGCTGCAGAGCCGGCCCATCACCACGCTCTACCCGGTCGCGCCGCGGCCGGGGCCGTTCACCGCGTACTTCAGCGTGAACGTGGCGCAGGGGGTGTTGGGGCCCTTCACGCCCATCGGCGTCCAGGCGTTCCGCCTCCTCGGCACCAGCGTGGCCACGGTGCTCGGAAGGCCGCCCGCGGCCCCCCTCGCCGGCCCGAAGCCGATGCACCTCGCCGGCGAACGGATGTGGATGGACATGGGCCCCCTGCTGCGCAGCGACCTGGGGCGGACGCTCCTCCAGTTCGTCATGGCCCGGATGGAGGTGCGCTCGCTGCCGGTGATCAAGTCCCTGCTGGATGACCCGCGCTTCGCGGTGAAGCACACGCCGAAGCGGGTGTTGGCCCGCGCCGTGGCCCGCATCGTCTTCGTACTGCGGGCGCCGTTCACCGCCATGCGCGCGCTGATCTCGCCGGCCCGCGGCCGGGCGCGCGCCCAGGACGCCATCCAGGAGATGCTCCGCGAGGGCGACGTGCCGGCCGGCACCACGCCCTCGGAGAAGCTGGACGCCTTCGTCCGGCTGCTCGTCGCCGTCGCGCCGCGCATGATGGGCCGCGTGGTCCCCAACGCCCTGGTCGGCGTGGGCGCGATCGCCGTGTCGCGGAAGCTGCTCGGCCCGCTCGCCACCCGGGTGGAGCTGGACGGCGCGCTGCGGGCGCTGCCCCACAACCCGACCACCGAGATGGACCTGGAGCTGTGGGGCGTGGCGGACGAGATCGGCCGGTCCGGCGACTCCGAGGCGCGGAGGGTCTTCCGCGAGCTGAGCCCCGCGGAGCTGGCGCGCCGCTACCGGGAGCGGGCGTTGCCGGAGGTGGTGATGGGGCCGATGGAGCGCTTCCTCTCGCGCTACGGCGTGCGCGCGGTGGCGGAGATCGACCTCGGCGTGGCGCGGTGGCGGGAGGACCCGGCACACCTTTTGGGGAGCGTGGCGAACTACCTGACCCTGCGCGAGACCACGGGGGCCACGCCGCCGGACGAACAGTTCCGCCGCGCCTCCCGCGAGGCGGACGAGATGGTGCGCATGCTGGGCGAGCGGGCCGAGCGCGCCGGCGAGTGGCGGGGGATGCTGGTGAGGTTCGCGCTCTCGCGGGTGCGCGAGCTGGCCGGCCTGCGCGAGCTGATCAAGTTCGCCTTCGTGCAGCTGCTGGCCAAGGGACGGGTGCTGATCCTCGACGTGGGCGCCTCGCTGGTGAAGGACGGGCGGCTGGACCACGCGGAGGACGCGGTGTTCCTGGACGTGGCGGAGCTCCGGCGCGCGCTGGCGGGAGAGGACCTGCGCGCGCTGGTGCGCGAGCGGCGCGCCGTGCGGGAGCGCGAGCTGGGGCGGCGCCACATCCCCCGGGTGATGCTCTCCGACGGCACGGACGTGGAGGCCACCCTGCCCCCGCGTGAGGGGCTGGTGGGGACCGCCGCGTCCGCTGGGACGGTCACCGCGGTGGCGCGGGTGGTGATGGATCCGGTGGGGGCCAGGCTGGAGCCGGGGGAGATCCTGGTGGCGCCGTCCACGGACCCGGGCTGGACGCCGCTCTTCCTGACGGCCGGGGGCCTGGTGATGGAGATGGGCGGCGCCATGTCCCACGGGGCGGTGGTGGCTCGCGAGTACGGCATCCCGGCGGTGGTGGGCGTGGCGAACGCCACTTCGGATATCAAGACCGGGCAACGGATCACCGTGGACGGGAGCACCGGGGTCGTCTCGGTGGAGCGTGACCCGCCGCCGGCCGGGGTGGGCTTGCCTCCTCCCGCCCCTTCGGGGCACAACTAAGGGGCCATGAGTGAAAAGCAGCAGATCTTCGGCGCCTTCCTCGAGACCCCGCAGAAGCAGCGGTGGTCGCTGCCGGCGACGTTGCTCGGAATCGCGCTGACGGTGGTGGGCGTCCGGCTGGTCACCCATCGCGAAGGTACGAACATCGTCACCCCCCGCGGCATCCAGACCGTCCACACCGGGATGACCAAGCCGGAGGTGAACCAACTCCTGGGGAGGCCGTTCGCGTTCGCGGAGGCCCACGACGGGCTGGACTGCTACCGATACGGATACCCGAACCTCGAGAACCCCAGCTTCGTCGTCTACTCGCTCTGCTACGAGGAGGCGCACCTGCGCGACATCTCCCAGCAGCGCTACACCACCTGGACGGTCTCCGAGGACGGTTCGCGGATGACGCCCGCGGGCCAGTAGGTCACTCCTCGTAGGAGCATCCCAGCGCCGCGGCGAGGTTCCGGTGCGGAGCGCCCGTACCGACGAGCGTGCTGCACGAGAGGTCCACCTGCGCCTCGCGAGCGAAGAGGAGCGGAAGCCCGGGGAGCGGCGGCCGGCACCAGCAGACCGGCGGTCCGGCCGGGTGCGGGCAGTGGAGGAAGCGCGCCTCCGGGTCGAGCGCCACGACGGACCGGGCGAGCTGCGCGGCGTCCGCGTCCGGTTTCCACCCGAAGACGAGGCGCCTGGTGCCCGGCGGACCGAGGGCGCGCTGGGCATCGGCGGTGGGCCGGCCTTCCGCGTCCAGCACCGCGTCCCAGGCGAGGAGCCGCGCCGGGGCGCCGGCGGATGACGGCCGGCGTTGGAAGGCGATGCGCTCCAGGGTGTCGAAGCCCTCGTCGTGAGAGGGCGGTTCCAGTTCGCGCGCGGTGCGGAACAGCGAATTCGGAGAGAGCTGCGTCGGGCCCTTGCCGCGCTTGAGCTCGTCCGGCGAGAGCAGCCGGCCGTGGGCGTCCAGCATCCGGAGGACGACGTTCACCTGGGCCTGGGCCATGGAGATGTCCAGCCAGATGCCGCGCACCGGGACGCCGCGGGCGTGCGCTACCTCGATGACGTCGCGGCGCTGGGCGCGAGTGACATAGGTGTTGTCCAGCACGAAGGGCCGCGGCCGTTCCGCCAGCGCCGCCTCCAGCACCTTGTTCAGGTCCTTGAGCGTCCCACCGCGCGCATCCCGGTTGAGGCGTTCGTGGCCGCGGGCGACCCAGGCCCCGGCGGCATCGCTCTTGCCGGAGCCCTGCAGGCCCATGACGAGCACCACCTCGGCCCCTGAGGCAGGTGGTGCGGTGCGAGGCGCCAGGGAGGGAGCGGCGAGCCTCGGACGCAGGCGGGCGCGAGCTGTCTCGTCGAGTTGGAGCCGGGCGGCCCGCGCCGCCGATCGAGCCGTTTCCGGACGGCGGGCGCCTGGAATGGCGACGATGGACGGGTGGGCGTCCAGCAACGCGGCGAGGGCCAGTTCCTGGGGTGTGGCGCCCAGACGCGCAGCCTCCTCGGAGAGCACCGCGTCCCGGGAGAGCGTCCCGGCGCGGGCCACGCCTCCGAGCGGTGAGTGGGCGATCACCGCCAGCCCGCGTTCCTCGCAGCGGGCCACCACGCCGCCGCGGAGCGGTTCGTCGTCGAAGATGCTGAGAGAGACCTCCACCGCGGCGATCGGAGCCAGTTCCAGCGCCTCGTCGAGCTGCTTCCGGTTCACGTTGGAGAGGCCGACACGGCGGACCAGTCCCTGGTCCACCAGCCCCGCCAGGGCGCGCACGCTGGTCGACCAGGAGGTGCGCGGGTCCGGAGCGTGGAGGAGGTAGAGGTCGATGGGCACTCCGTCGAGCGCCGCGAGACTCTCCTCGCAGTCCGCGCGGAGGGCGATACCGCGGCCATCCGGCATCCACCGACCCTCCGGCCTCCGCATCCCACCCTTGGTAACGACTCGCGCCCGCGCCGTCGCGCCAGCCGCCTTCAGCGCCGAGGCCAGCCAGCGCTCGTTGTCGCCGTACGCGCGGGCGGTGTCGAACACGGTGACGCCGGCCTCCACTGCCGCTCGGATGGTGTCGATCGCGCGCGACTCATCCGGCTCCGGATCGGTCGAGAGCCGCATGCACCCCAGGCCGATGCGGAGCTCCTCCGGGTCGAGCCAGGGCGCCATTGCGCTGAATCTAGTGCCACGCCCGAAACGCTGTTGAGCAACAGATCGCCGAGCGCGGTGCGTCGGTTGGTATCGCGCCTCGAGTGCGAGCACCACGCGCCTGCGAGACCGCCGCACCGAGCCGCTACGCCGAGTCGCCGCGCCAACCGCAGCACCAAACCGCGGCACCAAACCGCGGCACCAAACCGCGGCACCAAACCGCAGCACCAAACCGCGGCACCAAACCGCGGCACCAAACCGCGGCACCAAACCGCGGCACCAAACCGCGGCACCAAACCGCGGCACCAAACCGCGGCACCGAATCGCGGTGCGGTGTGCCGCCGCCGTGTACGCTCCTGCGCCCATGACCCTCTCTGGAAAGGTCGCGGTCGTCACCGGCTCCAGTCGCGGCGCGGGGCGCGGCATCGCGTTGGCGCTGGGGTCGGCCGGCGCGACCGTCTACGTCACCGGCCGCACCACGCGCGGCGGCCCGGCGCCAGTGGACGGGGCGCGCGGCACGGTGGACGACACCGCCGACGAGGTGACGACCCGCGGCGGCCGTGGCGTCCCGGTGAAGGTGGACCTGACCTCGGAGCCGGAGGTAGCGGAGCTCTTCGCGCGCGTCCGACGCGAGCAGGGCCGCCTGGACGTCCTCGCCAACGCGGTCTGGGGCGGCAACGAGCACGTCGACGTCGCCACCTTCGGCCGCCCCTTCTGGGAGGAGGACCCCGCATCCCAATGGCGGCAGGCGATGATCGCCGGGCCCTACGCGTACCTGCTTGCCTCGCGCGAGGCGGCGCGCTGGATGGCGGAGCGCGGCGCCGGCCTGATCGTCCATGTCACCGACGGCGTGATGGCGGACGGCTCCCAGCCTTACGGCGGGAACCTCTCCTGGGACCTGGCGCACGCCGCGGTGAACCGCCTCGCCATGTCCATGAGCCACGACCTCAAGCCGCGAGGCGTGGCGGTGGTGGCGGTGATGCCGGGCTTCATGCGCACCGAACGCGTGGAGATGCACATGAAGACCGAAGAGCTCAAGAAGACCTTCCGCTACGACCTCTCCGAGACCCCGGAGTACCTGGGGCGCGGCGTGGCGGCGCTCGCCGCCGACCCCAAGGCCATCGAACGCTCCGGCACCATCACCTTCGCCGCCGACCTCGCCCGCGCCTACTGCTTCACCGACGTGGACGGCCGCCAGCCGCCGCGCTTCGACCCGGAGGCGCCTGTTGTGCGCTGACGCCACCATTCGCCACGCGCGCGCGGAGGACTTCCCTCCCCTGGCGCGCGAGTTGGAAGCGCTGCCGCTCTTCCGCCGCTACGCCTCCACCGCGGCGCAGTTCGAATCCTCCTGGGGGAAGGCCCTTCACGCCGGCGAGGGCCTGTGGGTGGCGGAGCGCGGCGGCGCCCCCATCGGCCTGTGCTGGTTCCTCCAGCGCGGCGCGTTCGGCCGCGGCGCGTACCTGCGCACGCTGGCGCTGGCGGCGAACGCGCACGGCGGAGGCCTGGGCAAGGCCCTGCTCGACGTCTACGAGTGCGAGACCGCGGACGCGCCCGGAGGCTGGTTCCTCCTAGTGTCCGACTTCAACGACGGTGCGCAGCGCTTCTACGCCCGGCGCGGGTACCAGCAGGTTGGCAGGCTGGACGGCTTTGTCGTTCCGGACGTCGCGGAGCTGGTCTTCTGGAAGCCGCGGCACCGCTGAGGCCGACGCCACCGCCGCCGGGGCGGCCGCGCCCGCGAGGTCGCTCACCTTCACGAAGGTGAAGCCCCGCGCGCGCAGCCCGGCAATGATCTCCGGCAGCGCGTCGGCGGTGTGGAACGTCACGTGGTTGAGGTGCATCACCACGATGGAGCCCGGCTTCGCCTCCCGCACCACCCACTCCACCAGCTTGTCGGTGGGCGCGCCCGGGTCCCCGGAGGGCAGGTCGTACTCCACCGTCTTCAGCCCCAGCTCCTTGGCGATCTGCACCACCCGGTCGTCGTACTCTCCGAACGGCGGCCGGAAGAGCGCCGGCTTCACCCCGGTGATGCCCGCGATCTCCTCCTGGGTCCGCGCCAGCTCCTCGCGGATGCGGTCGTCCGTCTTCCAGGTGAGGTGCGGGTGCGAGTACGTGTGGTTGCCCAGCTCGAAGAGCGGGTTCTTCGCCAGCGCCTTCAGCGCCTCCGCCTCGTCCCTCGCCCAACTCCCGCCGATGAAGAGGGTGGCCGGGACGCGATGCTGCACCAGCGCATTGACGATGCGCTCGTCGTACTTCTTCTCCTCCGTGGTGGAGCACGCGTCGAAGGTGAGCGCGAGCTTCATCGCGTCGCGCGGGCCGTGGTCCAGCACATCCGGGTGCCCGGGCATCACCAGCGTCCCGGGCGCGGCCTCCGCCACGCGCGGCGCCTCGCGCTTCGGCACCAGCCTCGGAAGAGGCACTTCGCTGGGCCACTCGCACCAGGTGAGCGCCGGGATGTCCTCGGGGAACGGCGCGTCCGCGCAGCCGTCCTCCACCGGCAGACGGGCAGGCGCGCACGCGCAGAGGGCTGCCAGGGCGCCGGGGACCGCGAACCGTCTCACACCGCACATTCACGCACGGCAGGGGGGCTCTGCGCCAGTGCACCGCCTGGGTGGTCGCTCACCCGGCTAGGTGCGCGCGACCAGCTTCGCCACCGCGTCCCCGGCGAACCCGGCGCCGAAGCACACCACCAGCGTCGCGCCCACGTAGAGCAGGGCCAGCCCGTGCGCGCCCTGCTGGGCGTACTTGAAGGTCTCGTAGTTGAAGGTGGAGTAGGTGGTGAACCCGCCCATCACCCCGGTGGTGAGGAACAGCGCCAGCGTGGGCGAGATGAGGTGCGCGGTGAGGGCCAGGTGCAGCACCAGGCAGATGAGGAACGACCCCACCGCGTTCACCGTCAAGGTGCCGTACGGGAACGCCGGGCCCAGCACCGCCAGCGACCACAGCCCCACCAGGTAGCGCGCGCCACTGCCGATGGCGCCGCCGAGGCAGACCCACAGAAATCTCGCCATGTCCGGGATTCTGTCACGCGCTCCTGGTAATCCGGCGCGCCGAATGCCCGGGCCGCGCCGCACCCTCAAGTCCGCCGATTCCCCCACGCTCAGCCGCCGCGCCCTGAACCGCGCCACGCTCGCCCGCCAGATGCTGCTCGAGCGCGCACGCACCACGGTGGTCGAGGCCGTGGAGGCGCTGGCCGGGCTCCAGGCGCAGGCGCCCCGGCCACCCTTCATCGGCCTGTGGACGCGGCTGGAGAAGCTGGACGCCCAGGACGTGCTGGAGGCGCTGGAGAAGCGCCAACTCGTCCGCGCCACCGCGATGCGCGGCACGCTGCACCTGCTCTCCGCGAAGGACTCCCGGCAGCTCCGGGCCTCGCTCCAGCCCGCGCTCACCTGGGGCATGAAATCCATCCTGCGCGAGCGCGCCGAGGCGCTGGATCTCGACGCGCTCCAGCAGGCGGCTCGGGAGCTCTTCACGGAGCGCCCCCGCACCTTCGACGACGCGCGCGAGGCGCTGGTCCGCCGCTTCCCCAAAGGCGACGAGCGCGCCATGGGCTTCGCGGTGCGCAACGTCGTGCCGCTGGTGCAGGTGCCGCAGGGCGCGCCGTGGGGCTTCCCGGCCGCCGCCGATTTCGCGCTCGCGGACCTTTGGCTCAAGGGCGCGCACTCGAAGGACGCCTCGCCGCTCCCTCTCGCGCGCCGGTATCTGGCCGCCTTCGGGCCCGCCTCGCACCAGGACTTCCAGACGTGGAGCGCGCTGCCGGCCGCGCGCGAGGCCTTCGAGGCGCTGCGCGGCGAGCTGCAGCCCTTCCGCGACGAGCGGGGCCGCGCGCTGTTCGACCTCCCGGACGCGCCGCGGCCGGACGAGGACGTCCCCGCGCCCCCGCGCTTCCTGCCGGAGTTCGACAACCTGGTGCTCTCGCACGCGGACCGGACCCGGGTCATCGCCGACGAGCACCGCGGCCGGGTGGTGACGAAGAACCTCCAGGTCCGCGCCACCTTTCTCCTCGACGGTGAGGTGGCCGGGACGTGGAAGGTGGAGCGGAAGAAGCGCGCCACGGCGCTGGTCCTGGAGCCGTTCGGGAAGCTCGCCCGGAAGGACCTGGCGGCGCTGGAGGAGGAGGGCGAACGCATCCTCCGCTTCTGCGAGCCGGACGCGGAGGAGCGTTCGGTGCGCGCCGCCCGCGCCTGAGCCACAATCGCCGGCCCCCCCATGGCGCGAGCGCGACGCGGGTACGGCCTGACGCCGGACCACCTCAAGAGGTCCGACGCGGAGATCTCCTGCTCGCTCACCGGCACCGACGACATTTCGCTCCAGGCCATCCACGGCCGCTACACCTGGGAGCACTTCGACCTGGCCTGGGGTCAGCGCCTGGCGGACGTGCTCAGCGAGGCGCCGGACGGATCGATTGTCATGGACCTGACCAGGTTCCACCTCCTGGCGCCCGCCGCCCCCACCGCGGACTTCCCCTACCCGCCCATGGCCCCCTGAGGGGGCCGTTGCTTCAGGAAGCCACTGGTTCGGCGAGCTTGGCGGCGATGAGCCGGTCCAGGGCGGACTTCACCTCTGCCTTGGTGGCGCCGCCGTCCTGGAGCTGTTCCATCAGCTCGACGATGGTCCTCGGCTGGGTCTTCAGCTCGCCGAGGTACGCGCCGTCACCGGGCTGGAGCCCCAGGGGCCCGGCGAACGCCTTCGTCGCCTCGTCGAACGCGGCACGCCCGCCGGCCTGGCGGGCCTCCGCGAGGACCGCCTGGTAGCGGGCCTCCACGTCTTGGCCGAGGGCGGTGAGCCGGAATTTCTGGCCCCGTGGCCAGCGGGTGCCTTCTTCGCGACCGAAAATGGATGGCATGGAGTCTCGAACAGCGGCGGTCCGTATGGCAGAAGACGGGCACTGCCAGCAAGGGGCGACCGCTCCCTGGGGCGGCGGAGGTGCTCGACACATGAAGGTCATCCTCTATGGGGCCACCGGGATGGTGGGCCAGGGCGTGCTGCGCGAGTGCCTGCTCGACCCGCGGGTGGACGCGGTGCTCAGCGTGGCGCGCCGGGCGACCGGGCAGCAGCACCCGAAGCTGAAGGAGCTGGTGCGGGCGGACCTGATGGACTACTCGGGCGCGGAGGAGCAGCTCGCGGGGTACGACGCGTGCTTCTTCACCCTGGGGGTGTCCTCCGCCGGGATGAACGAGGCCGACTACACCCGCGTCACCTACGACCTCACCATGGCGGCGGCGAAGGCCCTGGCGAAGGCCAGCCCGAACCTGACCTTCGTCTTCGTCTCCGGCGCGGGCACCGACGGCACGGAGAAGGGCCGAAGCATGTGGGCGCGGGTGAAGGGGAAGACGGAGAACGCGCTGCTGGCCATGCCCTTCAAGGCGGCGTTCATGTTCCGCCCCGGCCTCATCCAGCCGCTGCACGGCATCACCTCGCGCACGCGCGGGTACCGCATCTTCTACGCGGTGGCCGGGTGGTGGCTCATCCCGCTGGTCCGCGCGCTGGCGCCGAATTCCATCACCACCACCGAGGTGATGGGCCGCGCGATGATCGGCGTGGCGCAGAACGGCGCGCCGAAGAAGGTCCTCGACCCCGCCGACATCAACGCGGCGGCGGCGTCTCCGGGCTGAGCGTCAGCGCACGCTCCGGGACGCGGGCGCGGGCGCGGCGCCGGGGCACCACGGCCTGCCGCCGCCTCCAGGTCGTGGGGGCCTGGTGGCGGCCGCTCTTGATCGCCAGCTCCGCGCGGCCGGAGACGAACAGCTCCCCGTCCGCGAAGTAGCCCAGGTCTCCCGTCCTCAGCCAGCCGCCCTCCTGGAGGCCGGACCCCTCGGCGCCCAGGTAGCCGGAGAAGAGCGACGGCCCGCGGACCCAGATCTCCCCCTGGAACCGCTCCGGGAGCGCGGCGCCGCCCTCGCCGGCGATGCGGATCTCGAACCCCGGCAACGGGCGTCCCACGCCGACCAGGCGCGTGGCGCCGTCGCCGGGCGAGGTCCGCAGGGCGATCCCTTGCCGCACCAGCTCCGCGCGGGAGACGGTGTCCACCCGCGGCGGCCGATCCAGCGGCGTGGCGCTGACCGCCAGGGTGACCTCGGCCATCCCGTAGCAGGGCCGCATGGCGTTGGCCCGGAAGCCGTACGCCGCAAAGCGCTGGAAGAAGCGCGCCACCGTCTCCGGGAGCACCCGCTCCGCGCCGTTGTACGCCCCGCGCCACGAGCGCAGGTCCAGGCCCTTCAGCTCTTCGTCGGCGATGCGCTTGAGACAGAGCTGGTAGGCGTAGTTGGGCGCCGGGGAGAGCGTGCCGCGGAAGTGATGCATCGCCCACAGCCAGCGCGCCGGCCGGAAGAGGACGCTGGACGGGCTCATCAGCACCGCCGGGAAGCCGCAGATCAGCGGGGCCAGCATCCCGCCCACCAGGCCCATGTCGTGGTGCAGCGGCAGCCAGCTCACCACGCAGTCCGAAGAGGTCCACGCCCCCGCCGCCTGCAGCGCGCGGACGTTGGCCACCAGGGCGGCGTTGGAGATCCGGACGCCCTTCGGCTCGGAGCTGGTCCCCGGAGTGAACTGCAGGAACGCCAGCTCGGCCGGGCGGGGGAGCTCGCCGCCAGGCGCCTCGGCGTCCACGTCCAGCTCCCCGGCGGAGCAGGCGTCCGCGGAGCGGATGCGCGCGACCGCGTGCAGCGCCGCCTCGCGCAGCGGCCGATCCACCACCAGCAACGACGCGCCGGAGCGCTCCACCGTCCACCGCGCCCGCTCCGGCCACTCGCCCGGCCGCGCGGTCCAGGGCGGCGGTTCGATCAGCGCCGGCACGGCACCCAGCAACTGGCACCCGAGGATCAGCGCCACCAGGTCCAGGCTGGTGTCGAGGCACAGCACCACCACCTGTCCCCGCCGCACCCCGCGCGCCGCCAGCCCACCCGCCGCCCGCCGCGCGCCCGCCAGCGCCTCCGCGCAGGTCAGCGCGGTGACGCGATCCTGATCGTCGATGAGGAAGAACGCCGTCCGGTCCGGCGTCGCCCCCGCGCGCGCCATCAGCGCCTCCGCCGCGCTCGCCGCCTCCGAACGGGAAACGTTTTCTCCCGGTGGCCCGGCGCGCAGTGGGTGAATTTCGACCCCCGGTCCGAATGAGACCGGTGGCGTCGGCATCGTGGTTGGAAAGAACTTGGAAAGCATGGACCCCGGAAGGGAAACGGAGCCTAGCCGGAAAATTCCTTCATGCACGGAAGAAATGAAGTCTCATTCATGTCGGACAATGTCCGCAAGTGAGGCAGACGACACACACACCGCGCGTCACTGTCTTCGACGAGCTTCCGCAGGCGCTCCAGCGCCTCGTCCCCACTGCGCGGAGATCACGCGTGATGCGGGAGCCTTCGGACAGCCGCGAGATCGCCACCCTCCAAGGCATTCCGGGCACTTGGCGGTCCGTCGGGAAATCGCCGGAGCCGTGTCGATTTCCGGGGCCCATTTTCGACGAGGAGATAGAGGGCGGGACGAACCCGGCTTCCACAACCAAGGAGACGAACATGAAGTTCATGGTGATCGTGAAGGCGAACAAGGATTCCGAGGCGGGCAAGATGCCGGACGCGTCGGTGTTCGAGGCGATGAACAAGTTCAACGAGGAGCTGGTGAAGGCGGGCGTGATGCTGGCGGGCGAGGGGCTCCACCCCAGCTCGAAGGGCGCGCGGATCCGGTTCGACGGCCCCTCCAAGCGGACCGTGCTCGACGGGCCGTTCTCCGAGACCAAGGAGCTGATCGCCGGCTTCTGGCTCTGGCAGGTGAAGTCGCGCGACGAGGCCATCGAGTGGCTCAAGCGCGCGCCGTTCCAGGAGGGCGAGGTGGAGATCCGCGAGGTGCACAGCGCGGAGGACTTCGCCTCCGTCGACCCGACCGGTGAGCTGCGCGCCAAAGAGGAGCAGCTCCGCAAGACCATGGAGTCGCGCGAGGGTCGCCGGAACTGAACGTCGCGGGGTGGCCGCAGCACCCTTGCGCGCGGGGAGGAAGTTGCCGTTGATCGGTGGCCGTGACGGCCACCGATCCGGCGCGCGCGATCGAAGCGGTCTGGAGGATCGAGTCGGCCCGGCTGATCGCAGGCCTGGCGCGCGTGGTGCGTGACGTGGGCGTGGCGGAGGAGCTGGCGCAGGACGCGCTCGTCGCCGCGCTGGAGCAGTGGCCGCGCACCGGCATCCCCGACAAGCCCGGCGCCTGGCTGATGGCCACCGCCAAGCATCGCGCGCTCGACCGCTTTCGCCGCGCCAAGCTGATCGACCGCAAGCACACCGAGCTGGGCCACGAACTGGCCGCGGAAGGCGAGGCGCAGATGCCCGACCTCGACGCCGCGCTCGACGACGACATTGGCGATGATCTGCTGCGGTTGATGTTCACCGCCTGCCATCCTGTGCTCGGCAGAGAGGCGCAGGTGGCGCTGACCCTGCGGCTCATCGCCGGCCTCACCACCGAGGAGATCGCGCGCGCCTTCCTGGTGCCGGAGCCGACCATCGCCCAGCGCATCGTGCGGGCCAAGCGCACGCTGGCCGACAAGCGCGTGCCGTTCGAGGTCCCGCGCGGGGCGGAGCTTGCCGAGCGCCTGGCCTCCGTGCTGTCGATCACCTACCTCATTTTCAACGAGGGATACTCGGCGACGGCGGGCGATGACTGGATGCGCCCGCAGCTCTGCGAGGAGGCGCTGCGTCTCGGCCGCATTCTCGCCGAGCTGGCGCCCACCGAGCCGGAAGTGCACGGCCTCGTGGCGCTCATGGAGATCCAGGCCTCGCGCTTCGCCGCCCGGCGAGGGCCCGACGGCGAGCCGGTGCTGCTGCTGGATCAGAACCGCGCCCGCTGGGACCAACTGCTGATCCGCCGCGGGCTCGCGGCACTGACGCGCGCGCAGGCGCTAAACCCGTCGCCCGGCCCGCATGTCCTGCAAGCCGCCATTGCCGCCTGCCATGCGCGTGCGCACACCGCCGAGGCGACCGATTGGGCGCGCATCGTCGGTCTCTACGGGGAATTGGCGCAGGTCATGCCGTCGCCGATCGTCGAGCTCAACCGCGCCGTGGCACTCGCCATGCTGTTCGGCCCCGAGGCCGGGTTGCGCATCGTCGACGCGCTGACGACCGAACCCGTGCTCAAGGAATATCACCTGCTGCCGAGCGTCCGCGGCGATCTGCTTGCCAAGCTCGGACGGGCGGACGAGGCGCGCGCCGAATTCGAGCGCGCGGCGGCGATGACGCAGAACGAACGCGAGCGTGCGCTGCTGCTAAAACGCGCCAGCGAGCTCGCGCGCTGAACTTTTCCGCACGCCATTCGTTAACCCTATCGCGTTTGCCAAGGCCGCACTGGCACGCGACTTGTTTGGAGTTTCGTAAGCCCTGACCGGCAGGTTCCGAAACCGAGGCCCGCTGTCCGCAGCATCGCCTCTTCCTGGGAGTAATCCAGTTGGCCAACGTCGCCGCGTCGTATCTGGAGATTATCGCCGAGGAGCGCGACGAAACGCTCGCCGCCCGCCGGCGCCGCCTGTTCCGCGAGCCCCTGAAGGAGAAGCTGCTGCGCTGGCTGATGGGCACGGCGTACGCCTGTCACCCCAAGCGGATCGCCGACCTGCCGTTCCTGTTGTGGGACACGGCGGCGGACATTTCCCGCGGTGGGACAAAGGTGCCGAGCGCGGCGACGACGCGCACGCGGCCCGACACCTTCGCCGGCGTATGCCGCGACATCACCCCGGAGCGCATCATCGCCGCTGCGCGGGGCGGATTTTTTCCCTGGTGCCACGTCGGTCCGCTCAAGTGGTGGACGCGGCGCGAGCGCATGGTCCTTTTCCTGAGCGAGCACCACATCTCCAAGCGCTTGCGCCGCATCATGCGCAAGACCGACTGCACCGTCACTTTCGACACGGCCTTCGATGAAGTGCTCAAGGCCTGCGCCGAGCCGCGCAAGGGCCGCCCGCTCGGGCTCACCTGGGTCACGCCGAAAATCATGCATCTCTATGCGGCCCTGCACGACCTGG
>DATBSS010000141.1:0-7647 GCA_036559665.1 Myxococcaceae bacterium
CCTGCTGCGGCAAACGGCGGAACAGGGCGGCGGTCAGTTCTTTGGCGCGATCAGTTCGTCCCAACTCCGGCAGGCCCTCCAGAGCATCGCCGACGACATCGTCATCCGGAACGAGTCCTGCGACTCCAACGACGACGCCAACGACGTTGGATTCCCATGACCTGAAGAAGCGCGCCGAGACCCGACCGAACTGAGACCCGAAACTGACCGCGCTGCCCGCTTGACCCAACGTTCTCCGGCGCTTACATGCCGGAGAGAGCGCCATGGCGACGCCGGACCGATTCTCGCTGCCGCAGGTCCCAGAGAGCACCCGCAAGCCTGACTGGCTGAAGGTCCGCCTTCCGCACGGCGAGGGTTACGAACGGGTCAGGGACATCGTCCGCCGCACGCGCCTGGCCACCGTGTGCGAAGAGGCGCGCTGCCCGAACATCGCGGAGTGCTGGGGCGGCGGGACCGCCACCGTGATGCTGATGGGCGAGGTCTGCACCCGCGCCTGCCGTTTCTGCCACGTGAAGGTCGGCGCGCCGCCGCCGCTGGACCCCGAGGAGCCGGAGAACCTGGCCCGGGCCGTCCGCGAGCTGGACCTCGAGTACATCGTCGTCACCTCGGTCAACCGCGACGACCGCCCGGACGGAGGCGCCTCCCACTTCGCGGCCGCCATCCGCGCCCTCCGCCGCGAATCCCCGCGCACCCGCGTGGAGGTGCTCATCCCCGACTTCCAGGGCGTGGAGCGCGACCTGGACACCGTCGCCGAGGCGCTCCCCCACGTCATCGCCCACAACGTGGAGACGGTGGAGCGCCTGACCCCTACCGTGCGCGACCGCCGCGCCACCTACCGCCAGTCCCTGCGCGTGCTGGAGTACCTCAAGCGCCACCCGGCCGGCGTCTACACCAAGTCCTCCATCATGCTCGGCCTGGGGGAGACGGACGCCGAGCTCGACCAGGCCTTCCGGGACCTCCGCGCCGCCGGCGTGGACGTGCTCACCCTGGGCCAGTACCTCCAGCCCTCCTCGTACCACCTCAAGGTGGAGCGCTTCGTCCCTCCCGCGGAGTTCGACGACGCCCGCCGCCGCGCCGAGGCGCTGGGTTTCCTCTACGTCGCCGCGGGGCCGCTGGTCCGCTCCAGCTACCGGGCGGCAGAATTCTTCCTCAAGGGGCTCATGGAGCGGAGGGAGCGGTCCTGAACCCATGCCAACCCTGAACCTCTTGCAGGCGGTCAACGACGCGCTCCGGCTGGAGATGCGCCGCGACCCGCGGGTGGTCGTCCTCGGCGAGGACGTGGGCAAGTTCGGCGGCGTGTTCCGCGCCACCGCCGGCCTCTACGAGGAGTTCCCGGACCGGGTGATCGACACCCCGCTCTCCGAGGGCGGCATCGTGGGGACCGCGGTGGGGATGGCGCTCTACGGCCTGCGCCCCGTGCCGGAGATCCAGTTCTCCGACTTCATCTTCCCGGCCTACGACCAGATCGTGAGCGAGCTGGCGAAGCTGCGCTACCGCTCGGGCGGGCAGTATTCGGCGCCCATGGTCATCCGCACCCCGTACGGCGGCGGCATCAAGGGCGGCCTGTACCACTCGCAGAGCCCGGAGGCGCTGTTCATCCACGTCGCCGGCCTCAAGGTGGTCTCCCCGTCCAACCCGTACGACGCCAAGGGCCTGCTGCTGGCCGCGCTGCGCCACCCGGACCCGGTCATCTTCTTCGAGCCCAAGCGCATCTACCGCGCCGCCAAGGGCGAGGTCCCCGAGGGCGACTACGAGGTGGAGCTGGGCAAGGCGAAGGTGCTCCGCGAGGGGAAGCAGGTCACCGTCATCTCCTGGGGCGCCATGGTGCACGAGGCCGCCGAGGCCGTGGAGTCCGCCGCCGCCGAAGGCCTCGACTGCGAGCTGATCGACCTGCGCACCCTGTGGCCCCTGGACATCGACTGCGTCTCCGCCAGCGCGAAGAAGACCGGCCGGGTGGTGGTGGTCCACGAGGCCGCCCGCACGTGCGGGCTGGGCGCGGAGGTGGTGTCCCTCGTCCAGGAGCGCTGCTTCGTGCACCTCGAGGCGCCCGTCCGCCGCGTCACCGGCTGGGACACGCCGTTCCCCTACACGCTCGAGAACGAGTACCTCCCGCGGGCGCCGCGCATCCTCCAGGGGATTCGCGAGACCGCGGCATTTGTCGCCTAGGAGACACTTCAGATGGCCACCTTCGAGTTCAAGCTGCCCGACATTGGCGAGGGCGTGGTGGAGGGCGAGATCGTGAAGTGGCTGGTGAAGGAGGGCGACCCGGTCGCGGAGGACCAGCCGCTGGTGGAGGTCATGACCGACAAGGCCACCGTCACCATCCCCAGCCCGAAGCGCGGCAAGGTGACGCGCACGTTCGGGAAGGAAGGGGAGATCGCCAAGGTGCACCACCCGCTGGTGACGCTGGAGACGGATGGGCCGGCCGCCGCCGCGACCAACGGCAGCGCTCCAGCTCCCGCGCTCCCAGCGGCGGCGGCAGCTCCCAGGGCGGAGGCCGCTTCCAGCAACAAGGTCCTCGCCACGCCGGTGACGCGGCGGATGGCGCGCGAGCACGGGCTCAGCCTCTCGGAGATCGCCGGCAGCGGGCCGCAGGGCCGGGTCACCAAGGCCGACGTGGAGGCGGTCATCGCCGGGCCGGGCCCGGCCGCCGCCCGGGCGAAACCCGCGCCGCTCGCCTCCGGCCAGGCCGACCAGCGGATGCCGCTGCGCGGGATGCGGCGGAAGATCGCCGAGAAGATGGTGCGGTCCAAGTTCACCGCGCCGCACTTCACCTTCGTGGAGGAGATGGACGCCACCGAGCTGGTGGGCCTGCGCAAGCGCCTCAACGAGTCCCTGGCCGAGGCCGGGGACACCATGAAGCTCTCCTTCCTGCCCTTCATCGCCAAGGCCTGCGTGGCGGCCCTGCGGAAGTTCCCGCACCTCAACGCCAACATGGACGAGGCCACCCAGGAGCTGATCGTCCGCGGCGAGTACAACCTGGGCGTCGCCGCCGCCACCGAAGAGGGCCTCACCGTGCCGGTGGTGCGCGGCGTGGACCGGCTCTCCATCAAGGACCTGGCGACGGAGATCGCCCGGCTGGGCGCCGCGGCGCGCGACCGCAAGCTCAAGATGGAGGAGCTGACCGGCGGGACGTTCACCATCACCTCGCTGGGCCAGCAGGGCGGGCTGTTCGCCACGCCGATCATCAACCACCCCGAGGTGGCCATCCTGGGCGTCCACAAGATGCGGAAGCGCCCGGTGGTGGTGGACGACCAGGTGGCGATCCGGGAGATGATGTACGTGTCGCTCTCGTTCGACCACCGGGTGATCGACGGCCAGGTAGGGGCCGCCTTCACCTACGAGCTGATCCGCTACCTCGAGCGCCCCGAGCTGCTCTTCATGGAGCTGACCTGACAGACATGGCCACGTCCCTTCCGCAGGTCTCGCCGGGCCCTACGTCGCTGGCCGCCGAGCAGCTCCTGGAGCTGTACCGGATGATGTCGCTCGTCCGGGTGCTCGACGAGCGGATGATGACCTTGCAGCGCCAGGGCCGGGTCGGCTTCTACGGCACCGCCAGCGGCCAGGAGGCGGCCTGCATCGGCGCGGTCTACGCGCTGCGGAAGACGGACTGGATCTTCCCCGCGCTGCGTGAGGCGGCGGCGATGCTCTTCCGCGGCTTCCCGCTGGTGCCGTACCTGTCGCAGGTGTTCGGCAACTCGGGGGACGTCACCAAGGGCCGGCAGATGCCGTCGCACCAGGCGTCGGCCTCGGTGAACCAGGTGAGCTGGTCTTCCTGCATCGGCACCCAGCTCCCGCACGCGGTGGGCGCGGCCTGGGCGGCGAAGCTCCAGCGGCACGACACGGTGATGATGGCCTTCCTGGGCGACGGGGCCACCTCGTCGTCGGACTTCCACGCCGCCATGAACTTCGCCGGCGTGTACAAGGTTCCGGTGGTGTTCGTGTGCCAGAACAACCACTGGTCGATCTCCATCCCCACCCACCGGCAGACCGCGTCCGAATCCATCGCGATCAAGGCGCGGGCCTATGGCTTCCCCGGCGTGAAGATCGACGGCAATGACGTGGAGGAGGTCTACCGCGCCTCGAAAGAGGCGGTGGACCGCGCCCGCGCCGGCGAGGGCCCCACGCTGGTCGAGGCGGAGACCTACCGGATGGGGGCCCACTCCTCCTCGGACGACCCCACCCGCTACCGCGACCAGGCCGAGGTCGACCGCTGGAAGCTCCGCGACCCGTTGGACCGGCTCCGCACCCGGCTGCTGGAACGCGGCGGTTGGTCGGTGGAGAAGGAGGAGGCGCTCCGGGCCGACCTGCTCAAGCAGGTGAACGCCGCCATCGAGGAGGCGGAGAAGCTGCCGCCCCCCGCCCCGGAGACCCTCTTCGACGACGTGTACGCGGCGGAGCCCTGGAACCTCCGAGAGCAGCGCGAGGAGATGCGGCGCCTCCCCACGCGTTAGAATCCTTCCATGCCTGACGAGGTCCGCGAGTACGTCCGCGCCGCGCAGCAGGCCGAGCTGCGCGGCGACAAGCCGCAGGCGGTCGAGCTGCTGAAGAAGGCGGCCGCGCTCGTGCGCTCGGGCGGGAACTACCAGCGCGCCCTCCAGCTCCTTCGCCACGCCCAGCGGCTGGACGGCACCGAGTCCGAGCTGGTGGACGAGATCCGCCGCCTGGAGTGGCTGCCCGACAAGCCCTTCCTCCGCGCCGTGGACGCCGAGCTCGAGGCCGAGGAGGCGCTGGCGCCCCTGCGCGACCTGGAGGCCACCGACCGCCGCCTGATGGACCGCGGCCCCACGCTCGCCGACCCGGAGCTGGCCGCGTGGTGCTCGTTCTGCTGCCGGCCGCGCACCGAGGTGGGGGACCTGGTCGCCGGGCCGGCCGGGGCCTTCATCTGCGCGGGCTGCCTGCGCGAGTCGGCGCGGCTGCTGAACCTGGACACCGCGCCCGTGCCGCTCCTGGCCGCGCTCCCCACGCCGGTGCCACCCGCGCCCGTGCAGGCTCCTCCGCCCGCGGCGCCGCGCGACGCGCCGGACCTGGTCGGGCAGCGCGAGGCGGTGGAGCTGGTGCAGCGGGGGCTCGACCTGGGGATGGGGTGGATCCTGGTGGTGGGCCCGGAGGGGAGCGGGAAGACCGCGTTCCTGCGCGCGCTGGAGCGCCGCGGCGCCGGCCGCTACCTGTCCACTCCTGCGGCGCTGGCCGAACCGTGGGGTGACGAGCGCCTGCTGGTGGACGGGCTGGACGCGGCGACCCGCGGCGACGCGCAGACCCTGGTGGACGCGCTGGGGCGGGTGCGGCGCGCGGTGATCGCGGTCCGCGGAGCGACGCTGCCGGCGCCGCTGGTGATCGGTTCGGAGGCGGGGGAGCTGCCCGTGTACTCCACGCGGGACCTGCTCGCCGCCTGCGGTGACGCGCTGCCGCCCCCGGTGGCCGAGCGGATCCAGCTCGCGGCCCCGTTCCGCGCGCCCTCGACCGAGGAGTTGGTGGAGATCGCCCGCCGCCTCCTGGTGCCGCGCGCCTCCGAGCTGGACCTGTCCGACGACCTCCTCCACGCGCTGGCCACCGAGGCCGGCCGTTCGCCCCGCGGCGCGCACGAGCTGAAGGCGCTGATGGACCGCATCCCGGCCGGCTCCTGGTCCCTCAAGGCCGCCCCGGCCGCCCAAGGGCGCCGGCGCCGCCGCGGCAAGGACGAGCCGCCGCCTCCATGAGCGCCGTGAGCGCGCTGCGCGCCCACCGCCTGGGCCTGGTCGAGTACGGCGACGGGCTGGCGATGCAGGAGCGCTTCGGCCAGGCGCGCCGGGCCGGCCTGGAACCCGACGCGTTGCTGCTGCTCCAGCACCCGCCGGTGCTCACCTTCGGCCGCGGCGCGAAACGGGAGAACGTCGTCGCCACGCCGGAGCAGCTGGCGGCGCTGGGCGTGGAGCTGTTCGACACCGACCGCGGCGGCGACGTCACCTACCACGGGCCCGGGCAGATCGTCGGCTACCCCATCCTCCTGCTCCCCGAGGGCCGGCACGACGTGCGCCGCTACGTGCGCGACGTGGAGGAGGGGTTGATCCGCGCGCTGGCCCGGTTCGACCTGCGCGCCGCCCGCATCCCGAAGTGGCCGGGGGTATGGCTGGGCAGCCCGGAGACCGGCGATGCCCGGAAGATCGCCGCCATCGGCGTGCACCTGTCGCGCTGGCTCACCACCCACGGCTTCGCGCTCAACGTCCGCACCAACCTGTCGCACTTCGAGCTGATCGTCCCCTGCGGCATCCGCGAGGCCGGCGTCACCTCCATGGAGCGGGAGCTGGGCCCGCGCTGTCCGCCCATCGAGGAGGTGGAGCGCGCCCTCGGAGAGACCTTCGCCGGGGTGTTCGGCCAGCCGCTGGAGTGGGCGCCGGAGCCCGCGCACACCGTGGCGGTGGCGGTGGTGCGGGAGTCGCCGCGGCGGCAGGTGCTGCTCCTGAAGCGCCGCCCGGAGAAGGGCGGCTTCTGGCAGATCGTCACCGGGCGGGTGGAGCCGGGCGAATCCCCCGCGCAGGCCGCCGCCCGCGAGGTACGGGAGGAGACGGGGCAAGCGCTGGAGATCCGGGCTTTGGGCTACGAGCACGCCTTCGCGTTCGGGGAGAAGCTCCCGCCGGCCTTGATGCGGGAGACCGCCTTCGCCGCGCGCTGGCCGGGCGGTGACGTGAGACTGTCCGGCGCCGAGCACGAGGCGCACCGCTGGGCCGACCCGGAGGAGGCCCTGGCGGCGCTCCCGTTCCACGGACTCCGCGAAGCGACGCGCCGCATCCTTGCGGAGGGCTGAGCGGGCGGGTACAGACGGCGGCATGTCTCGCCCGAAGCTGGTGACGTCGAAGGGGGAGTCGACTCCATCGCTGGAGCCGCAGCTCCTGGTCCAGATCCACGACTTGATGGTGAAGGCTCGCGTGCTCGAGGAGCGCCTGATCCAGATGTACCGGCAAGGGCACGGGTACTTCTGGATCGGCGGACCCGGCGAAGAGGCGTTCAATATCCCGCTCGGGTTGATGGTCAAGAAGGGCCGCGGGCTGGACCACGACTACCACCACTGGCACTACCGCAACTCCGGCACGCTGCTGGCGATGGGGGAGGACCCCGTCGGGGCGCTGCGCCAGATGAAGAACACCGCCTCCGACCCGTACTCGGGCGGCCGCAACTTCGTCGGGCACTTCTCCAAGCGCGAGTGGAACATCTGCCCGGTCAGCTCGCCCATCGAGGTGCAGTACTCCATGGCCACCGGCACCGCGATGGCCCAGAAGCGCCACGGTGGGGACGGCATCACCATCGTCACCGGCGGCGACGCGGGGACGGCGGAGGGGGACTTCGCCACCTGCCTGGTGTGGTGCTCGCGCAAGGGGCACGAAGTGCCCCTGTTGATCATCGTCACCAACAACCGGTGGGGGATCTCCACCCCGTACGAGGGCCAGCACGGCGAGGCGCAGATCGCCGACCGCGGCCGCGCCTTCGGCATCCGCAGCCAGACGGTGGACGGGAACGACGTCGTGGCCAGCTGGGAGGCGCTCCAGGAGGCGTTCGCCTACGTGCGGAAGGAGCGCAAGCCCTTCCTGCTGGAGGCCATGGTGTCCAGGCTCTACGGACACTCCTCGGCGGACGGCGCCAACCTCCACACGGAGGAGGTGGACTGCCTCA
>DATBSS010000142.1:0-14927 GCA_036559665.1 Myxococcaceae bacterium
CGCGGTGCTCGGGGACGGGGAAGGTGAGCCCTGAGCATCGCCCGCGCCGCCAACGCCGGCCCGTCGAGCCCCTCGTCGAGGGCTTCGAGCACGGCGTCGACGACGTCGCGCAAGCGATCCGGAGGTACCGGCTTCATCCCCCCGAGCATGCCCGCGCCCGCGCCGGCCCGCATGACCGGGATTGCTGCGAGGCGCTCGGGGCTGATCGCCCGGCGGGTCACGCGCCGTTTCCGGTGAGGTCCCTGGCCATCCGCTCCACGGACCGGAAGGCGAGCGCGGCCAGGGTGAGCGTCGGGTTGGCGGTGCCGGCGGTCGGGAAGCTCCCGGCGCCGACGAGGTAGAGGTTCGGGTGGTCCCAGCTGCGCTGGTCGGCATCCACCACCGAATCCCGCGCCGAGCCGCCCATCCGGTGCGTGCCCATCGAGTGCCCCGAGCCCCACCAGGAGTAACCGGCGCCCTCGTAGAGGAAGTGCCGGGGATCCCCGGGCGCATAGACCGTGCAGTCCTCCACGCCGAGGCGCGCGAAGGCCTGCTCGCTGAAGCGCCGCGCGGTGGCGATGCCCGCGCGCACGTACCCGGAGAGGTCGTAGGTGATGACCGGGCGTGGCTCCCCCAGCGCGTCGCGGAAGGCCGGATCGAGGGTGACCCGGTTGGTCGCGCAAGGCTCCTGCTCGACGACGAAGCCGAAGCGGAGCTGGCGCTGGACGCGGTCGAAGAGCGCCCGCCGCAGCCCCCGGCCGAAGAGGCCCTCGCCGTCCACCAGGTCGGTCAGGTCGCCCTGCGGCGCCCCGGTGGGGAACTCCCAGCCCCAGTTGGACAGCTCGATCCGGAAGGCGGCGCGCTCCCGGCGGAAGCTCCCGTCGCGCAGGGTCTCGATGCCCGAGGTGGAGCCCGGCCCCCGGAACGTCCCCGCGCGCTCGCGCAGCAGCCCCCAGGACATCGGGAACGGGTGGTCCATGAGGTTCCGCCCCACCTGGTCGCTCGAGTTGGCCAGCCCCGACGCGAGGAGCACCTTGGCGTTCTCGATCGCGCCCGCGGCGAGCACCACCAGCGTGCCGCCGACCACCTCGACGGTGTGCTCGGGTGACGACGGGGAGCGGTATCGCTTGCAGACCACGCCGGTGATTCGCCCCGTTCCGGGGTCCACCCGCAAGCGCGAGGCCACGGTCCGGGTGAGGATCTCCACCCGGTCGGGCGGGGCCCGCCGGAGGGTCCGGAGCGCGCTGTACTTGGCCTGGACCGGGCAGATGGGGACGCAGCTGGCGTAGCCCTCGCAGCGCTCCCGGGCCCAGGGGTCGGAGGAAGGCCCCGCGCTTCCAGGGTCGCGCCGCGGATCCGGCCGGGTGTTTCGCGCCTGCGCGGTGGAGGACACCTGGACGGGAAGCACCTCGTCGCCGATTTGGAAGCGCATCCCCTCCAGCCCCGCCGCGACGAGCGCGTCCGAGTAGCTGGGGGGCACCGGCTCCATCGGATAGGCGTAGCCGTCGGGGAATGACACGCCCAGGTAGGCCTGCTCCTCCGCGTCTCCGGCGACGCCGAGCTCGCCCTCCGCCCGGGCATAGAAGGGGGCCAGGTCTTCGTAGGCGAGGGGCCAGTCCACGCCCCGCCCGTAGAGGGAGCGGAGGCGGAAGTCCGAGGGGAGCATCCGCAGGCTGGTGCCGAGCCACTGGAGCGTCGTGCCCCCGAGGTAGCGGGTGTAGACGCTCGAGAAGGGCATGGGCCCGCGCTGGACCAGGTAGCCGTTCTCCCCCGGGATGTCGGAGGGCTCGGGGTGCGGGGCGTTGGGGTTCCGGGGATAGGCGGAGTTCGGCCCGCGCGCCGGAGCGGCGAGATAGCTCCGGACATGACCCCGGAAGCCGGCATCGTCCATCGGAGACTCGAGCCCCGCCTCGAGCACGAGCACCCGGAAGCCGCGCAGGCCCAGCTCCTTGGCCACGATGGCGCCGGCGACCCCGCTGCCCACGACCACCGCGCTGAATGGCGCCGGGGTCATGGCGGCTCGTCTCCGAAGGGCTCGCGCGGCGGCGGGGTGCTCCAATCGCCCAGCCCCGGGGCACGGGCTCCCTGGGCGCCCGCGCCGATGGCGGGCCAGATCAACCCTTCGGCATACGCGGCCGCGGAGAGCGGCGGGGGCAGGGGCGCGGGTGAGGGCCCCCCGGGCTCATGCCAGGCGCCGAGGTACCAGAGCTTCACGAGGCTCCGGGCGTACGGACCCAGGGCTGCGTCGCTCCAGATTCGCGCGCGCACCGCCTCCTCCACCGCTGCCACCGGTCCGCCCGGGTGCTGCCGGACGATCTCCTCCCAGGCCGCCAGCATCCGCTCCGCGATTCCGGCCGGCGTGCGGTGATGGAAGGCGTCGGCGAGGCTCCGGGCGACCGGAGAGGCCTCGAGGAAGTCAGCCGAGAACCCGGTGAGCGCGCCGGAGAGGCCCAGGAAACCTCCCGGTCCCGGCGAGGGGCCCGCGGTCAAGGGCCGCTCCGCTCCGGGGGCGGCGCGATGAAGAAGCCGCGGGTCTCCGCCGCGGCGGGCTGTGACTCGAACAGGTGCACCGCCACTGGAGGCGCCCCGCCCAGCAGCTCCGAGACCTCCCGCGCCATCCGCGTCGCGCTGCCTCCCGTGGAGAGTGAGAAGCGCCTCTGTTGGTCCTGGGGGACCTGCGCGCCCTGCCACGCGCCCAGCAGGTTCCACTGCGTCTGCACCGTCCGGCCGCGGAGCACGCTCCACTTCGCCAGGGGCGACCCGTTGACCGCGCGCATGGGAAGACCGGTCAAGTCCGCCGTGAACCGGCAGATGAACCGTTCGTCCGGGGGCTTCGCGCCGTCCGCCGGGGGCTCGTTGATCCGGATGTCCCAGGCGGTGGTGTCGCGGGCGTTGAGCGAGGGGACCCGATAGGTGAACGTCGTGTAGAACTTCGGCTCGCCGAAGAGCTCCTGCCCGGCCCACACCGCGAATTCGTTGTCCGCCGCGACCTGCAACCGGAGCTGGCCGATGGTCCTCGTCGCGTCGTCCCCCGCGAGCCACCCGCCCAGGGGGAGGGCCGGAGCGGAGGGCACGCCGGCGGCCGGATACGCGAGGAGGTTGAATTCCACCTCGGTGGTGGTCTTGAGGAACGAATCGCCGTGGCTCGTGTAACGCTGGAAGTTGAGCGCCGCCACGGGAGCCCCGTCGAACAGCGCCAGCTCGAGCCCCGGCGCGGCGGCCACGTGCCTCCGGGCGGTCTCCAGCTCGACCCGGTAGTAGACCCAGAGCGAGCTCAAGGAGGCGTAATAGAAAGGCATCTCCAGGCCCTTCGGGAGAGCCGGGAAGACCTCGTCCGACGTTCGCATCAATCCCCTCCAGTGGTCGGCGCCGGAGGTTACGTCACCGGGAGCGGGGATACTCCGCTTGAGCGGAGCCCTCGAGACGCGCTCGGCGCGCTGCCCGTGTGGGCCGCCTTCCATCAGCGCCTGGAGGAGTACGGCGATCCCCAGGCCGCACGGCGCGCCGCATTCCGAGCCGCGACGCGCCGGGAGGATTGACACTTCGCGCGCACGCACGGGTCATCAAACGCCGGAGAAATGGGTCGAAGCGAGAAGCAGCGCCTCGCTCGGTGCGCTTCCAGCCACGATTCGAGTCTGCCAGGATCTCCGGGGAGTGGGGGCGTCCAGTCATGACCCTGCCGGAGGCCATGCAGATCCTGGGGCTCGCCCCCTCCGCGGGCGAGGACGCGCTCAAGCGGGCCTACCTGCGCCTGCTGAGGAAGCACCACCCGGAGCGCGACAAGGCCGGCTTCCTCCGGCTGCGAGAGGCCTACGAGTTGGCGTCCCGCTACGCCGGCGCGCCCCGCGCCCCGCAGCCCGTGGAGGTGCGCACGCCGCCTGCGAAGCCCGGACCGGCTCCCGGCGGGGACGGCGCCGCCGACTTCGAGGAGCGCTGGCGCGAGGCCTGGGAGGCCGCGCGCCGGGGCGAGCTCCAGCAGGCGGCCCGCTCGGTGCGGCGGCTCCTGGGGGAGCCGGAGGCGCTGGGACTGGACCCGCCGCCCCGCCAGCTGCTGGAGCTGCTCCTGGACCTGCACGCCGCCGGGTTCTCGGAGGACGCCGGCCTTCTCTACCGCGCGACCGCCCGCTGGATGGAGCAGACCGGGCGCAGGCCCGAGCGCGGGTCGGAGGTCCAGTGGCGGATCTGCGGCGAGCTGACCCACGTCACCCCGCTGCGCATGCCGCACGCGCTCCGCCGCCTGATGGTCCAGGCGTCGCGGGCGGAGGACCCGACCCAGACCCAGTGGGCGGTGCGCGAGCTGGCCCTGGCCGACCCTGCCGCCGCGAAGGCCACGCTCAACGATCTGGCCCGGAGCGCGCCCACCCTCCACGCGCTCTTCGGGGAGCAGATGGCGCCCGAGACGCCCAGGGACTTCTGGCGCCGCCAGGCCAGCCAGCGCTGGAAGCTGGCGGAGCAGCGGATCCGCGATGGGAGCTTCCGGCTGGCGTCGATCATGATCGCCACGCTCCTGCACGAACAACTTCGCCCGGGCATCACCCCCATCGAGCCCGAGCGCGTCCTGGACCTCCTCCTGCTGCTGCACGGGGAGGGGTGGGGCGCGGAGGCCGTCGATCTGCTGGACGCGTTCGTCGGGTGGCTGGACCGGACGGGCCGGGACCCGTTCGCTGAGGGGCTGCTCCGGCGACGGTGGGGGGTGGCGTGCGAGCTGTGCCGGCTCGATGCCGCGTCGTTCCCAAGGGAGGTGCGGAGCGCCATCGCACGCGCCGCGGACGCACCCGGTGGCGCGAACGGGGAGCTCCGGGACTTCGCCGCCGCCAACCCGCGGAGGGCGGCCGTGGCGTGGCAGATGATGGCGCTCAACGCGAGCACCCTCTTCGAGGAGTACGCGGGCCCGCTGCAGACGGACTGGGAGGATGACGCGCTGGCCGCGGAGCTTCCTCCGGTTCCAGTCGCGCCCGTGGAGGTGCCTCCCGCGCCACAGCCGCTCCCGAGCTTCGAAGCTGCGGCCGCGCGCTTCCCGCTCGGGCGCCTGTTCGACCGCGTGGCGGAGTGGTGCCGCCGGTCGCCGGGGCAGATCATCTTCGGGGCGTTCGCGGTGGTGTTGCTCCTCTGTGGCGTGGTAGCCGCAAGCTCCGGTCTGAAGTCCACGGCCGAGCTGGGCGCCGGCGAGATCTGCGACGATGCAAGCTCCGTGAAAGCGACCGGCGATTGTGGACTGGCCACCCGGCTGAAGCAGGCCCTGGGGTCCGCGGATTGCGCCCGCGCCCTGCCCATGGTGCTCGAGCTCGAAGCGCGGATGGAAGGGGAGCCCATCATGGGACACCCCCGCAATGGCCTACGGCTGTTGCGAACCGCCTATGTCGGGGTCTGCCTCGACGCAAAACGGGGAGAGAACCGATGAGCCGCCCTCCCATCGTCGGCATCGACCTGGGGACGACCTACTCGCTGGTCGCGGTTTTGCGCGACGGCGCGCCCGCCTGCCTCCCCAACGCCATCGGCGAACTGCTCACCCCGAGCGCGGTGAGCGTGGCGGCGGACGGCTCCATTCTCGTCGGCGCGGCCGCGCGGGCCCGGGCGACCACCCACCCCGACCGGACCGCGCTCACCTTCAAGCGGGACATGGGGACGGACCGCGTCCACGCGCTCGGCGACCAGAAGATGACGCCGCAGCAGCTCTCGGCGCTGGTGCTGGCTTCGCTCAAGAAGGACGCGGAGGTGGCGCTGGGGGTGGGGATCGAAGAGGCGGTGATCACGGTCCCCGCCTACTTCGGAGACCTCCAGCGCCAGGCGACCCGCGCCGCGGGGGAGATCGCCGGCCTCAAGGTGGAGCGGATCATCAACGAGCCCACCGCTGCGGCCCTCGCGTATGGCCTGCACCAGCGGGACCGCGAGCTGCGCGCGGTGGTGCTGGACCTGGGCGGTGGGACGTTCGACGTGACGGTGCTGCAGATCATGGAGGGCGTGATCGAGATCCAGTCCTCCGCCGGCGACGCCCGCCTGGGCGGCGAGGACTTCGACATCGCCCTCGCCGAGCGGATCGCAGCGCGGATCCAGAAGGCGCGGGGCGTGGACGTCCGGCAGGCGCCGCTGGCGTGGGCGCGCCTGCGCGCCGCCGCCGAGATGGCCAAGAAGCGCCTGTCCGAGGCCGAGCAGACGCAGGTCGTGCTGCCGGACCTGACGGTGGAGGGGAAGGTGATGCAGGTGGAGGAGCCGATCACCCGTGCCGAGGCGGAAGATGCCTGGGCCGAGTTGATCGAGCGCGTCCGCGCCCCGGCGCTGCGCGCGCTGAGAGACGCCGGGCTGGCGGCCTCGCAGGTGGACGAGGTGCTGCTGGTGGGCGGCAGCACGCGGATGCCGTGCGTGAGCCACCTGGCGGCGCAGCTCTTCGGGCGGTTGCCGCTGCGGAAGCTGCCTCCCGACGAGGCGGTGGCCCACGGCGCGGCGGTGCAGGCAGCGCTCAAGGAGGGGCGCTCCGAGGTCGACGATATGGTGGTGACGGACGTGGCGCCCTTCAGCCTGGGGATCAGCACCGGCGACCGCTTCGGCCAGCAGGTCGTCAGCGACGTGTTCTCGCCCATCCTGGAGCGGGGCACGGTCATCCCCGCCAGCCGCGTCAGCACCTTCCGCACCATGCGCGACAACCAGCAGGAGGTGGAGATCGAGGTGTTCCAGGGCGAGCACTCGCAGTGCTCCAGGAACCAGCACCTGGGCACGTACCTGCTCAAGAACCTGCCTCCCGCGCCCGAGGGCAAGATCCCCATCGACGTCCGGTTCACCTACGACCAGAACGGCATCCTGGAGATCGACATCGACCTGGAGGGGACCGGGCGCAAGGAGTCGTTCGTCATCCTCCAGCGCCCCGGCATGATGGCCGAGGCGGAGATCGCGGCGGCGCGGAAGGCCATGGCCGGGCTGAAGCTCCACCCGCGGGAAGCGTTGCCCAACACCACGCTCCTCGCCCGCGCGGATGCCCTCCACGTCGAGCTGACCGGAGAGGCCCGCGCGCACCTGGCAGGGCTGCTGGTCCGGTTCCGCGCCGCGCTCGAGGCGCAGGACCCGGCCACCATCGAGGAGGCGCGGCAGGCGCTGGCGGGACTCATCGAGCACTACCGCCGGGTCTAGCCCGGTGGATGGAGCAGAGCTCACGCGGAGCATGTGTAACGCGTTCGTGGAGCTTCCCCGACCTTGGCGGCACCCCGGGCGGCAAGGCGGTCCCCGTGACGCGAGGTATTCATTTCATACGCACATTCTGGGAGGAGGTGCTTCCATTCTCCGGCTCAGGCTTCCAGCCCCAGCCCGGCAGGTCGTCCGCACTGGTGGCCGGGGCGGGGAGATGGAGCTTGTCGAGCAGGCGGCTGACGAAGCTGTTCGAGTTGGGCGCGCGGTCGAATCCGTAGTCGTGGGGTTGCAGCTCCGCGACCACCTCCTTCACCAGCGCGCGCAGGTGCTCCAGGTCCAGCCCCGGGACGGTGAAGGTCCCCAGCGCGCGCGTGGGCAACTCGCGCGCCACCTTGTCCTCGCCCCAGTAGGCGCCGACCGCGCTGGTAAAGGCCCGGTCGGGGTCCTCCGACGGGATGACCCACCCGACGCAGGCCATCCGGGGCGTGCCGGCCACCGGCGAGGGTCCGCCCTGGACGATGAAGCCGCCGGTCTTTCCCTCGAAGTGCACCAGCAAGGCCGCGTGGGCCTCGCGCGCGGGAGGCTGGCCCCGCTTCGAGCCGATACTGCGCGACGCCAGGACGATGGTGGCCCGGGCGGGCGCGCTCGCAGGAGCGGGGGTGGGCGCTGGCGGCGGCGCCGCCGACGCGGTGAGCCCGGTGAGCAACAGGCCGAAGGCGACGCGCCAGGAAGGAGTGCGCATGGCGGAAGGATGAGCCGGCGCGGCGGCCCTCGGCAAGCAACGAAATCTGACCCTCGGAACGGCCGAAGCGGGCACAGGGTAACCAAGCCAAAGCCGCCGCCGCCGGGAAGTCCGTCGGGGTCCACGGCGCTGACACCATCCAGCAGTTGCTGAATGCTGGCCTCCTCGACGAGCTCCACGTCGACATCGCGGCGGTTCTTCTTGGCTCCGGAGCTCGACTCTTTGACCACCTCACCGGCACGCCAGCCGTCCTTGGCAACCCGACGGTGATCCCGGGCGTCGGCGTGACACACCTGCGCTACCCGGTACGCAAGGCGTAGTCCCACCCCAGATCTCCAACGCCATCCGCATCCAGCCGGCCGAGGTGGACCCCAGATCTTGGGGCCTCGTCAAGCTTCGGTCCTGCGGGTCGGGACGTTGCGGAGCTAGGTGTCGGAAGTGGAGTTGTGGGCGCTCGAGGAGAACACGCTCAAGACGGTGAGGATTCGGCTGGTTTCGTCTACGAGGTAGTTGACGACGTGGCCGGGGACCTCGAAGTGAAGCACACCAGGGGACTCGACCGCAGGCAGTTTCAGAGCATCGGCGACCGTGGCGATCTCGTTCGCCAGCTTGTGGACGGCGCCACGAGCGGCCACGGGCATTCGCGCGAGAGCCTTCTCCGCCAACGCCGTCCAACGAACAGCGTATGTGCCCATGCTCTTCGGCCAGACCGCCAGGGAACCCGTCATCGTGAGGCGCTCCTAAGCACAGGGCATGCCCCGCGCAACTGTCGGGTTCTGGAGACTCCAAGCGCTGATTCCTCCATCCAGTGCATGGGGGAGTCCGCGCTGTTTCAACCGTTCGGGCTGTAAGTCTTGCGGCCCATTCCGATGCGGAGCGTCCCGCGGCGTACAGAAGTGCGGCGAGGGTCACCACGGGCACCGCAGCGACTCCGGCGGGGTCAGGCTCAGCTCGGCGGCGCGGCGGCCCTTCTCGCCGGCCGTGAGGGACAGCTCGAGATCGCCGCCGTCGCAGGCCAACCGGAAGAGTCCGCGGGCCGCCCCGTCGATCGAATGCCTACAGCCGATCGCAGCTTGGCTCCACGCGTTAAAAACGGGCTTGCAGATCCCGGACGAGCTTCTCATCGGGCCAGACCTGCCGGCCCCACGGGTCGTGGCCCCGGAGGTGCTGGTCCGTTTCCCAGATTCGCCGGCCGTCGGGGGCGAAGTACAGGCGCTTCTCGGCGTGGGCGTCGGGCACCGCGCCCAATCGGATGAAGACGAAGCGCAGGCGGCCTGCCTCGTCGTAGTAGTAGCGCGCGTTCTCCATCGAGTCGCCGGAGCCCTCCTCGAGCACGAAGATTCGCGCACGTCCCTTCCCGTCCTGGAACAGCTCGCGCGTGTAGTCACCCGAGTAGTTGATACAGCCGGGTTCGCTTCGAGCGCCCCGGAGCTTCTTCGCCTTCAGCTCCTGCTCGATGCCCTCGACCAGCCTCCGGATGGCGACGATCTCCTCGTGCGTCCGCCAATTCTTCTCCGTGATCGGCTCGGCGCTGCCCGCATCCCCGGCGGAGGTGACGAGCCATGCTGCGAGGGCGAGCGCGTTCACCCACCCGAGCCTAGTCCAACTCTGCGCCAAGGCGGCCCGCAGGCGGTGATCACCGGCATGTACCGGGGGACGGCGGCTCCGCAGGCGAGGACGGCGCGCTGGCCGCCGAACACGTGGCCGAAGAGATCGTCAAGGTGATGGGCCAGGAGACCTTCCTGATCCTGCCTCATCCGCAGGTGCTCGACTCCATGCGCGCCAAGGCCGCCAACGACGACCGTAGCGGCCTGGTCAGTTGGGAGCTCCCGACCTCGGGCTCGCTCCCCCAGCCTGGTCCCAGGCAAGAGCAGGAACGCCTCCACCGCACGATTCAAGCTGTTTCATCGTGAGGGCGCGACCGCGCGCCCGAGGCGGACTCAGGAACGCCTCCAGCTTGGCTCGCGCATTCCCGGTGACGCCGCAATGTCCATCGGCGGCGCGGGTGAACGCGAGGGCGCGAAGCTTCTCCAGCGAGCGGCGGTTGAGCGCCAGGTCGTCGGTGAACATCGGGTTGGCCGCGGCCAGGCCGTGACTGCCTGAGCGGAACAGCGAGTCGCCGGTGAACAGGATTCCCCGGAAGAGGTAGGCGGCGCTGCCGGGGGTGTGCCCGGGGAGGAGGACGGCGTCGACGGGCTCGCCGTCCACGTCCAGGCGGGCATCGCCCTCCAGCCCCACCAGGCGTGGAGGCGGCGGAAGCTTCGGCCCGAACCAGGCGATCAGCGTTCGCGGCAGCCACGCCCCGCACTCCTGCTCGCGCCGGATCAGCGGGACGTCGCCGGCGCCGGCCCGCACCAGCGCGCGCGGGAACTTCAGCGCCCCGGCCCAGTGGTCGATGTGGCCGTGCGTGAGGAGGATGGTGTGGACGTCATCCGCGGTCAGCCCCTCCGCGCGAAGCTCGTCCAGCACGGACTGCGCCGACACGTCCAGGCCGGCGTCCACCAGCGCGGCCCCGTGCGCAGTGCGGAGGATCCAGACGTACGTGCCCCCCGAGCCGACGCCGACGACGCCGGGGAGCGGCTGAAGTCGCCGGCAGGCGCATCCGCAGGCCAGCGTCGCGAACGCGAGGAGCACGAGGAACCGCATCGGCGCAGAATCATGACCGATTCGCCGGCTCGACGGGGTGACGGAGGCGGCTGAATGCTGGGGAGATGAACAGGGCCAGGGATGACGGCGCCGGGTCCGGGTACACCATGATCGCTGCCTCTTCATCCGTCGCGGTTACGCCTCACGGGCCGTAGCGGCAAGACAACGGGCGCGATCGGCCGGGTTGGAGCCTTATTGGTGATCCTCTTCAAGCCTGTCCAGCGTTGCTGGACTGAAGACGAACGGGTAGAGCACCGGGACGTCGTCCTTGGGCTTCAAGGGCAGGGCCCAACTCTGGACGGCGGCCTGGATACACGAAGCGAACGCCTCGTTGGCCGGAGGTGTCTTGACGACGATATCGTCGACACGGCCGGACCGCTTGATCGTGAACCGCACCATGACCCTCAGGGACCGATCGGGGATGGCCTGGCCCGCGAGCACATGGGTCTCGTAGCAACCCTGGAGCGGGCCTACATGCGCCTTGACGTAGGCGGCCAGCGCTCTCTGAAAGGGGTCGTTGAGCTGGCTCGCCGCAGCATTGCGCTCGGAACTGTCCCAGTCCAGGTCGTCTGAGTCCGTGAAGGCTATCTCCACGGCCGGGAAAAGCTCCCGGCCGCCGCTGTCCCATCCGACCGACTCGTACACGGAAAGCAACTCGCCCATCGGCGTTCCCGACTCCACGGCGAGAATCATCGATTTGACCTCCGGATGTCGCGCCTTCAGCTTGACTGCCCACCGCTGGAGCGCGGAAAGATCGAGGCTCCCGTTCACCCTGGGCAACGTCGGGCCCGAGCTGCGATGCACCCTGGCCGGGCGCTCTTCCGGTGCCCCGAGCGCCTCTGGCACGAGAGACAACCCCTCTCTCGTGACGATGGCCGTGAAGATCGGCGTGGTGGCCACGGAGGTCGGCGTGTTGGTCTTCAACCCGAGCGCGTGCGGCGCGTCCAGGGGAGCATCGGCGCGGACGAACCGCACCTTCTCGATCTTGAGCTTCGCCGCGGTACGGAACATCGACAGCAACACAAGGCACGGGACGTCCACGTCTGTGACCACCGTGAGCTCGGAGCCGAGCGCCTCCGCGCGCAGGGCATCCTGGAGCGCCGGCAGGACCATGCCAGGCCCGAGTCTCTGTCTGAAGTCCTGGTCGATCGCGGCGATCCGTTGTCCACGAACGCTCACCGCCGTGGAGGTCAGCCGCACCGTCACCGCTGGTTCGGAGCCTGCCTCTGCCGCCACTGCTCCGCACCCGGCAAGCGCGACCACCGCCGATAATTTGCGCATCATCCGGCCGCACATGCCCATGTGTGAGACAACATCACGGCCAGCCACCGGCTGTCACTGGTCCGGCGGCCCCGGAACGGGCCCGCGGACGGCGGTGGCGGCGCTCCGCTCCAATACCGGGTCGGCGGGCGCGCTCGCCGGCCCCCGAAGCGGTATACTCCGCTTTAGCGGAGGCCATCCCTTGAGCACATCCCCGTCCATCACACCCCTCCCGCAGCCGGCGCTCCCGCAGTCCGCCACCTGCGGAGCGCATCCCGCCGTGCCGGCGCTCGACGTGTGCTCCCGGTGCGGCGCCTTCGTTTGTTACGACTGCCTCGCCAGCGCCCACGGGGCGCCCGCCTGCGAGCCCTGCGCGAAGGTGCTGTGCGCGATAGACCGGAGGTTTCCCACCGGCCTGAAGATGGCATGGGTCCTCGCGGTCCTGGGCACGGTCGCCTTTCCCGCGGGAATCGCCGGCGCCGTGATGGCCGGGTTCGAGCTCCAGCAGGCGCGAAGGCGGTTCGCTCCCGCGCCGATCGAGGAGCGGGCCGAAGGTGCCATCCGGGCCTCGTTCTTCACCGCCACCGCGAATCTCACCATCCTCTGGAACGCCTGGCCGCTCCTGCGGTCACTGGTCCACTGGTGACGGCGGCAGGGTGCTGGGCAGCAGACCCTTCGCGCGGAGGAAGCCCTCCATCTCGGGCCAGCCGGTGCAGAGCGGCGCGACGTCGCTCGCGGAGACCAGCCGCGCGCCGGCGAGCGCGTCCGCGGCGGCGGCCTGGTGCCTGGCACCGTCCAGCGACTCCAGCACCAGCGCTCTCACCAGCCTTGCCATCCGGGTATACGTCCCACCGGGGGCCTCCACGGCTCGCCAGCGCGTCTCGAGGAGCTTGGCGGCCGCGGCGGGATGTCCACTCCGGGCCAGGACGACCGCCTCCGGGAGGATGGCCAGCGGGCCAGTGGATTCCCGGTGCCGGCCGGCGCTCCGGACCAGTGCGAGCCTGGCCTCGGCCACCTGCCCCCACAAGGCGCGGCACAGCGCCACCTTGTCCAGGAGCGCCTCCTGGAGCAGCGGATCGTTGTAGAGCTGCCGGCTCTCGTCCGCGGCTTCCAGGAGCTGCGCGGCGCGCTCCAGGTCCCCTCGCTGGAACTTCGCGATGGCCAGGTTGTAGACCGCCAGGGCCCGCAGCGGCCCCAGGTCCTTGTGAGCGGCCTCCTCGAAATCCTGCTCCGCCGCGGCGAGATCGCCCGCCTCGAGGCGGCGGGCGCCGTTCTCGAGCAACCTGGTGGCCTGGTGGCGGCGGAGCACCTTCCGGAGCACCAGGACGAATGAGAGCGGAAGGAGCCCGAACAGGCCGCCCAGCCGGTGCGGCGGAGGCGCGAAGTTCGTCCAGATGAGCAACGCGCCGGTCCCGACGATCGTGACCAGCACGAACCAGGTGCGGCCCAGTTGCTTCAGGCTCGTCAAGGGGCGGAGGTGCGTTGGGAGCGCAGCGGGAGGCATCTTCGGATCAGTACGCTATCGCGGAGTGATTGGCCAGCAAGTGATCGTGGACATGGGCGGCGACGGCCGAGCTGAAGGCCCAGGCCACCACAGCGGGCTCACCATGCCCGGCTCCGTGAGCGGGACCTCGCTCCGCGCATCCTTCAGTCCACCCGGATCAACGCCATCATCCCCGACTCGGCGTGCTCCTGGATGTGGCAGTGCAGCATCCACCGTCCGCGGTCGGCCGGGACCAGGCCCACGTCGACCGTCTCTTTCGGCTGCACGAGGACGGTATCGCGCCAGAACCCCTCCTCGACCGCCCGGCCGCCGCGGGCGATCACCTTGAAGAACTGGCCGTGGAGGTGCATCGGGTGCAGCCGGGCCGACTCGTTGACGAAGCGGATCTTCGCCCAGCGCCCGACCGCGAGCCGCTCCTCGGCGTGGTGGGCGTGGCCGTCCTCCGGGCGGGACACCACGTCGTTGAGGGTCCACTCGATGCCGAATGGGCCGCCGCGCCGCGCATTGAGGCGGTAGGTCAGCGCAGGCTCCCGGGCCATGGCGCCTTCCCACCGCGGGACGTGGGCCCGCGCCGGCGAGGCGAACGCCGGCGTGGGGACCGGTTCGCCCGAGACCCGGAGCACCGCCAGCTCGTCCCGCTGGGGGGTGAACGCGTCGCGCACCACCACCTCGGAGGACGAGGCCGGGTTGGTGACGAGATCGACGTCTGCCCGGTTCCCCGGCGCCAGCTCGAGCCCGGACGCGGAGATGGGCTCCCGCAGGGAGAGGCCGTCGAAGGCGATCAGCGACGCACCCGGCGGGAGGACCGGCCTGAAGACGCGCCCATTGGCCACGTTGACCATCCGCAGCCGGATCCGCTCGCCGGGCCGGAGGTCGAACACGGGCCTCCGGGCGCCGTTCACGGTGATGACGTTTCCCCACCGGCCGTCGTGCATGAGGTCATGCCTGGTGTTGAACCGGGGGTCGATCTGGCCGTCCTCGCCGACGAGCCAATCGTCGAGCACCCAGATCAGCTCCCTGGAGTACGGGGGCGGAGCGCGATCCTCCACGATCAGCAGGCCGAAGAGCCCGCGTTCCACCTGCTCGCTTCCCCGGAGGTGCGGATGGAACCAGAACGTCCCCGGGTCCCTGGGCGTGAATTCGTAGACGAAGCGCTCACCCGGGGCGATCGGCGGCTGCGTGACGCCCGGCACGCCGTCCATCCCGTTGGGCAAGCGCACGCCGTGCCAGTGAATCGTGGTGGGCTGCGGGAGCGCGTTGGTGAATCGAACGCGGAGGAGGTCGCCCACCCGCACCCGGATGGTGGGCCCGGGAACCTGGCCGTTGTACGCCCAGACGGCGAGGCGGCGGCCGTCCAGCAGCGGCAGCTCGGCCGGCGCCGCGCGCAGGTCGATCTCGTGGACGGCGCCGGTCGACTCCACGCGCTCCGGCAGCGCGCCCCGCAGCTCCGCCACCAGCGGATCCGGCGGTGGCGGCTTGCACGCCGCCAGACCGGCCAGGCAGATCACCAGGTTGAGGGAGCGCACGGCGCCTCTCCTAACCAGTAGGCGTTTGCGCGGCGAGCGCGTGACGAGCACGGCCGCCGCGGCGGAGATCGCCGCGCAAACGTCGAGTTGAACGAAGCCGCGGCACGGCTCCTGCTATTGGGCACCAAGGCTGGCGCAATGGCGACGCCGA
>DATBSS010000143.1:0-16947 GCA_036559665.1 Myxococcaceae bacterium
CCGTAGTAGGTGGACTCGTCCACCAGGAACGGGTCCCCCGGGTTGATCAGCGCGCGCGCCACCAGGTACAGCGCCTGCTGGCTGCCGGTGGTGATGATCAGGTCCTCCGCCGAGGCCGGGATGCCCTGGCGCGCCAGGTCCTGCGCCACCAGCTCCCGCAGCCTGGGCAGCCCGTCGCGCGGGGAGTACCCCAGCGCGCGCGACGCCTGCCGCTGCATCACATGATCCATGCACCGGCGCAGCAAGCGGTGCGGCAACAGCTCCGCGGAGGGCTGCATCCGCTGCAGGTTGATGGCGTCCAACGAGCTCACGGTCCTCCCCTGCCGATCCGAGCGGACCAGCGCTTCCGCCGTGGCGGATCCCGACACCAGCGATCCCCAGGGCAGCCCGGCGTGCGGCGGCGCCTCGCCCGGCCGCTTCTCCGAGGGCACCGCGCTGGCCGCCACGAACGTCCCGCGCCCCACGGTGGAGTGGACGAAGCCGGCCGCCTCCAGCTCCTCGTAGGCGCGCACCACGGTGTTGCGGTGGGTCCCCAGCTCCGACGCCAGCTCGCGGGTGGGCGGCAGCCGGTACCCGGCGGGGAACGCTCCGTTGCGGATCCGCTCCACCACCTGGTCGAAGAGCTGCCGGTACAGCGGCTCCTCCCGTTCCGGGCGGAGCGACAGACCTGTCGAGTGCGGCGCCATCCTGGACCCTCCTTCGTCGCGGCCCCAGATATGCCGCGGGCGCGCGCCGGCTTGAAGGGCCGGCGGCCAGAACGGTACCAGACCAACTAGACCAATTCAGTTCGCGGTGCTGGTCCAGGAAGCGCCAGCCGCGGCCTTCGGCGCCGGCCTGGCAAGCGCGTCCACCAGCGCCCCCGCCACGGCGGCGGCGAAGGCCTCCAGCGTGCGCGGCTCCTTCCAGCGCGCAGCCTCCTCCAGGTCGAGGAAGTGGTGCGTCTCCACGATGACCGAGGGGACGTCCGGCTTGCGCAGCACGTAGAGGAAGCGGCGGTCGATGAACGCGCCGGGCTGTTCGGGGTCGTCCAGGTACAGGCCCGGGTAGTCGACCCCGTCGTACGGCCCCAGCCCGACCAGCGCCATCCTCCGGGCCATCGCCCTCGCCAGCGACTGACGGGCGGCGTTGAGCGCCGCGTCGCCCCGGTCCGAGTAGAGGATGGAGAAGCCGGGGGTCTCGTCGTTCCGCCAGCAGACCAGGCCCGGGGTCACCTCCCACGCGCGCGCCATCCCGCGCGCGTCCGCGTGGAGGGAGAGGATGGCGTCGGCGCCGAACGCGGCGGCGTCCTTCAGCCGGCGCGGGTACGAGACCGCCTCGCCGGCCTTCCGCGACAGCCGCACCTTGAAGTGGCCGGTGGCCTCCAGGCGCTGGGCCAGGTCCTCCGCGGTCCGCAGGGTGAAGTCCATCTCCTGCTCGCAGGTCACCGACTGCACGCCGGGGTTGTCCAAGGCACCGTGGCCGGCGTCGATGAACACCCGCTTGCGGCCGAAGCCCCGCGGCACCTCCACCGGGAGCGCCTTCAGGGGGGCGCCCGCGGCGGGCCAGCGGGGCTCGACGGGAGCGGCCGGCTCGGCCGCCGCCGCGCACGCCGCCAGCGCGGCGGCGATCCACAGGCCACGAGCGCGCACGGCCTGGAACCTACGCGCTCTTGGGGGTGGGGCCCACGTCGCGCGCCTCGGCCACGAACATGGCGCGGGCGATGAAGCAGCAGACCGCGGCGTTGACGGCCAGCCACGGCAGCGAGGCCCAGCGCGCGCTCAGCACGGACAACTCCGGGAAGCCGTGCCAGGCGGCGGCGGCGATGGTGCCGCCGAAGCCGCAGCACAGGCCGGCGATGACCCGGCGGGCGCCCTGCCAGCGCATCCCCAGGGTGGAGGCGATCGCCGGCACCAGCGCGCTGTAGAAGAGGGGGTTGGCGTCCATGCTGGGCCCGAAGAAGAACTGGTCGAGGTCCGGCAGCGGCAGCGACAGCCCCATCTGGAGGTGCCCGCCCAGCGGCAGCCAGCGGAAGAAGAACGCGCCCACGGTCGAGAGCCCGGCCGCGATCAGGAAGCCGGGGGAGAAGAACACCTGCGCGAAGCCCGGCGACTTCCGCTCGCGGACGCTGACCACCGCCAGCGCCAGGACGCCGAGCGACCAGGCGATGGGGCTCCAGAAGTTGGACGCCCGCGGCAGCATGAGCTGGTAGGTCTCCACCACGTCCCACCACGAGAGCGACTGCGGTGTCGGGCAGGCGAAGGCGGCCAGCGGCAGGAGCAGGGCGGCGGCCGAGAGGCCGGCAGTGAGGCGCTTCATGGGGTTACCTCCAGAGTCCGGATCCGAAAGGGAGCGAGTTCCCGTTCAACGAGCGAGGGCTGCCGGCGATCTACGGACCACCCTGGGTGCTATTTCTTTAGCGGCCAAAACCTCGGCGTGGCGCAGGGCCGCGGTATGATACCTGCGCCCATGAACGCCTCTCTCCTCACCTTTGTCGCTGTCCTCGGCGCGGCCCCCGCCGCCCCCGAACCGACCCTCGACGCGCTCCGCGACGAGGCCGCGGCGGTGGTCCGGATCCAGACGGTGCTGGACTGGTACACGCAGACGGTGGGGGAACCGTCGATCCGGGTGCTCCTCTACAAGGGCCACGAGCGCCTCTTCACCCCGGCGTCGGTGGCGGTAGTGGCGAAGGCGCTGAAGCGGAAGGACCTGGACCCGGACGAGCGGCGCGCGCTCCAGTTCTTCAAGTCGTACCTGTCCTCGGAAACGCTGGCGCAGGCGGCGGCGCGCTTCGACGACGAGGCGGCGAACGCGGCGCTGAAGACGGAGGTGCCGCTGTCCTGGCGGCCGGAGCCGACGCCGTACAAGCAGCTGGAGGTGCTGCTCAAGACGGAGCAGGACGCGGCGAAGCGGGCGGCGATCGAGAAGGCCCAGGCCACGGTGTGGAAGGACGTGCTCAACCCCATCCTGGCGCGCAAGGAGGAGGAGACGCAGAAGCTGGCCAAGACCCTGGGCTACGGCTCCTACGTGGCGCTGTCCGAGGAGTCGCGGATGGTGAGCCTGAAGGACCTGCTGGCGGAGGGGAATCGCTTCCTCCAGGCCACGGACGCGCTCTACCAGCCGCTGCTGGCGGAGGTGGCGAAGAAGGAGCTGGGCCTCGAGGTGTCGAAGCTCCACCGCGCGGACATCGTCCGGATGCGCAACGCGCCCCGCTTCGAGCGCTTCTTCCCCAAGGACCTGATGCGGCCCGCCTTCGAGTTCTTCCTCAAGGGGCTGGGGCTGGACCTCAAGACGGCTGCGGGGACGACCATCACCATCGACGACGCGCCCAACCCGCTCAAAGAGCCGCGCGCGGCCTGCTTCTCCGTCCACGTCCCGGACGACATCCGGGTCTCGGTGAAGCCGTCCGACGGGCTGCAGGACTTCGTCACCTTCTTCCACGAGGGCGGCCACGCGCTGCACTTCGCCAACAGCACCACCACCCGCTGGGAGCTGAAGTACCTGGGCCCCAACGCGCTCACCGAGAGCTGGGCGGAGGTCTTCGGCAAGTCATGGGGAGACCCCAACTGGCTGCGCCGGTACCGGGAGTTCGTGGTCCAGTACAACGCCCAGCACAAGACGAAGGTCCCCACCATGAGTGACGGGGAGATCGCGGAGCTGTCGCGGATGGGCGTGTACAGCGACTTCTACTTCCTGCGCCGCTACAGCTACGCGAAGATCATCTACGAGGCCGTGCTGCACGGCGGTGACCCGTCCATCTGGGCCGGCGTCTACACCAAGCCCACCGGCGATCCGATGGCGGTGTACCAGGACGTGTTCGGCAAGGCGTACGGCTTCCCCATGGGCGCCGAGGACGCGCAGCGCTTCCGGACCGACGTGGACGACACCTTCTACGCGGCGGATTACGCGCGCGCCTTCGCGTTGGCGGACCTGGTGCAGGAGGCGCTCCGGAGGAAGTACGGCGGCGCCAACGGCGACTGGTTCGGGAACCCGACGGCGGGCGCGGAGCTCAAGCGCCTCTACGCGGCCGGGCAGAAGTGGCAACCGGACGAGATCGCCCAGCATTTCGGAGAGCAGAAGCTCACCTTCAACGCGTCCATCGAGAGGGCTCGCCGGCTGCTCGGGCAGGCCGCGGCGCCCCCGGGTGGAGGCACCGCGCAGTAGACGAGTTGCGGAGGTTGATGCGCGGCCTCCGGCCGTAATCCGTGCGGCTCAAGCCCCGAACCCCGGAGAGCCACTGCAACGCGGCCTCCGGCCGCAACTTCCAACGGAAAGCTCAGCGCTCGTGGCGGCGGTCGCCACCGCTGTGGTGACCGTTGTTGTTGTTGCCGTTGCCGTTGCCGTTGCCGCGGTCCTCGCGCCGATCTTCCCGGCGCTCCTCGCGCTGTTCACGCCGTTCCTCGCGGCGCTCCTCCTGGCGCTCGCGCCATTCGTTCCCGCGGCTGGGCGGCGGAGAAGGCGGCGCGACGAAGACCGGGCGCGGTTCCGGGGCGCGCTCGAAGTGGTGGGAGGGCGGCGGAGAAGGCGGCGGCTGGGAGTGGCCCCTGCCCACGCCCGGCGGCGGCGCGTACCCGCCGGCGCGCGGAGGCGGTGCAGGGACCGGCGCCGCCCCACCGCGATCCGGGTACCGCCCGCGGAACCGGTCATGGGGCGAGAAGACCTGGTCCACGGGGCGGATGTGGCGGCCGACCGCGGTGGCCACGTGCGCGACCGATGGCCCCTGCCAGAACGTCCCCCGGTCGTAGGACCGCCGGCCGCGGATGGGCGAGGTGGTGCCGAAGGTGATGCGCGCACGCTCGGGCGCCAGCATGACGGACGGCAGCCGGAGGGAGACGAAGTTGGAGGTCTCCACGAAGCACCAGCTCGAACGGTTGACGGGCTCGATCACTGTGACGCCCACGGGGGACATCGGCGACCAGCCCAGGTACCCGCTCCCCTCGCGCCATTCGACCCACGCGGGACCCCACGTCCGGCCCGGACGCCACATCCAGCCCCAGCGCGGGCGGTACACCCAGCGCCCGTAGTGGAACGGGGCCCAGCCCCACGGGTAGTCGCTCTGCCAGGACCAGCCGTAGTCCGTGTAGACCCAGTGGCCCGCCGTGGCGTAGGGCTGGAAGTCGGCGCCGACCATGCGCTCGAACGGGCGCCACACCAGGCCCACGCCCGGCACGGAGATCCACTCGCCGTAGGGCGACAGCGAGCCCCGGAAGTTCATCTCGTCCTGCTGGTCGTCCCAGCCGTCGTCGTCCCGGTCGCCGTCGTACTGATACTGGTCCTGGTACGGGTCCTGGTAGGCCTGCGGCTGCGGCGCGTACATGCCCTGGCCCGGCGGCGGCGCCCCCGGATAGCTGTCGTATCCCTGTGCGAAGGCCGGCGCGCCCGCCAGCGACGCGGCGGCGGCGGCTCCGGTGAACCAGCGTGCCCAGGTCCTCATCGCTTCTCCTCCCAAGGTCCTCATGCCGGTCTTCGACGGACGAGGGCCGATTCCATTCATTCCGATGGAGGTGGAGGTAACCCTTCCATCCTGGAAACGATGGGGGGTCAGCTCGCCGAGAAGAGCGCGGCGGCACCCATCCCGCCGCCGATGCACATGGTGACCACGCCCAGCCGGCCGCCGCGCCGCTTCAGCTCGCGCAGCAGCGCGCCGGTCATGCGGGTGCCGCTCACGCCCAGCGGGTGGCCCAGGGCGATGGCCCCGCCGTTCACGTTCACCTTCTCGCGATCCAGCCCCAGCTCGCGGATGCAGTAGAGCGACTGGGAGGCGAAGGCCTCGTTGAGCTCGAAGAGGTCGATGTCCTGGACCTTCAGCCCGTTCTTCGCCAGCAGCTTGCGCACCGCCGGCACCGGGCCGATGCCCATGATCTCCGGAGGCACGCCGGCCACCTGGAGGTCCATGAAGTAACCCAGCGGCGAAAGGCCCAGGGACTTCGCCTTCGCCTCGCTCATCAGCACCGCGGCCGCCGCCCCGTCGGTGAGCGGCGAGGCGTTGCCGGCGGTCACCGAGCCCTGCGGGTCGAACGCCGGCTTGAGCTTGGCCAGGCCCTCCGCGGTGGTGTCCGGGCGCATGATGGTGTCGAAGGTGACGGTGACGTCGGACGGCCGCCCGTCGTCGGCGTGGACGCGCGTGGTGACCGGGAACACCTCGTCCTTCAGCTTCCCGGCCTCCCTCGCCGCGGCGGCGCGCTTCTGGCTCTGCAGGGCGAATTCGTCCTGCGCCGCGCGGGGGATCTCGAACCGCTTGGCCACCAGCTCCGCGGTGGCGCCCATGGAGGTGTAGATCTCCGGGTGCCGCTCCATCAGCTCCGGGTTGGCGGAGACCTTGTTCCCGCCCATGGGGATCAGGGTCATCGACTCGGTCCCGCCGGCGATCCCGACCTCGATGGACCCGGCGGCGATGGATTGCGCCACGGTGGCGATGGACTGCACTCCCGAGGAGCAGAAGCGGTTGATGGTCATGGCCGGGACGGTGTCCGGGATGCCGGCCAGCAGCGCCGCCAGCCGGGCCACGTTCATCCCCTGTTCGGCCTCCGGCATGGCGCAGCCCAGCACCACGTCCTCCACCGCGGACGGCTCCAGCCCCTTGGCGCGGGCCAGCGCCTCCTTGATCGCCAGGGCCGCCAGCGTGTCCGGCCGGGTGTCCTTCAGCTCGCCCTTCGACGCGCGGGTGAACGGCGTCCGCGCGGTGCTCACCACTGGAACTCTGATCGCCATGGCCTTCTCCTAATCCCGCGCGCCTAGTTCCGCAGCGGCTTGCCGGTGTTGAGCATGTGGAGCATGCGCTCCTGGGTCTTCTCCTCGCCGCAGAGGGAGAGGAACGCCTCCACCTCCAGCTCCAGCAGGCGGTCCTCGGTCACCAGCGCGCCGGGCGAGGTGTCCCCGCCGGTGAGCACGGTGGCCAGGTGCTGGCCGATCTTCCGGTCGTGCTCGCTGATCTGGTGGTTGAGCTGCATGTCGTAGAGCATCATGTCCACGGTGGCGCGCCCGCTCCGGCCCGGCAGCCGGAAGTGGGTGGGCCGCGGCGGCCGGAACCCGCCCTCCGCGATGCCGATGCAGCGGGCCCGCGCGTCCGCGATCAGGAGGTCCCGCGACATGGAGATCCCGTCCGACCGGGCCAGGAACCCCATCTCCACCGCCTCCTCCGCCGAGGTGGACACCTTCCCGGTGCCGACGGAGAGGAACACCTTCTTGAGGAAGGGCAGCGGGTCGAAGTCGCGGTCGGCGGCGAAGGGCCCGTAGAGGTTGCGGAGCAGCTGCATCGTCCCGCCGCCGCCGGGGATGAGGCCCACCCCCACCTCCACCAGGCCCATGTACAGCTCGGAGGAGGCCTGGATGGCGTTGGCGCCCATGGCCAGCTCGGCGCCGCCGCCCAGGGTCATCCCGAACGGCGCGGCCACCACCGGGACCCGGCTGTAGCGCATCCGCTGGTTGGCCTGCTGGAAGTCGCGCGCCATCCGCCGGACGCCTTCCAGATCCTCGCTCTTGATGGCCATCAGCAACGCCATGAGATTCGCGCCCACGGAGAAGCTCTCGCCGTCGTTGCCGATGACCAGGCCGCGGAAGTCCGACTCGGCGCGCTCCACCGCCTTGTACATGATGGAGACCACGTCCGCGTCGATGGAGTTCATCTTGGAGTGGAGCTCCAGGAGCATCACCCCGTCGCCCATGTCCCAGGCGGTGGCGCTGTCGTTGCCCAGCACCTTCCGCTCCCCGCGCATCAGCTCCTCCACCCGGACGCGCTTGGGGTGGTCCGGCACCGGCCACTGCGCCTGGGCCTTGATCTCCCAGAAGGTGTCCGCGGTGCGGTCCACGCCGTAGAAGCGGTCCCGCCCGGAGGCCAGCATGTCCTCCACCCACTGCGCGGGCTTCAGCCCCAGATCGTGCATCCGCTCCACGCCGCGCCGCACGCCGTAGGCGTCCCAGGTCTCGAAGGGGCCCATCTCCCAGGCGAACCCCCAGCGCACCGCGCGGTCGATGCTCACGTAGTCGTTGGCGATCTCCGGGATGCGTCGCGAGGCATAGGCCAGCGCGTCCAGCGTGGCGCGCTCCGCCAGCCTGGCGGCCTTGTCGGAGCCGGTCATCATCACGGCGATCCGCTCCGAGGCCTCCTCCTCCTCCTTGGCGGCGGCCAGCGACTCGTAGCGGACCTTCTGCTGCGGCCGGTACTCCAGCGTCTTGAGGTCCAGCGCCAGCACCTCCTTCTCACCGGCCTCGCCCTTGACCTTCTTGTAGAAGCCGCCGCCAGTCTTGTCGCCCAGCATCCCGCGCTTGACCATCTCCTCCAGGAAGGCGGGCGGCTTGAACGTCTCCCGCTCCTCGTCCTGCGCGAGCGTGTCGTAGCAGTTGCGCGCCACGTGGAGGAACGTGTCCAGGCCCACCACGTCCGCGGTCCGGAAGACGGCGGACCGGGGGCGCCCCATGGCGGTGCCGAAGATCTTGTCGACCTCCTCCACCGTCATCTCCGCCTTCTGCATCTCGGCGAAGATCTTCATCATCGCGTACGTGCCGACGCGGTTGGCGATGAAGTTGGTGGTGTCCTTGCCGTTGACCACCCCCTTGCCGAGCACCGCCTCGACGAAGTGGGTCATCTCCGCCAGCGCTTCCTGGGTGGTCTCCGGCCCCTTCACCAGCTCCACCAGCTTCATGTAGCGGGGCGGGTTGAAGAAGTGGGTGACCAGGAAGGAGCGGCGGAACGTCGTGCCGCGCCCCTCCACCATCCCGCGGACGGAGAGGCCGGAGGTGTTGGAGCTGATCAGGGCGCGCGCCTTGAGGAAGGGCTCCACGCGCGAGAACAGGGACTGCTTCACCCCCAGGTCCTCCTTCACCGCCTCCACCACCCAGTCGCACTCCAGCAGGCGCGGGAGGTCGTCCTCGAAGTTGCCGGGCTCGATCAGGTCGGCGGCGGCGGGGGTGAACAGCGGGGCCGGCTTGTGCTTCTTCATCGCCGCCAGCGCGCCCAGGGCGAATTTGTTGCGGAAGGCGCGCGACGAGGTGTCCTCCCCCGGCCCGGCCTTGGGCGGCACGATGTCCATCAGGAGGACGGGTAGCCCGGCGTTGGCGACGTGCGCGGCGATGCCGCTGCCCATCACCCCCGCGCCCAGGACGGCGACCTTGCGAATCCGGTTCATGGCGCCGGAGGGTACTCTCCCGCCGCCTGCTTGGGCACCGCTTCGATCACCTCCTTCGGGTACGGTGTCCGCATGATCCGCACCTCCGCGCTCCGGCTCTTCCTGAGCCTTGTCCCGGCCCTGGCCGCCCCCGCCGCCGCGGCGGACGCCCCCCGCCCCACCTGGTTCGAGTACGACCGCGCCGCCCCGGCCGGGCTCACCGTGGACGCGACGGTCCAGCGGGGGAGCGCCACCCTGAAGACGGTGTCCTTCACCGGGCGCGGGCCGAAGGACCGGGTGACGGCCACCCTGGTCGAACCCGGCACGCCGGGGCCACATCCGGCGGTGCTGTACGTGCACTGGCTGGGGGACCCCGCCACCACCAACCGGACCGAGTTCCAGAAGGAGGCCATTGGCCTGGCCCGCTTCGGGGTGACGTCGCTGTTGATCGACGCCATCTGGTCGGCGCCGCACTGGTTCTCGAAGCAGACGTACGAGGAGGACTGGGACGCGTCGGTGAAGCAGGTGGTGGAGATCCGCAAGGCGATGGACGTGCTGCTGGCGCAGCCGGGCGTGGACCCGAAGCGGCTGGCGTTCGTCGGCCACGACTTTGGCGCCATGTACGGCGTGCTGGCGGGCGCCGCCGACCCGCGGCCCAAGACCTGGGTGCTGATGGCGGGGACGGCCACCTTCCACGAGTGGTACTTGATCCGGAAGGCGCAGCCGAAGGACAAGGCGGCGTACGTCAAGCAGATGGAGCCGCTGGACCCGGTGAAGTGGATCGGCCGGCTGGCGCCCGCCTCGGTGCTGCTCCAGTTCGCGAACAAGGACGAGTACGTGTCGCGCCAGAAGGCCCAGGCGCTGATCGACGCCACCGGTAAACCCAAGCTGGCGCGCTTCTACGAGGTCGAGCACGGCATGGGCGCCAGCGACGACGTCAACGAGCGATTCCGCTGGCTCAGCAAGGAGTTGGACCTGCCGGCGGCGCCGTGAGCCACCGGCCGTCCTGACCCCGGATGGTAAACCTGGGGCGTATGGATTCCTGAGGCAGTTGCCGCGACAAGGGAGCCTCACTTTCGACCCTTGATGCGTTTTCACTTCTCCAATACGCACTTCCGTCACCTCGCGACAGCACTGCTCCTGCTGGCGGCCGGCTGCGCCACACCCTCCCGCCAGCAGGTGGCTTCCGTGGATGAGCCACTGCCCCCCCCGGCGCCGCTGGAGGCCATGCCTCTGGACGGCGCCTCCTGGTGGCCGCCAGAGTTGACCCCGGCGCTGCGGGCGTTCATCCGCCGCGCCCACGCCAATCGCGCGCAGCGAACGCGCGCGGACCCGGTGCCGCCTGCGGAGGTCGACAACTGGCGGGAATTCCTCGCCCACCTTGACGGATACCTGGCGCGCGCTGGAGCCGCAGCTTCCGACGCTCGGGACGGCATCGTGCGCCAGGCGCTGGAGGCGGAGCTGGAACGAGATGCGCGCGCCTACGGGGAACTGCCGCCGGAGCTGGTGGAGGACCTGCTGGAACGCCTGGACCAGCTCTCCACCCCGGCCGCCCGGACGGCGACCTCCCGCTTCCTCTGGCCGGTGGATCCGGTGGAGGTGACGAGCCCCTTTGGCTGGCGCGTGGATCCCCTGACCCACGAGCCCCAGCAGCACCAGGGCATCGACCTCGCCGCCGAGCCAGCTCAGCCGGTCAGATCGGCCGGCGACGGCGTGGTGGTCCGCGCCCGGTTCGGCAACGGCCATGGGAACTCCGTGGAGATGGACCACGGCGGCGGGGTGACGACCCGCTACAGCCACCTCTTCATCCTGCAAGTGGCGCCCGGCGCCTCGGTGAAGCGGGGCGACGTGATCGGGCTGGCGGGGAGCACCGGCCGGGCCACCGGCGCACACCTCCACTTCGAGGTCTGGCGGGATGGCGACGCCGTCGACCCGCTGGAGGCGCTGGGCCCGCCTGGGCGCGGCGCGGACGCGGATCGCGATCGGTACGCCTTGGATCCATGGCCGGGGACAACGTGAGCGAGGCCATCGAAGCATCGGACCCACGGTCCGTGGAGGCCGCCGAGCTCGAGGTCATCAGCTCGCAGGCGTCCTATGACGCGTTCGCCGCCGCGGCCAGGGCCATCCCGGCGGACGCCGTCCAGGAGTGCTGCGCCGACATCGTGCTCGCGTACGAGAACGCGACGCGCGGCGTGGAGAACGTGCTGGGGAGCGCCCTGGTCGTGGTGAACAAGCTCCCCGGCGTGAACGTCGAGGAGCTCTCGGCGCTCCCGCGGATCGCCCAGGGACTGGCCTTCGCCGCGCTCCAGGTGCACAAGGAGGTGCGGGCCGCCCCGTTCGGGACGCTGTTCGAGCGAGCGCAACAGCTTCGCCGCAAGCTGGGCAAGGCCGCCGACGCGCTCGCCGAGTCCAGCCTCCTTCCTGTCGCGGACGTCGAGGACGTCCGGCTCCATGCCCACCTCGACGCGGTGGACGAGTGCGAGGCCCTCACCGCGCTGTTCCAGCGGCACTTCAAGCAGATCGACGGCCGCTCCCCGGTGAACGCCACCGACTTGAAGGAGGTGGAGCACGTCGTCCAGAAGCTGCGGGCGGCGCTGGGGCAGCCTGGCGAGGCGAAGGCCGAGGGCGGCCCCGCCCTGGTGCAGGCGACCGAGATGCGCGACCGCTTCTGGGCACTGCTCAATGTGCGCCACGACCTGCTCTGGAGGTGCGGCGCCTGGCTCTACGGCCGCGCGGTCGACGAGCGCGTCCCGCCGCTCCCGGTCCGCCATACCGGCTTGCGGCATCCCCGCGCCTCCGTGGCGGAACGCGAAGCGCCGCGGGCCCTGGCCAGGCAACGGGCGCTCTCGGCCGCCGGATCCCCCGCGCGCGCCGCCTCTTCGACCGGAGCCGCGGCGCGCTCCCTGGCCAACCAGATGGGTGAGCTATGGCGGAAGACCAAGTTCCTGATCCGCATCGGGGGGGAGACCCCTCCCCAGGGATGAACGCGCGCGTGCGTTGGCTGGTCGCCGGGGCCTTCCTGCCCTCGCCCTCGGGCGAGCGGTTCCCGGGGACCGCCGACTCGTTCGCCGAGCGGCTCGGGCGCGCCGCACGCGGGCTGTCGGTCGCCGTCCCGGACCGCATCGGCTCCGGTGGCGCGGACGCCGTTCGTGCCGTCTCCATCCGCGCGCTGCACGACTTCACGCTCGACGCGGTCGCCGGCGCCTCCGCCGATCTCCGCGCCCTGCTCGCGGTCTACGAAGCCCTCTCCGGCGGGGGCCTCTACGGCGCGGGCGAGGCGGCTGGACTCAAGTCGATCCAGGACTCGGGACGCCTGGCCGCCGCCCTGGCCGAAGCCCTCCGCGACGTGCGTTCGCCCGCGGACGCCCGCCGCGCGGCGCTCGCGGTCCTGGAGGAGGCGCTCTTCGCCACCGCGCGCGACGTCCTCCAGCACCCCACGGTGGCGGGACTGGAGTCCGCCTGGCGCGGGCTGCACTGGCTCCAGGAGTACTGCCCCCCATCCTCCGGCATCGACCTCGAGATCCTCGACGTGGCCCCTCGCCAGCTCCTGGACGCGCTCGCGCGGTGCCTCGATTCGGATCCCCTCCAGCGGCCGGACGCCTGCTTCATCCTCGACCCGTGCGATGACCTGGAGACGCTGCAGCAACTGGCCGTGCTGGGCGAGCAGTCCTTCCTTCCCACGGTGGTGGCGCTGCCGCCCTCCCTCGCCAACCAGGCGGAGGCCAACCCGACGGAGGAATGGACCCGGCTACGCGGCCACGAGTCCTCGCGCTGGCTGTGCGCCACCCTCAACCCGGTGGTGGCGATGGTGGAGCACCGGGGGGCCGTTCGCCGCGAATGCTTCACCAGCCCGGTGCTCGCGGTGGCCGTCCTGCTGGCCGCCAGCCTCCGCGACACCGGCACGTTCGCCCGTGCTGTGGGGCCCGGGAGCCCCACGCGCGCCCCCAGCGCCTGGCCGGCGCGAGAGGGTTCAACGGTGGCGACCCAGGCGCACCTGTCCTTGCGGGAGTTGGAGCGGCTGGCCGCCCGGGGCATCGCCGGCGTGAGCGGCTGGTGGGACTCGGACGCGGTCCAGGCGGTGGCGCTCCCCACCGTGTACGGCGGCCGCGATTCGGCCCCCCTCCCCGCGCAGGTGCTCACCGGCCGGCTGGTCCGGCTGATCCAGGAGTTGGCCGGGAAGCTGCCCGCGGGCGCCGGACCGGAGGCCGTGACCTCCCTGTTCTCGCGGGCCGCCGAGGTCTTCATCCCCTCCGGCCCGCAGGGAGGCTGCCGGCTCCAGGCGAAGATGATGTCCGGCGCGGGCGGCGCGCGGGCCGTCCAGGTGCGCGCCTGGCTCCGGCCCGAGCTCGCGGGCACGCCCCTGCAACTCGAGCTCGCCATATCCCTCGAAAGTTGAGATCCGGCCTGCTCCGGAATCACCGGGGGGACGCGATGATGGCCCCGAGGCACCGCGATGACCTTCCAGGAGGAGCTCCAGATCGAGCTGACGCTCACCCTGGGAGGCCAGTCCTTCTCCATCCCTGGCGGCCAGGTGAAGCACGTCTCGGCGCACCTGGCGAGCCACGGCTTCACCGGGCAGGTCACCTTCTGGACGTCGCTGGAGAAGGTGGATGCGCCGCTCTTCATCGCCTTCCAGAAACCGGACCTGGCCCAGGTGAAGCTGTCGCTGACCGCGGTGGATCCAGAGCTGGAGTCGCCGCCCCCGCCGCTGGTGGTGCAGGGACTGGTCCGCACCCGCCGGGTCCTGGCGGATCCCCACGGCACCGGCGCCGGCGGCGGGCTCGTCTTCAGGCGCTACACCGTCGACTTCGCCGATCCCGCCCAGGTGCTCTGGCGGCAGCACCGCCCCATCGAGCTGTACACCAACACGTCCATGGAGGACGTGCTGGAGGCGCACAAGGCCAGCCTCTCGCTCTCCTGCGACTGGCCCGCGCTCCAGCAGAAGCAGCCCCTGCTGTGCCTGGCGCTGGGCGCGGACACCCCGGGGGTCAGCTTCTACGACTTCGTCCTCTGGTACGTGGACACCCACGGCGGCGTGTGGAGCTACGACAGCCCGAAGAACCAGTACCTGCTGGCCGAGAGCAAACCCTCCTCGGGGGAGGCGGCGCCCCTGGGCGCGCTGCGGGTGCACGAGGTGAACGTGCAGCTGCCGCCGCTCATCCGCCACGGCACGCGCGTGCTCAACGCCCTGGCCAACGGCCCCACCACCACCGCGCTCGCCCAGCCCCAGGCCGCCGCGGGCGTGTCCCACGACGTGCTGCTGCGCACGCCCATCACCTCCGAGGTCGAGGCCCGGGAAAAGCTGGAGGAATCCCGGCTCCAGCCCCGGCAGCGGCAGATCGATGTGTCGTTCAAGCGGTTCCCCACCATGGACGTCTTCCCCGGCGCGCTGCTCCGGCTGGACGGCCCGCTCTGGCCTTCCGGGTTGACCGGGCTCGGCGAGGACCAGCGGGTGCTGAAACTGGACCTGGAGGCCCACGCCGAGGGCGAGGGCCAGCACGACGAGCAGCAGACCACCTCCGCCCCCTACCAGGTGTCCCTGCGGGTGCTGGCCGAGCCCTCCTCGGAGCCCGTGGTGGCCTTGCCCCACTACCGCCCCCCCCGGTACCCCATCCACGTCGAGGGGTTGGTGGAGAGCCCCGGCGGGCAGCCCCCGGACCGCACCTACCTCATCGTCGACGACAGCCAGACCTCCCTGTCGTACTTCCGGATGAAGGTCCCGCTGTGGAACCAGACCGTGAGCGTCTCCGCCGAGCCCATCCACTTCCCGGGACAGTTCTTCTTCCCTCCCTACAAGAACACCCGGGTGCTGCTCGCGCTCCACTTCGACCGCGCCGAGCTGCTCCGCTTCATCGACTGGAAGGACGGCGTGCGCTCGGCCCAGGACGGACAGGGCGATCAGGTCCTGCTGGGGAAGAACAAGACCAGCCAGACCGCGCTCACCCACGACTTCCAGGACGACAAGCCGGTGTGGCGCTTGCACCGGACCTCGGGAGGGGACACCCAGCTGGTCCGCATGAGCGAAGGCAACCTCTTCCTGGAGGTGAAGGACAGCCAGGCCGGCATGGCGCTGACTCCCACCTACGACGTCTCTCCCCAGGTGGAGGCCGCCAAGAGCGACCTCTCGACGGCGGTGGGGGGGGCCGTCGCCCAGACGGGCGCCGCCGCCCAGGGCGCGGTGGCCGCGGTGACCGGAACGATCAAGGGCGCCACCGCAGAGATGACCGGGGCGCTGGGGAAGGCCAGGGGGGAGCTGGGCGCCGAGGTCACCTCGGCCAAGGGCGCGCTCAAGGGGGCGGCCGCGCGGCTTGCCAAGGGAGTGAACGCCGTCACGTCGGCAGGAGAGGAAGTCAAGGCCGCCTTCCAGAAGTTGCGCTGACCCGGAGGCGAGACACGGAGACGGGACCATGGAGAAACTGCGTGCGAAAGTGGCGGAGCTTCGCGGGGAGCTGGAGTCCTTCAGCTCGGGGGTGACCGGCCGCCTGCAACCGGTCCGGACCGAGGTGAACGCCCTGGCCGGCAAGGTGGAGGCGGCCCTGGCGGGCCTGGGCTCCGAGATCGGGACGATCCAGGCACTCGCCGGGACCATCGACTCGCTGGACGCCGAGCTGGCGAAGCTGGAGCCCTGACGTGCACGCCCTGTGGGCCAGGTTCGACCAGGCGGCGGAGCAGGTGCTGGCGCTCAGGCAGAAGATCGAGACCTCCGCGGCCCCGGTGCGGACCTCCGTGGAGTCCATCGTCCCGGCGATCACCTCCCGCTGCGAGGCCCTGGAGGGTCAAGTGAAGGCGAAGCAGCAGTCCTTCACCGGTGAGCTGGAGTCGCTGGGGAAGGACGCCGGGGCGCGGTGCGAGGCGCTGCGGGCCGGGGTCGAGGCCAAGCTGAAGGAGAAGACGGACGCCCTGAAGGCGCAGCTGGAGGCCCAGCTCCAGCAGATCGACGACCAGATCCAGCAGCGCCGCGACCAGGTGGAGCAGCAGGTCCAGCAGGCCATCGATCAGATCGAATCCCGCGAGCGGGAGATCGACGCCCAGCTCCAGCAGGTGGACGCCCCCGGGGAGCGCCGGCGGCTGGAAGAGGAACGAAAGCGGCTCCATGCCCAGGTGGAGCAGAAGCGGCAGGAGCTGGAGGCGAAGGTCCAGCAGCTGGACGAGGAGCGGAAGCGGCTCCGGGCCCAGGCGGAGGAGCAGGTGAAGAAGGCCACCGCCGAGCTCGAGGCCCGCCAGGAGCAGGTGAAGGCGGAGCTCCAGCGGGTCCGGGACGGGGCGGACCAGGAGATCCAGGGGGCGACCTCGCGGCTGGCCTCGGCGACCGACACGGTGCTCGACCCGGTCAAGCGGGTCCGCGGGACCGCCGGCGAGGAGGCCTCGCGGCTGACCTCGGCGCTCTCCTCCGTGCTCACCGAGCCCTCCGAGGCCCTGCAGAAGCTCCACGACAAGATCCAGTCGGCGGGCGACTCCGCCAAGGACGAGGTCCGGCAGCGGGTGGGCCAGCTCCGCGCGGGGCTGAAGCCGCTCCACTCCACGGTGGACGGCGCCACCCGGTCCGCCAGCGAGCTCGTCCACACGGTGGAGACCACGGTGGGCGGCGCGCTGAAGACCGGCCAGGAGCAGGTCACCCACGTGCTCGACACGCTCGAGCACACCCTGGCAGATGGAGTGGGCCAGGTCACCGCCCGCTTCCAGGCCGTGGAGCGCCTCATCGACGAGGTGCAAAAGCGGATCGACTCCGTCCTCACCCAGGGCGGCGAGATGATCGACGCCATGGTGAAGGGGGCCCGCGAGGCGTTCGACGCCATCAACAAGCCCGTGAACATGGCCATCGACTCCACCTTCTCCGTGCTCGACGGCCTGATGGACAGCCTGGCCC
>DATBSS010000144.1:0-15606 GCA_036559665.1 Myxococcaceae bacterium
GCTTCGAGCACGAGACCAACCTCCGGGGCATCCTGGTGCTGGATGGTTCCGCGTCCATGGGCTACGGCTCCGGGCCGCTGACCAAGCTCCAGGTCTCGACGACGCTGGCGGGTGCGCTCGGATATCTCCTGGTGCGCCAGCAGGACGCGGCCGGGCTGGCGGTGGTGGCGGGCGACGGCATGGCCGAAGTGCCGGCGCGCGCGGCGGCCGGGCACCTCTCCACCTTGCTGGACGCGCTGGACCGGGTGGAGGCGCGCGGGAGCACGGACCTGTTCACCGCGGCGGACCGGCTGGCGGAGAAGGTGCAGCGGCGCTCGCTGATCGCGGTGTTCTCCGACCTGTTCGACGACCGGCAGGACGCGCTCAAGCGGCTGCTCCAACTCCGCGCCCGGAAGAACGACCTGGCCATCTTCCACGTGCTGGACCCGGCGGAGCTGACCTTCCCGTTCGACGACCCCACGCTGTTCCTCTCCATGGAGGACGAGCGGCGGATCGAGGTCAACCCGCGGGAGATCAAACAGAGCTACCTGGAGGAGATGGGCCAGTTCGTGGCCTCGGTGCGGAAGGCGTGCGCGGAGGCGGACGTGGACTACGAGCTGGTCCGCACCGACGACAGCCTGGACGCGGTGCTGCTGCGCTTTTTGGCGCGGCGCGAGGAGCGGCGGCGGTGACGTTCCTGCACCCGCTCATGCTGTGGGGCACGCTGGCGGCGGCGATCCCGCTGCTGGTCCACCTGTTCGACCGGCGCCGGCCACGGCCGCACCCGTTCGCCGCCATCTCCTTCGTGCTGCGGAGCCAGAAGCGGACCGCGTCGCGGCTGAAGCTGCGCCGGCTGATCCTCTACATCCTGCGGACGATGATTTTGCTGGCGGTGCCGATCGCGCTGGCGCGCCCGGTGCTGGCGAGCGAGGCGGGGGCGTCCCAGGCGGCGCACGGGCCAGCAGCCACCGCCATCGTGCTCGACACCTCGCTGTCGATGCGGTTCAAGGACGGGAGCAGCCCGCTGTTCGAGCGCGGGCGCGAGGAGGCGCGCGACGCCCTCAAGGACCTCCTGCCGGAGGAACCGGCCACGGTGCTCCTGTGCGGCGCGCGCGCCGAGCCGCCGCCCGCGCCCGTCTTCGACCGCGGGCGGCTGCGGACGATGATCGACGAGGCGAAGCCGGGGTACCAGGGCGCGGACGTGAGCCGCTGCCTGGAGCTGGCGGCGCGCGCGCTGGAGGAGAGCCCCATCCCGGGCAAGCGGCTGGTGGTGGTCTCGGACATGACGGCGAACGCGTTCCGGTTGGACGCGCCCCCTCCGCAGGTCAAAAGCCCCACGGGAGAGCTGGTGAGGCCGGAGGTGGTGTTGCGGGACGCGGCGGACGGGCGGAAGGTGCTGCCCAACCGGGCGGTGGTGGACCTGCGCATCGAGCCGGCGCAGCAGTCCGGGCCGCGGGCGTTCCAGTTCACCTCCACGGTGCGGAACTTCAGCCCCGAGGCGGCCACGGACGTGGAGGTGGCGCTGAAGGTGGACGGGCGGGTGGTGGCCAAGGGGTTCCTCCAGCTCGCGGCGGACGGCACCGGGCAGAAGGCGCTCACCTACCGCTTCGAGCAGGGCGGCACCGCGTTCGGGGAGGTGGTGCTCCAGAACGACGGCCTGGAGGAGGACGACCGGCGTCCGTTCGTGGTCACCGTGCCCAAGGAGCTGCGGGCGCTGGTGATCAACGGAGAACCCACCTCGGTGCGGTACCGGGACGAGGCGTTCTTCGTGTCAGCGGCACTGGACGCGCCCGGGTCGCCGGTGCAGCAGACGGTGCGGGACGTGGAGGCGGGGTTCCGGGAGCGGTTCGAGGACTACGAGGTCATCCTGCTCTTGAACGCGCCGGCCCCGTCCGCGGACGACGCCAAGCGGCTCCTGGAGTTCGTGCAGAAGGGCGGCGGGCTGTTCGTGTCCATGGGCGACCGGGTGGACCCGGACGCGTACAACAAGGCGCTGGGGGAGCTGCTGCCGCGGTCGCTGCGGTTGGTGAAGACGTCCGCGACGCGGGAGGAAGCGGAGGGGGAGGGGAAGGCGGCGCGACTCCTGGAGGTGCAGCAGGACCACCCGGTGCTGGCGCCGTTCACGGGACGCGCGCGGGAGGGGCTGATGAGCTCGCGCTTCTACAAGTACATGCTGCTGGAATCGGACGTGGGGCGGCAGGGCAAGGAGCCGTCGCAGGTGCTGGCCACGTACGAGGACGGCGCCCCGGCGATCGCCATCGCGCGGCGGGGGAAGGGGCGGGTGCTGCTGTTCACCTCCACGGTGGACCGGGACTGGAGCGACTTCGCCATCCGGACGTCGTTCCTGCCGCTGCTCCAGCGGTTCCTCTCGTACCTGACCGGCGGGCTGGAGGAGCGTGAGGAGCTGCGGACGCAGGTGGGGGAGAGCATCACGCTGCGCCCGGCGGACGACCGGCGGCCCCAGGCGGTGAAGTCGCCGAGCGGGGCGGAGGTGGAGCTGCGGAAGAACGACGACGGGTCGCTGACCGCTGGCCCGCTGGCGGAGCCCGGGATGTACGTGGCGCTGGACGACAAGGGGCAGCCCATCCCCCAGCTCTCCTTCGCCGCCCAGCTCGACTCGTCCGAGAGCAACCTTCAGCGAATCGACCCGGACGCGCTGGCCGCCCACTTCGGCGAAGAGACGGTGCGCGCCACGGCGCGGGCGGGCGAGCGGCCGTCGGTGCCGCTGTGGACGTGGCTGTTCGTGGTGGCGGTGGCGGCGTTCTTCTTCGAGGGCGTGCTGCTCAGGAAGTAGCGGGCCCGGCCTTAGAGGTCGCGTATGTCGATCACCGGCGCCCCGGTGGGCACCGCGATCTCGATCGCCTGGTCCTGCGCTCCGAGGACGACGGGCATCATGGCCAGGCGGACCACGGGCGACTTCCGGTTCACCAGGGCGACCATCGCGACGTATTCGCCGGCGGGGACCTGCCGGAAGATCTGCTCGCCGTGGTCCTCCATGGCCTCGGCGGCGCTGCCCAACGCCTCCACCAGTTCCTCGCGGTTCGACGGAAGCCGCTCCAGCGACTGGACGAGGAACGCCACCGGCAGCTCCTCCGGGCCGCCGCCGTGCACGCGGATCCGGAGCATGCTCCCGGCGGCTTGCGCCGAGATGATCACGTGCACCTCTCCGCTGGGCGGCACCTGGACCTTCACCGGAAAGAACGTCGCGCGCTCCGGCCGGGGGAAGGCCGTCACCGAGTACTGGCCTGCGGGGAGGTCGTCGATGACGAAGTGGCCGGACGCGTCCACCGCGGCGGAGCCACGGGCTGACCTACCGACCCCCTCGGCGACGACGCCCAGGATCTGCCGGCCGCCCCACTGCACCTCTCCGACGATGCGCCCCGTCCGGATGAGGCGGACCTGAAGCTCGGTCTCGCCCCGCATCCGCAGCAGGGCCTGCTCGTACCCATCGCGCCAGGCGATCAGCACCTCTGCGCCATCGTCCACGTGCGGAAGCTCGAACGAGCCATCCGGCCGCGTCGCCACCTGGCCGCTCTGCCGATCGGGATCGAAGAATCGGCGGCCAGGGTCCTTGCCGGCAGCCACCATCGCGCCGGGAATCCCCAGCCCCGTCTCGGCGTCGAGCACGTGGCCCACGATGCGCCGCCCGGCGTTCATGACCACGTCTCCCAGCGCGTGGTCGCCCGCTCCGGGAGGGACGCGCCGGATCGTCGTGGCGAGCTCGTCCCCCGCCTCCACCTTGACGAACATCTCGGCCTCGACATTGCGGTCGACGGCGAATTGCCCGCTGGGCTCGTCGAAGAGCCGTTCGTTCACCCGGAACACCGTCACCGGCTCACCATCCGAGGTGACCACGCGCCCGCGGACCTTGGGCTCCGGGCGAAGGACCAGCTTCACCGCCTCGGCGCCGGTGTGCGCGCGCGTCTCGGCGCCTTGGTACCCGGCCAGCGACCCGGAGATCTCGTACTCCCCCACGTCGAGCGAGGGGCACTCGAATGCCCCCGCCTCGTCCGAGTCGACCATTCCCATGTTCGGGCGGACGTCGTCTCCGGGCTGGGCCGCGCGCATCATCACCTGCACGCCCTGGAGCGGATGGCCCAGCTCGTCCACCGCGATGCCGGCGATGCGCCCGGCGGGCGAGAACTGGAGCGTCACCCGGTCCGCGGTCGCGCGCTCCAGCACCTTCAGGACCTGCTGGCCGGGAAGTCCCCCCCGGTCCCGGATGGCGAGCAGGGTGAGCGGCCCCTTCGACAAGGCGCGGAGGTGAAAAGCGCCGGCCGCGTCCGTCGTGCTGGAGCGCATGTCGTCGCACCCCAGGAGCTCCAGGTTCGGCGAGTCGAAGCGACCGTCGCATGCCTCCACCAAGGCTCCCTGCACGGGTGCACCGGCGGCATCCAGCACCACGCCGTCCAGGTCGAAGCCTCGCGCCAACCGCACGACGAGCTGAGGCGCGGGGAGCGTCACGGATATGACGGTGGTGGCGTAGTCGTCGTGGCTGGCTTTCAGGGTGACGGGCCCGTCCTGCGGTTTCTCCAGGGAGAAGCGCCCGTCGTCACCGGTTGGCTCGCCGTCGCTGTACGGGTGAAGGGTACAGACGGTCGCTCCAGCCAGCGGCCTGCCGTCCGGATCGAGCACCGTTCCCTCGAAAGACTCGACCGGTTCGAGCACCAACTGCACCTTCGCGGTCTCTCCGGAGTGGATGTGCACGAGCGAAACGTCCGGGTTCCGGAACCCCTTCGCGGTCGCGTGGAGGTTGTATCCGCCGGACCGGAGCCCCTCCATGCGGCAGCTCCCGTCGGCGGCCACCGGGACTTCCCGGCTCCCCTCGCCCTCGCCATACAGGGAGACCTTGGCGCCCGGGATGGGCCCTCCGGCAGCGCTGCGCATGGAGCACTCCAGCCGGCCCCCCGGCTCCAGGTGGAGCACGACGCCGGGAGGATCGACCCGCTCCGGGATGAGTACCTGCGTCTCCGCCCGGAGGTTGCCCTGCGTCGCGGTGAGGAGGCCCTCGCCGGCCTCGAGCGGGCCAAGCTCGAACGCGCCGGCCTGGTCGGTGACGGTGGTCAGCTTGTGCTGGCCGCGGAACAGCGTCACCGAGGCCGAAGGCACCGGAGCTCCGTCCTTCAGGACCCGACCTCGCAACCACCGCGGTGCATGCAGCGTCAGCCGGAGCGATTCATCCACGCCCTCCTGCTGTCTCGCGCGGTCGGGAAGGAGCGTCCCCGACTGGGCGATCACGACGTACCGGGACCTGGGGAGGTGGACCAGGACGAACGAGCCGTCGGCCGCGCTCAGGGTGTCGAAGAACCGGGACGGGTCCGGGAAGATGGCCGTCACGACGGCCGCCTCGACCGGCCGTCCCTGGCCGTCGACGACCTTGCCGCGGATCCGCATCCCCTCGCCGAGGAGGACGTCGCCGCTGCCGCCTGCGGCCACGCCCTTGTTCAGCCCCGCGCCCTCCGCGGCCTCCGCCCAGAGCGCATAGGTGCCGGCCATCAGCCCTCGCAACGTGAAGCGCCCGTCGGCGTCGGTGGTGGCGCGGGCCATGGGTTGCGCGTCGCCGCGGCGCTCCGCGACGAGCGACGCGAGCCGAGCGGCCTCCTTGCAGTGGAGGTCCAGGAGCTTTTCACTGGAGGACGAACGCGGGTCGCAGGGGAGGTCGGGTAGCGCTTCGTCCGGGTCGGGCGCGGTCGCGGTCACCATGGCGCCCGCGACGGGGCCGCTCCGGCCGAGGACCCGGCCGCTGATCTCCAGGTCTCCCCGTGGCGACGGCAGCGGCGCGCTGGATGCCGCCGCGAGCTGGGCTCGAAGCCGATCGAGGCGGGCGCGCGCCTGCTCGTCCGCTTCTGGTTCGGAGCGGGCCGGCGCCCCGGCGGGAGCGCCATGGGACCTCCACCACCAAGCCGCGCCGGCCAGCAGCAGGGCGGTGAAGACCAAGATGGTGGTCCTTCGCATCCAGACCTCGCGACTGCTCCCGATGTCAGCCCGTGAGTATAGTGAGAGTGATGGAGCCGCTTGGGTTCGAGTCCGTTCGCTACGTCACCCCGGAGGAGTTCCGGGGGTTCGTGGAGGAGCGCGAGCGCGCGGGTGACGTGAATGGGTACGAGCTACTCAATGGGAGGGTGGTGATGAATCCCCCTGCGGGGTGGCCCCACGGCGCGGTGGGAAGCACGATCCAGTGGCTTCTCAACGACCGGGTGCGGAGGAATAACCTCGGCCTCGTATTCGACTCGAGCCAGGGCTTTCACCTCCCCTCCGGCGACGTCGTCGAGCCCGATCACAGTTTCGTCTCCAACGAGCGACTCCGAGCCCTGACGCCCAAGGCTGGAGAGTTCCTCCAGGTCGTACCCGATCTCGTGGCGGAGGTACTGTCTGGCTCGAATGCAGGCCGCGACCGAGGCGAGAAAAAGGGGATCTACGAGCGGAACGGAGTTCGGGAGTACTGGCTGGTGGATCCCCGAGCGAGGACGCTCATCGCTTTCGCGCTCGCCAGTGGCCGTTACGGCCCGGCAGATCCGCTGACTGAGGACAACCGTTACCGCTCACCGGTCCTTGGGCTCGAATTCGAAGTGAAGACGCTGTTCCCAGAGCTCCCCAGGTAAGGCTCCGATGACTTCCACGAATGAGCTGTACCGGCGGGTCGCGCGGATGGTGATGATCGGCTTCGACGGAGCGGCCGCGGTGCCGCCCGAAGCGAGGGAGCTGATCGCAGACGGAGTCTTCGGCGCGATCCTCTTCAAGCGCAACGTGAGCACGCCGGAGCAGACGGCGGAGCTCTGCCGCCAGGTCAAGGGGATCGCCGGGAGGCCGTTCCTGCTCGCGGTGGACCAGGAGGGGGGACGAGTGGCACGGCTGCGCAGCGGGCCGTTCACCGCCATCCCGCCGATGCGGGAGATCGGCGCCTCAGGAGACGAGGCGCTGGCGGAGCGGACCGGGCGGCTCCTGGCGTACGAGGTCTCCGCCATGGGCTTCGACTGGGACTTCGCGCCGGTGGTGGACGTGGACACCAACCCGAAGAACCCGGTCATCGGTGACCGCTCGTTCGGGCGGACACCGGAACTGGTCGCCCGGATGGGGGTCGCGCTCGCGCGCGGGCTGGAGGCGGGCGGCATCATCTCCTGCGCCAAGCACTTCCCGGGGCACGGTGACACGATGGAGGACTCGCACCTGGATCTGCCGAAGCTGCCGCACGGGATGGACCGGCTTCGGGCGGTGGAATTGGTGCCGTTCGGCGCCTACGCGAAGGCCGGGCTGGCGGCGGTGATGACCGCGCACGTCATCTTCGAGGCGCTCGACCCGGAGGTCCCCGCAACCATGAGCGCGAAGGTGCTCCGACTCCTCCGAGAGGAGTTGGGTTTCTCCGGGGTGCTGGTGAGCGACGACCTGGAGATGAAGGCCATCGCCGACCACTACGGCATCGGCAACGCGGCGGTCCGGGGGACGCAGGCGGGCGTGGACCTCTTCCTCGTCTGCCACAAGGCCGAACGCCAGCGTGAGGCGATCGAATCCATCGTCAAGGCGGTGGAGGACGGGCGCATCCCGCGCTCGCGGATCGACGAGGCCAACGCGCGCCTCGACGTGCTGGAGCGCCGCTTCGCCCACCCTCCCGGAAATCGCCTCTCCGAGTTGGGCAGCCCCGAGCACCAGGCGCTCGCCCGCGGCCTCACCGCCGGCGTCCAGGGCGGCGACCCGACGGAGCGCTGGCGCCCGGCCTGATATTCCGTTGTAGCTATATTCCTCAAGACCTATACTGGGGGTCTTGAATGGCCTCTATCGAGATCATCGCGTCTGACGAGTTCGTGGCCTGGTACGACTCACTCGACGATCGCGACGCAGAAGCCGTGAACTACAGCGTCGATCTGCTCGCCGAGCTCGGTGTCGCCCTGGATCACCCCCACTCGAGCGCCATCAAGAGCGCGGGCTTCGCTCTCCGCGAGCTCCGGTGCCAATCCGGCGGCCGGCCACTGCGCGTCTTCTACGCGTTCGACCCGCTCCGGCAGGCCGTGCTGCTGATCGGAGGCGACAAGACCGGTGATGGGCGCTTCTACAAGGTGATGATCCCGCGCGCGTCGGCCATCTGGCATCAGCACCTGGAGGAACAGCGCGCGGGCTTGCACCCGGGGCCTGCTGGCAAGAAGAAAGATGACGGAGGACGAGGATGAAGACCCATCGCTGGCAAGACGTGAAGCGGCGGAAGCTGCCACTACAGAAGGTCCGTGAGATCGAAGCGCGTGCCCGCCGCGACGCGCTGGAGCTGAGCCTGAAGGAGCTCCGGAAGATGCTCGGCAAGACCCAGACCCAGGTCTCCGTCGAAGCGGCGATGGCCCAGGGAGAGCTCTCCAAGATCGAGAACCGCGAAGACCATCGACTCTCCACACTCCGCCGCTACATCAAGGCACTCGGAGGAGATCTGGAGGTCGTGGCCGTCTTCGACGACAAGCGCATCCGGCTTCACGGCGTCTGAGACTCGTGCTGCTGCTCGCGGTACCGGTCGACCGCCTCCCGGCACTCGCGCAGCTTCTGGCCGATCCCCTCCCGCGCCCCCGCGTCCGCGCGCCCGAGCGCCTCCGCCAGCGCGACGCACTCCGCCTGCTTCTTCGCCAGCACCGGGTCCTCCTCCCTGGAGGGCGCCTGCGCCAGCGGCCGGGGTGCCAGCGACCTGACCCGGAGCAGCTTCTCCCGCAGGGCCTGTGCCTGCGCGTGGTAGCGCGACTCCGGCTCCACCGACGCCAGGTCCTTCAGCACCTCGTCGTACGCCGGGTCCGACGGCGGCGTGCCCACCGACAGCAGCGCCTCCGCCCGCTCCTTCGCCCTTGCGTACACCGGCCCGCCCTCGTCGCTCGACCCGCATTTGCACCCGCCGGCCAGGAGCAACCCGGCGATCACCAACAGCGTTTGCGCCCGCCCGCGGTGGCAGGTACGTTGCCCCCCCTCGTGTACCCCGCGCTCCTCTCGCTGCTGGTCGGTCTGGGTCAGGGGCTCCTCCACGGCCTCGGGCCGGACCACTGCGCGGCCATCGCCACCCTCGGCGCAACCGGGGACCGGCGCAAGTCCCTTCGCGTGGCGCTGTCGTTCGCTTGGGGCCACACCCTCGTCCTCGGCGCGCTCGCCGGCGCCTGCCTGGCCCTCGGCGTCGGCCTCTCCGAGGTCTTCGAGCGCTGGGCCGAACGCCTCGGCGGCTTCGTCCTCGTCGCCCTCGCCGTCACCGCCCTCCTCTTTCCCGGCACCCTCCAGCACGGCCACCCCAACCTCCCCCCGCACGGGCACGACCACGAGCACCACCATCACCGGGCCTCCCGCCTCGGCGGCTTCGCCGGCGCGCTGATGGCCGTCAGCGGCGCCCGCGCGCTCGCCCTCGCCCTCCCCCCGCTCCTGGTCGGAGGCGCGCTCCACCTCGCCGGCTGGGTCTACCTCCCCGCCTTCGGCCTCGGGGTCTTCCTCTCCATGGCTGGCCTCGGCCTCGCCGTCTCCACCGGCGCCAGCCGCCTCTCCCTCCACGGCGCCGCCCGGCTCCAGCGCGCGGTCGCCGTCAGCTCCGGCGCGCTCGGCGTGGTCTGGATCGCGCTCGCGTAACCCCGCGGAACTCCGCCCGCATCACGCCGCTGTCGATTTTCCCGGCCCCCGTTCGATTCATGGACGCAGCCCGATTTTCCGGGCGCATCTTGGAGGTTTCGAACGTGAACGTGTCCCTCAAGAAGTCGATGTACGCCGCCGCCGCCCTCACCGTCGTGCTGGCCGGCTCCTATGCCTGGGCCGGCAAGGCCGCGGTGCGCCAGCTGATCCAGCGGCCGAGCGCCGAGATGAAGTGGGAGGAGTTCTACCCGGGCGGTCCCGTGGAGTCGTTCGTCGTCGGCGCCAAGGACGCGAAGACCGGCCCCACCGAGTTCTTCATCAAGTTCAAGGCCGGCTTCGATTCGGGCTGGCACGTCCACGAGTCGGACTACACCGGCGTCGTCCTCTCGGGGACCATCATCGAGACCAGCCCCGGGAGCGAGGCGGCCAAGCCCCTCACCACCGGCTCCTACTACATGCAGCCCACGGTGGTGCACCGCACCCAGTGCAGCCCCGAGGCCGACTGCTACGTGTACATCTCCGAGAAGGGTCGCTTCAGCTTCACCCCCACCGATGAGGCCGGGAAGCCGTTGCCTCCGCAGGCCCCGGCGAAGTGAACTGAGCCCATGCAGTACCTCCTGCTCATCTACCGGAATGAAGCGGAGGCCGCCGCGTGCAGCGAGACCGAGCGCGCGGCGGTCTTCGCCGAGTACATGGCGCTGACCAAGACCCTCGAGTCGGAGGGCGTGCTGCGCGGCGGCCAGTTCCTCCACCCACCGGCCATGACCACCACGGTCCGCGTGCGCTCGGGCTCGGTGATGGCCACCGACGGACCCTTCGCCGAGACGAAGGAGCAGCTCACCGGCTACTACGTGGTGGAGGCAACGGACCTCGACGAGGCGATGGCCATCGCCGCCCGCATCCCCAATGCCCGGGACGGCTCCATCGAGGTCCGGCCGGTCCAGCTCAGCCACTGACGCCGGCCCCCCATGGACGCCTTCACCGCGCTGTACCGGGCGGAGTTCTCGCGGCTGGTGGCCGGCCTGGTGTCCATGGTGGGGGGCCTGCAGGCCGCGGAGGAGTCCGTCCAGGAGGCCTTCGAGGCGGCGCTCACCCAGTGGCCGTCCTCGGGCTGGCCGCCCCACCCGCGCGCCTGGCTGATCCGGACCGCGCGCCACAAGGCGCTGGACCGCGTCCGCCGCCGCGCCAACTTCGAAGGCAAGCGAGCCGAGCTGGAAGCCATGGCCAGGACCCTGGATGACCCCGCCGGGCTCTCCGACGACGAGGCGGAGCGGCGCTTCCCCGACGAGCGCCTCAAGCTCCTCTTCACCTGCTGCCACCCGGCGCTGGCGATGGAGGCTCGGGTGGCGCTCAGCCTCCGCACCCTCTGCGGCCTGACCACCGAGGAGATCGCCCGCGCCTTCCTGGTGCCGGTGCCCACCATGGCGCAGCGCCTGGTGCGCGCGAAGCAGAAGATCCAGACCGCGGGCATCCCCTACCGCGTCCCCGCCGAATCGCTGCTCCCGGACCGGGTGGAGGCGGTGCTGGCGGTCATCTACCTGGTCTTCAACGAGGGGTACGCCGCCAGCTCCGGCGAGGCGCGCGTCCGGCAGGACCTGTGCGACCAGGCGCTCCGCCTCGGGCGCACCATGGCGGAGCTGATGCCGCGCCGCAACGACGTGCAGGGCCTGCTGGCGCTGATGCTGCTCCACGACTCCCGGCGGACGGCGCGCGTGGGCGAAGGCGGCGAACCCGTCCTCCTCGAGGAGCAGGACCGCTCGGCCTGGAACCGGATGCAGATCGACGAGGGCCTCAAGCTCGTGGAGGAGGCGCTCTCCGGCGGCCCGCCCGGCGCCTACGAGTTGCAGGCCGCCATCGCCGCCGTGCACGCGCGCGCCGCCACCGCCGCCGACACGGACTGGGCGCAGATCGCCGGCCTCTACGCGCTCCTGGCGCGGGTGCAACCCACGCCGGTGGTGGAGCTCAACCGGGCGGTGGCGATCGCCATGGCGGGCGCGCTCGAGCACGGTCTCCAGCTCATCGAGGTGCTGGACCGGAAGGGAGACCTGAAGACGTACGCCGCGCTCCCGGCCGCCAAGGCGGACCTGCTCTGGCGGCAGGGCCGCTTCCGGTCCGCCGCCGCCGAGTACGAGCGCGCCCTCGCCCTGGCGGCCTCCGCCCCGGAGCAGCGCTTCCTCGAGCGCCGAGCCGCCGAGGCACGCCGCCGTTCGGAGCAGCGCGCCTGAACCGATGAGCCCTCTGGCGCCGTCCCGCTCGTGCCGTTCGAGAACGGCCGGCCGGGCTTCGCCGACTGGTAGGCTTTGGGCTGGAGACGCCAATGCGCCGGATATCCCTGGTGCCACCGCTGATCGTGCTGACGGCCTGTGCGGCGGCACATCCGCTTCCCGAGTTGCCTGCCGGCACGAGCGCGGAGATCAATGCCAGCCTCGACGGAGCACCCGTGCTCCAGGGGGTGGGCCGGCCGTCGATGTGCGCGGAGCTGTCCAGGGACGACGCAGTCCAGTTCGGCCTCGCCGAGGGGCGGACCGGGTGCCCGGTTCGCGAGATCAGGGGCGGAGCAGGCACCGTCATTGATCGGGTGTCGATGTGCCAGGAATTGATGGTGGAGGTGAAGGAAGCGAAGGTCGGCGCGCGACAGGCCGTGGACGGCAGTACCAGGGCCCAGGTCTGGTACGTGCGTGACGAGGCGCCCCGGCTCCGGCTGAATCAGCCGGGATGGATCACCATCGAACGGCTGGAGACACTGAGCGATGGGCGGCGGTTCGTGCAGTTCACCGCCCGGCTGGAGGCGGAGCACGTCTTCTCCGTCAGCGGATGGGTGGTGGCCACGCCGGAGAGCTGCCTGCGGGCGTCGCTGGGCCTTGGCTCGGGGCGCCTTGGCCGCTTCACAACACCAGCGGAATGACGGCGCGGCGGTCGGGCGGGTAGTCGGGGAACCGGGCGCGATACCAGCGGTGGTGTGACAGCGCGCGCGGGAGGAGGTTGGCGATCGTCCAGACCGCGAACGAGAGCGCCGGGAGGGTGAACGCCGCCAGCGCGAACCCGCACCACTCCAGGATCTCGCCGAAGTAGTTGGGGCAGGAGATGAAGCGATACAGCCCGCCCTGCGGGATGCGATAGCCGCCCTCCCCTTCGCGCCGGAGGTTTCGCAGCACCTCGTCGGCGCGGAGGTTGACCAGCCAGCCGGTGATCCACACCGCCACGCCGGCGAGGAACCTGGGGGAGAGGAGCCCGCCTGCGCCGCGCTCCGGGCCCCAGGCGAACAGCGCCTGGGCGTTGATCCAGGCATTCATCACGTTGAAGCCGGCGCCCGAGAGCGCGATGAGCAGCGGCATCGCCCGCGCGTCGCGGCGGCGGAGCGGGTACACGAAGGCCCGGTTCAGGTAGTGGAGTTGCCAGAGGCCGAAGAGCACCAGCGAGGGCGGGCCAGGCGATCGCTGAGCCAGGGCCAGGAAGGCGATCATCCCAAGCGGCGCCGGCGCCTCCATCAGGATCCAGCCCCAGCGGCTGGAGATCTGCGGACCCACGCGCGCGCCGGAGTGCCGGCCGTAGGGCGCGGAGAGCTTGAACAGGCTCAAGAAGACGACTACCGCCACCGCCATCCAGGCCACGACCAGGGGCGTGAACCACCGCGGCTCCATCAGGGCCCCTACGGCGCCGTGCCCGGGAACGCAGTGGGCGCGAACGACTGGAGGAACGGCTCCAGCCCCTTCTTCACCGCTTCGTCGAAGGACTGCTCCCAGTACGCGTCCGCCCCGGGCCACGCGAGCGCCACCCCGTACCCGATGTCCCCCACCGTCCCCACGCCCAGGAGCACCGCGCCCACCAGGCCGAAGGTCGGGTTGCACTGGGCGGGGATCTGGCAGCCCAGGGCGCCAATGATGCTGAACACCTCGCCCGCCACCAGCCCGCCCGCGAGCATCAGCCCGGTGGTGAACGTGGTGTCCCCGCTGGCGTCGATCCGCGCGCCGAACTGCCCCTTCTCCGCGAAGTAGAGCTGCAGCGTGAGCAGCGAGACGTAGTGGGTGGTGCCGATGAAGGCGATGCCGTCGGTCCGCTGCGAGGTGGAGTACGAGGCGGCGGCGACCAGGTCCACGCCCAGGCCCTGCGCCAGGTCGGCGTACCGGTCGCGCGAGGGCCTCGCATCGTCCATGGGCAGCCCCGCGCGCTCGTACGCCTGCACCGACGTCGCGTAGTCCACCACGTCGAAGCCGCGCCCGCGGAAGGCCCGCTCCAGCGAGCTCCACACCGCGTGCCGCCAGTGCTCCGGGTCCTTCACCCCGGCCGGCCCTCGCCCGGGGACGATGGCCACCCGCCGCAGCCGGACCGCCCCCGGCCGCAGCCCCGGATCCACCAGGAGGGTCCCGCTCGCCGCCGTCTGCGCGCAGCCGGCCAGCCCCGCCGCCAGCGCGAGCGCGATGAGCCGGCCGCCCCTCAGGACCGCCGCTCCAGGATGGACAGCGCCACGAACGAGTAGAGGAACCCGCACATCACGTGCTCCGGCCGGCCGGCCATGCTGATCAGCTCGGCCACGGTCCGGGTCCCGTCCACCCTGGGGAGGAACTCCGCCTCCCACTTCTCGATGTCCACCTCGTGGAGCGCGTACGCCGGCTGCAGCGACGGGATGAGCCGCTCCTCCGGTGCCAGCAGCCGCCGCAGCCGCTCCGGTTTGTAGAGCTTCTTCACCCCACGGACGATGAGGTTGGCCGGGTGGACGTCGAGCTTGATGGATTCGGCGGTGGCCTTCTCCTTGAAGCTCATCACGTACGTCCCCTCCTCCCACCCGAAGAGCGAGTAGATGATCGCCTTCACCTGCTGCCCCACGTAGTAGAGGCGTTCGGTGTCCTTGAGCAGGCCTCGCTCCACCAGCACGTCCCCGGTGCGGCGCTTGCTGGCGGCCGCCACCGCGCTCGCGTCCTGGAGCTGGTCCGCCTTGATCTTCCCCACCCGCACCAGGAACTGCCCGAACCGGTCCGCGGCCAGGTTGGAGAGGGCGAACACCGGGGTGCCCTTCTCGAAGTAGACGACCTTCTTCACCTTCCCGCGCTGCACGCCCAGCTCGCCCGTCTCCCTGGACAGGTAGAAAGCGGTGATCAGCGAGGGGAAGTTGTCCTTGAGCTCACCGCGCCGCGAGGTGCCCCCGCCGGCGAGCGCGGCGTGCGCGACCGGCGGCGGCCGGTTGGCCGGGTGGGAGGGCGGCGGCGGCCGCATCCCAATCGCCTGGCCCTTGGGCATCGCCTGCGCGGTGAGGTTCTCGCCCCGGATCTCCGCCGTCAGGTTGCCGCCGCCGGTGACCTTGATCCGCCCGGTCAGCTCCATCGCGTCCTGGGGGCCCTCCTCGTCGACGTCGACGTCCAGCTCGACCTCGAAGGCGTCCTCGATGGAGGCGGCGCCGGTCTGCTTCTCCGGCGGCGCCAGCTGCGCCATCGCGGCGATCAGCTTGGCGGCCTCGAATGGCTTCTCGAAGTAGCCGGCGGCGGCGAACTTCTGCTTCGCCTCCAGCGCGTGCCTGCCCCCCTTGAACACGCCGGTCATGAACACCAGCGGCAGGTTGGGCTGCTCCTTCCGGAGCTGCTCCGCCAGGTGGTACCCCATCATGTCGGGGAGCAGGATGTCGATGATGGCCGCCTGGAGCTTCTGCGACCGGGCGGCCTCCATCGCCATGCGGCCCTTGGTGGCCGGGATGACGGAGTAGCCCTCGATGTCGAAGAGCTGCGTCAGCAGGCCGAGCAGCTCGACGTTGTCATCGACGAGGAGGATCTTCGGCGGCGCCATAGGAAGGGGTTGCGGAGCGGAACGATACCCGCGGAAGCGGCCCGCAGCCATGGTACGAAGCGCGCCATGGCAGACAAGCTCACCCCTCGCGAGAAGGGCTTCTCCGAGTGGTTCGTGGACCTGGTCCTCAAGGCGAAGCTGGCGGACTACTCGGACGTGAAGGGCTGCATGGTCATCCGGCCCAACGGGTACGCCCTCTGGGAGAACATCCAGCGGGTGATGGACGGGATGTTCAAGGAGACCGGCCACCGCAACGCCTACTTCCCCCTCCTCATCCCG
>DATBSS010000145.1:0-28773 GCA_036559665.1 Myxococcaceae bacterium
TCATGTTCGTGACTTTCGCCTTCTCGAGTGCCCGCTTCACCGCGTCCACCACGAAGACCCACGCTTTGGCGCTGGAGGTCATGAAGAGATCCGAGCCATCCCAGGTCTCCGAGTCGAAGAACAGGCCGTACCACGCTGGGAAAACGCCGCCAGGCATGATCTGGTCAAGCTTCACGGCTCGGCTCTCGTCGATTGGACCGCATCGGCCGTGCACCGCGAGGCCGTGGTAGCCGGGAATTCGGTTGCCACCCTTGCCGAGCAATTCGATCGGATAGGTTCGCCACCCGGAGAACCCACCATCTTTGAGGATGCCCACGACTCGGTCGGAGATGATGATCGGCGTAGCGAGTGTGGTGTAGATGAAGTCCGAGGGCTTCGATCGGCCCATCGCGTAACGAAGCTTCACGGGTCCGGGTGGCGGTTTCTCCGCGCGAAGAACAGCCCAGGCGTCCTCACTGGACGTCTCAATGTTGGCTCGGAAGGTATTAAAGCTCCCCTCTCCGAGAGTATAGGTGTTCGAGAAACCCGGGAATACTTTAGAAGCCAACTCGGAGACCATAACTTGATGAGATGTCTCGACCAAACTGGAGGATCTGCTCGGTCGAAGGAACATGATTGTCTACGAAGAACTTCCTCCATTGCTCGTTGTACTCGAAACCCACTCGCTGGTGGGCTGTGGTTTCCCACCAGGCACCGTAGCGCGGATCGTGGATGTTGATTCCTGCCGCTGTGAACTTGTCAGCGTATTTCTGCGGGAACACGTGGTGCGCATCGGCACCCTCCGGGATGCCGCCCGTCAGCCGGCCCAGGTTCTTGCGGAAGTTGTCCGCCGTGAAGGGCCGCGACTCGGGATCGGCGCCAGGAACGGGACCATGGCTGGCCATGGCGAAGCCCACGGCACCCTTCCCCGGTCCCTCGACGGCGATCGTCACGCCGCTCGCGCTCACGCGCACCCCTTTGACCTGGCCGGCCATCTCTAGTCCGGCGCCACCTGTCTCGGTCGCCAGAGCGGCGGACGCCCGCGAGGCCTTCGGAAGCTTCATCAGCCGGGCGATAACGCCGCCCTCGGCGATGGCGGCGGTGGCCAGCAGGATGAGGATCCTCGCGGTCTGTTCTCCGACCTTCTCTCCGTAACGCCGGCCCGCCGCTCGAATCTCATCGAACGTCGTCGCGCCATCCAACTGCCTGACCATGTGGATCCACCCGAAGATGAGATCCCAGACCGCCTGGGCGCCGATGTACGCGGTCAAGAGGGCCGTCGCGACGGCCGCCGGGATCTTCGAGGTGAGCTCTGGGATCGCGATGGTGGCCATGAAGATGACCAGGCCGGTCAGCAGGACGATCTTGATCGTCGACGGGTCGATCGTGCTCTTCACCTCCTTGACGACCCCACCCCACTCGGCGCCCAGCGCGAAGTCGAACGCGATCCCGTAGACGTCCGAGCCGGTCAGCGTCCGGGAGAGGCACTCAGACTTCCCGGAGTGGGTGCACCAGTCCCGGTACCCTCGGGTGATCTCCTCCAGCGCCGCCGGGCCCGAGCCCCAGCTGGCGAGGACCACGCGGAGCTCCTCGGGCCGGCGGCCGTGGAATCGTGGATCCGCCCCCAGCCGCCTCAGCTCGGCCTGGGCCGCCTTCGCGTTCACGTGCGGGAGGAGCTCCTCGAGCGCCTTCTGCAACTCCACCTCCGTCACGACGGGAGAAACCACCGCCCTCGGAGCGCTGGGCAGGAAGAAGAGCCTCTGGACGTCGACCTCGGTCTGCCGGCGCTCCCTCACCGTCCCGCACGAGGCGGAGAGGGCCCCTACCAGGATGGAAGCGAGTACCCGTCGAGCACATGTCATGGTTTGCCCCACTGACCCGCCTTGCGCGGGTCGCGCCCCAGCTCCACCTCCATCGCGGAGCGCTCCGCGTCCGCCATCGGCCCACGGAGGAAGGAGTCCGCCCCCAGCGTACGGAAGACGAACGAGCGGTGAGCGGGGAGCTCGCCCGGGTCCTGGCCCGCGGTGACGAGGCAGCGGTGCGCCAGGTGGAAGCAGTTGAACCGCAGCGCCCGGTAGCGCGTCCGCCCGGTGGGGCAACCCTGCACGACCTCCTCCATGTCCTGCCGGAGGCGCGCCAGCTGCTCCGCGGAGATCGCCCACGCGCGCCACTGCGTCGCCTCCCGGGAGAAGCGCTCACCCACGATGACCCGGGCGGCTTGCGGCCGGAAGAGCGACAGGAAGATCCGCCACCGGTTCCCCGGGGACACGTAGAACCCGTGGGAACGGGGCGGCCCGGGCGGATCCCACAGCAGGATGTCCACGTGCCCCAGGTCGAAGAACGACGACGGCCGCCAGATGCTTCGCCGGGGCGGGGGGCTGATGGAGAGGAGCAGGTAGGGCACGGCGTTTCGAGCTCAGCGCTCCAGCTCGAGCAGCGACTCGGTGAGCCGCATGCTCGCGGGGAGCCGGACGTTCCGGTCGTACCACTGCTGTGCGTTGTGGGCCACGAAGCCGAGGTACCCCGCATTCTGGGTGAGCTCGTGGAAGCGCCGCTCGATGCGGTCGGCCATCTCCTCCGGCGGGTCCACGGCGGCGTCCCCGGGCACGGAGACGAAGTGGTGGTTCGGCTTGAGCGGGTCGTGGAGCCGGCTCCTCGGGTTCGTCCGCAGCACGCACGTGCCCACCGCGAACGCCTCCATGTCCCGGTGGCACAGGTCCCCCATCCCCGCCAGCGACAGGATCACCCGGTGCGACGCCACCTCCTCGAGGTACTGCTCGTAGGGGAGGGCCGATACGTCGGCGTCCAACACGCCCCGCCTCTGGAGGGCGCGGATCAGCGGCTCCCGCTCCTTCCACAGGTGCCCCCGGAAGTGGAGCTTCGCCACCGTCCTCCTCCGGCGGCGGAGCTCCTCCAACCGCGGCTCCAGGCTCGGCCAGCGCCCGTCGAAGTAGGTCCACGGCCGGATCGCCTCGTGCCCCGGGCCACGGAAGGCGCCGTCCCGGTACTGGCACCGGAGCAGGAGCTTCAGCCGCGGGTCCGCCGCCACGTGCGGGATGTCGAAAGGGTCCGGCCAGTCGTGGAAGTCCAGCACGCGCAGCGCACCCGTCTGGTCGTCCTCGAGGATGGCCAGCGAATCGCGCATGGGCAGCGGCTCAGGCTTGCCCGACCGCGTCTTCAGCTCGAAGGTCGAGGTGTCCCGCTCCTGGAGCTGGTGTCCCGCGGTGCGCAGGTGCTCCACCAGGTGCCCGAGCACCGCCTGGCGCCAGTCCCCGTAGAGGATGCGATGGAGCGTGAACGCCGCCATCAGGGCCTCACCGGAGCGGAGAACGACACCTGGACCCGGGGCCGCGGCCAGCGTGGGAGGAAGCGCGCGTCCTCGTTCCCGGAGAGGTGCACCGGCACCACCGGCGCCCCGGTCTGCGCGGAGATCAGCTCATGGGCCTGGCCGCCGAACATGACCAGCGAGTAGCCGCGATCGATCAGTCGGCACGCCTCCAGTAGCCCCTCGCGGGTGGTGCCGGAGTGGGGCGTGAGGGCGAAGGGGAAGAAGAGCGGGATGGCCAGGTGGAACGCCACCGCCACCCCGGCGCGCTCGAGGGCGGTGGCCTCCGGCGTGGGCTCCAGGTAGTGGCCGAAGACCCAGCGGCTGGCGACGAAGGCCAGGCGGCGCCGCAGCCGGCGCGGGAGGGCGGCGTGGATCGCCAGGAGATCACTGGCGTGCTCGTGCCCGGTGGTGGCCAGCACGATCGGCCCGCGCACGCCCTCCAGGTGCTCCCGGCCCTGGACCTCCAGCTTCACCCGCATCGCCGTCCAGGGCCGCAGCACCAGCGGGCTCAACACCCGGCGGACCAGCTCCAGCGGACGCAGGGCCGCCCAGCGCGGAGGATGGCGCGCGTGGATGGCGCGGACCGGCGGCGCCTGCTCCGGCCGGGTCAGCAGCGCGTGGAGGTCGGCCACGCTCGCGCCCTCCTCGAGGACGAGCTGCGGGGCTACGTGCGGGGAGCGCGCCTCCAGCAGGAACAGCAGCTCCGCGATGTCCAGTGAGCTCAAGCCCAGCTCCTCCGACAGGCGGGCCCGCTCGCCGGCCAGCGACTCCGGCGGCGCGTTGGCGAGGTAGCGCGCCAGGAGTTGAAGGCGCTCCACCCGGTCCCGCGTCCCGGTAATGGCCTCCAGGGTGACCGGCGCGGTGCTGGAGATCGCCGCCGCTCCAGTCAGGTGCGCGGCGCGCTCCACCACCAGGTGCCTGTGGATCTTCTGCAGGGCGCCGCGGGGGAAGTCCTCCTCGGGCCAGACCGTCCAGCCGCGGATGCGCTCGTGCGGCTGCAGGACGGCGTTGGCGCCGCGGACCACCGCCTCCGCCTGCGCGCCTCCTTGCAGCAGCAGCACCGCGTGCACCTCCGGGACGTCCTCCCGCTCCAGCCCCATGGCCAGCGCCGCGCGGACGCCGGGCTGCGCGTCCAGGGCGCGCTCCACGTCCTCGCAGTACACGTTGAAGCCCTCGCCGGTGACGATGACCTCCTTCTTCCGCCCCTCGAAGAAGAGGCGGTCCCCTTCCAACCGGCCCAGGTCCCCGGTTTTCAGATAACCGTCCGCCGTGAACAGCTCCGCCCCACCGCCGCCGAAGTACCCGGCGGTGACGTTGGGGCCTCGGACCTGGATCTCCCCGTCCTCGGCGAGCCGCACCTCCTGCCCGCCCAGCGGTTTGCCGATGGAGCCGAACTTCCCGAACACCGGCAGGTTGATGCTGATCACCGCGGCGGTCTCGGTGAGCCCGTACCCCTGCACCATCAGGCACCCGGTGTTGCGCCAGAAGATCTCCACGTCGCGGGGCAGGGTGGCGCCGCCGACGACCACCACCCAGAACAGGTACCCGGAGACCGGGCGGATGGTGTTGAAGATGCGGTGGCGCCGGAGGAAGCGGTTGTCGGACGACGCCAGCCACTCGCGCAGCGGCGCGCGGCTCCACCCGTAGGGCCGGTTCAGCAGCGCGCGCGCCATCACCTGAAGGACCCGGGGGACGCTGGAGAAGAAGATCACCCGGTTGTCCCGGATGGTTCGCAGCAGGTGCCCGGGATGGCTGAACGGTGTGTGGATGATGCTCAAGCCCACGTGGAGCGGGACGCAGAGGCCCAGCAGCAGCCCCTGCACGTGGCTGAGCGGCGCGCTCACCATCATCCGCGCCGGGATGGCGTGCGCCAGCCAGCGGAACTTCGAGAAGCGCCGCACCTGGGTCCACAGGTTCCGCTGGGTCAGCACCACGCCGCGCGGCGCGGCCGTCGTCCCGGAGGTGAAGAAGATGACCACCGGATCGTCCGGGCCGGCCCACTGCTCCGGCACCTCCGGCACCTCAGAGCGCTCCCCGCCGCCAGACGACACCGCAGCCAGCGCGCCCAGCTCCAGGCTCGCGAGCGACCCGACGGCCCGCCCCTTCGCGGTGACCACGTGCCGTGCGCCGACCTCCGCCGCCATCCGTTGCGCCGTCTCAGGGGGCGCTCCGTCATCCACCGGGACCACCACCGCGCCACGGAGGAGCGCGCCCAGGAACCAGCCCACCCACTCCGGGGAACTGGGCGCCCAGAGGACGACGCGGTCGCCCCGGCCCACGCCAGCCGCCGCCAGCAGGCCGGCCGCGGCACGTGCGCGGCGGTGAAGGTCCGCGTAGCTCCACCAGCGCAGCCCGTACTCCAGGCGCAGGCCGACCGCCGGCCGGTCCCCCAGGCGCGGCAGGTCGGCGAACAGTGGGTACAGCGTCTCCGCCTGGGCGCGCGCGCTCATCCGCGTTCGCGGAGCCGGACCTGGATCAGCGAGTTGCTGGTGAACCGGGGCTGGCAGTACGAGATGAACAGGGTGCGCCCGCCGTCCTGGCTGAAGTCGGGGTGCTCGAAGCCCAGGTACACCAGCTCGCTCTCGGGCTCGGCCGGAACGCCGGTGATCTTCTCCGGCTCCGAGTACGGCCCCCAGGGGTGCTCCGCCGTGCGCGCGGTCAGCATCCGGTCGAAGATGTCCACGTAGAACATGACGTACCGGCCCAGGTGCGGATTGAACGAGACCGAGTACTCGTTCGCGCACACCCCCAGGTCGCACGCGCGCTCCAGGTCGCCGCTCCACTCCGGCGCGGTGGAGGTCAGGTACTCGTACGCGCCAGGCGAGGTGGCCTCGGACGGGCGGACGCGCGCCAGCCGCGCCAGGGTGAAGATCCCCACGCGCATGCTCCCGAAGACGTAGAGGTACCCGTCGTGCCGCAGCACCTGGACCCCGAAGTGCGCGTCGTCCCCGGGGCTCTTCCACAACCGCCAGTCGTCGCCGAACCAGACGCGCTCCGTCTCGCCGGTGGCGGGGTCCAGGGTGGCCACGCCGGTGCCCAGCGTGCGGAAGCCCCAGATGGTGCTCGCGTCCACGGTCTGGATGCCCAGGTAGTAGAGGAGGACCTTCCCGTCGACGAGCGCGCCGTGCTCCGGCCAGAAGCGGATCCGCTGCGCCTGCTCGCGGGCGATGGGCCGGAGGATCTCCCGCGGGAAGCCGCCCTCGCCGGTGTAGTAGCGGATGCCGGCCCACGCCTGGGTCAGGGGCGCGGGCGGCGCCACCCCCGCGCTGTTGGCCAGGAACACGCCCTGGCCGCCGGTCACGTCGGTGAACGGCCTCGGGACGGGCGACCGCGGGTGCGCGAGGGCCCCCCGCGCGGCGAGCAGCGTGTCCGAGAAGACGAACAGCGTCCCGTCCTGGAGCGGGATGGACTGCCCGCCGTCCTGCCCGACCATCACCCACGCCTCGGCGCGGTGGCGGGGGAACGTCCCGATGTACCGGACGGATTGGATGGAGCCCTTCATCGCCGCCGCCTTCATCGCCGCCGCAGGATGCCCAGCGTCTCCACCCGGGTCACGTACGTCCAACCGGCCGACTTCCGGATGCGCTCGAAGCTCCGGAACGGCGCCTGGCCGCCCTTGGCCGGATCCGCGAAGAGGTCGTGCATGCAGAGGTAGCCGCCGGAGATCACCTTGGGCGCCCAGCCCTCCACGTCCGCCTGGACGTCCTCCTCGGCGTGCCCGCCGTCGATGAACACCAGCGACAGCGGCGCTCCGGGCCAGCTGCGGGCCAGGCGCGTGGAGGTGGTCACCACCGGGATGACCCAGTCCTCCAGGCCCGCCTCGCGCAGGGTGGTCAGGAAGGGACCGAAGGTGCTCACGCGCTGGAGCCGCGGGTCGAACAGCTCCGGGTCGTGGTACTGCTGCCCCGGCTGTTGCTCCACCGAGCCCTGGTGGTGGTCCACCGCGAACAGCGGGTGCGCGCCGGTGACGCGGCAGCCGGCTGCGAGGAACACCGTCGACTTGCCGCAGTAGCTGCCCACCTCCAGGCAAGGCGCGCGCGCGGACGCCTCGGCAGCGAGGGAGAACAGCGCCTGTCCCTCCACCTCGGCGAGGAACCCCTTGGCGCGCAGGGCGACCTCGCGGGCCCCGGCGGGCATGCCGGACCGGGCCGGGTCGAGGAGCCGGAAGGCCTGCTCCCACCCGCTCATGCGGGCGCGGGCCCCACCAGCACCGCCGCGTTCTTCACCCCGCGGTCGCTGTTCCAGACCAGGGCCCGCTTCACCACCTGCTCCCGCGCCTGGAGCACCAGGTCCATGGAGCACCGCGGGTCCACCTGCCCGCAGCCGATCATCGGCGGCACAGCGCCGGACTTCGCCGCCGACAGGGCGTGCATCAGCGACATCGCACCGCCAGCTGCGCCCGCGAACCCGGTGCTCCCGGTGGCGGCGGTGAAGGCGACCCGCCGCGCTCCGAAGAGCCCCCGCGCGGACTCCGATTCCAGCAGGTCGTCCGCCTCGACGCCCAACCCGTCCCCGAACAGGACGTCCACCTGGTCTGGCGCGCAGGACGCCATCGCCAGGGCCTTGTGGGCGGCGTCCAGCAGGCCGCCGGTCTCTTCGGCCGCGGAAGGAGCGGCGGGCGACATGGCCTGCCCGGCGCCCAGGATCTCCCCCCAGGCGCGGGCCGAACGCTCGCGGGCGTGCTCCAAAGACTCCAGCACGAAGAACACCGCGCCCTCGCCCAGGACGTAGCCGGCGCGGCGGACGTCGAACGGGCGGCAAGCCCGGGCCGGGTTCTCCGTCTCGGTGGAGAGACGGCCGGCCACCAGGTGCTCGGCGATGCTGTCCATGTTCAGCATCGAGTCGTAGGCGCCGGCGAGCGCCACCTCCACCTCGCCGCCGCGGATGGCGCGGGCCGCCGCGGCCACCGCCTGCAGGCCCGAGACGGGGCCGTTGGTGATGTTCAAGCTGGGCCCGGTCGTCTGGTGCTCGATGGCGATGCCGCCCACCCCGCCGTTGGGGAGCGTCTTGACGATGAAGAGCGGGTCGATGAGCTGCATCCCCTTCTTGGCGAACCGGTGGATGTCCAGCTCGCCCTCCGGGCTGAGGGACTCGCGCATCGCCGGGATGAACATCTCCGGGTTGAAGTCGATGCACACCGACCCGGCGAACACCCCCATCCCGGACAGCGTGGCGTCGCCCGACTTGAAGCCCGCGTCGCGGAGCGCCTCGCCGGCCGCTACCACCGAGAAGGCCGCGCTGGTGGTGAGCAGCTTGCGAAGCATCCGGTTCGCGATGGCCGTCTGGCGGTCGAAGCCCGGGATGCGCGCCTCCAGCACGCACCCGCTCCGGCGGGCCACCTCCGGCGCCGTCGCGACCGCGGCGGACTCTCCGCGGAGGAGGCGCTGCAGGTGCACTTCCCGGCCGACCGCCAGGGGGGAGACCACGCCCATCCCGGTGACGACGACGCGCGGAGCGGTCATGGCTTCTTCACTTCCGGCGTCCGGGTGCCCGCCTTGATGTAGTGGTAGTGGCGCATCTCGCTGGGCGTGAAGACGGAGCGGTCCACCTTCTGGTTGGCGAACACCATGCGCTCCACGGTGGTGATCACCTCGCTCCCTACGCGAACCTGCCCGCCCATGGTGGCGCCGCCCGGGTGCAGGAAGAGGATGGTCGCCTCCAGCGTGAGGAGCTCCCCGGGCGAGACCTCGCGGCGGAACTTCACGCCCTCCACCAGCGCCACCACCATGCGGATCGACTCGTCGTGGGTGATGAAGTTCAGCCAGCCGCCCGCCTGGGCGATCGCCTCCACCATCAGCGTGGCCGGCAGGATGGGCCGGCGCTGGTAGTGCAGGCCGAAGTACTCGCCGTCGAAGGAGATGGCCTTGGCGGCCAGGATGCGCTTGCCCGGCTCCAGCTCCAGCACGTGGTCCAGGAAGATGAAGCGCACGGTGGCTCCGTCACTCCCAGCGCCGGACCAGCACGGTGCCGTTCTGGCCGCCGAAGCCGAACGAGTTGGACATGGCCAGGTCGAAGCTGGCCTTCCGGCTCACGTTCGGCACGTAGTCCAGGTCGCAGCGTGGATCCGGGTGCTCGAGGTTGATGGTGGGGGGAAGGACCTGGTCCCTCAGGGCCAGCACCGACAGGACCATCTCGATGCCGCCCGCCGCGCAGACCAGGTGCGCCAGCGACGACTTGGTGGAGCTGACCGCCACGTGGCGGGCGTGCTCGCCGAAGACTTCCTTGATCGCCGCCGTCTCCACCACGTCGTTCTGCAGCGTCGCCGTGCCGTGGGCGTTGATGTAGCCGACCTGGTCCGGGCGGACGCCCGCGCTCTTCAGCGCGCCGCGCATGGCGGCGATGGCGCCCCGGCCGTCGGGGTGGACGTCGGTGAAGCGGTACCCGTCCGAGGACGAGCCGTAGCCCACCAACTCCGCCAGGATGCGCGCGCCGCGCCGCCGGGCGTGCTCCAGCTCCTCCAGGACGACGATGCCGGCGCCCTCGCCCAGGACGAAGCCGTCCCGCTTCAGGTCGAACGGGCGCGACGCCCTGGCCGGGCCGTTCCTTCCGGGGGAGAGCGCGCCCACCAGGGTGAACCCGGCCACGCACATCACCGTCATCATGCTGTCCGCGCCGCCGGTCACCATCAGGTCCGCCTCGCCCGAGCGGATCATGGAGAACGACTCGCCGATGGCCTGGGCGGCGGACGCGCAGGCCGTCTGGATGGTCATGCTGGCCCCGCGCAGGCCCTTGCGCCGGGAGAGAACGGTGGAGATGGAGCCCAGGTCCCGCTCCGCCAGCAGCTCCGGCCGCTGGCGGCACACCTGGATGTAGTAGTCGAAGTCGTAGTGGTCGCCGTCCAGCATCTTCGCCGGGTCGGCCAGGTTGTCCTCCAGCACCGGGAAGGTGGACGCGCCGATGCAGACGCCGGCGCGGGCGGGGTTGAAGTCCCCGTCGCGCAGCCGGGCGTCCTCCCAGGCCCGGTCCTCCGCCCAGATCCCGAACTGGGTGGAGCGGCCCGTCTTCGGCAGCTTCGTCCGCGCATCCGACTGGAGGGCGTCGATGTCCACCTCGCTGCCGATGCGCACCGGGAAGTCGCGGCTGTCGAACTGGGTGATGGTGGAGACGCCGGAGCGCCCGGCCACCACCGCCTCCCAGACCGCCTCCACGTCCCGCCCCAGCGAGGTGACCGCCCCCATGCCGGTGACGGCCACCCGGCGGCCGCGCGCCTCCGCGGTCACGACCGGGCCCGGGCGGACAGCGAGGTGGAGAGGACGTTGAACATCCGCTTCGCGTCCTCGATGGCTTCCAGGTCCTCGGTGGGCACCAGCTTGAGGACGAAGCGCCCGCTGGCGGCCCGCTTCCCGCGGCAGGTCATCTGGGCGGTGAAGCTGGCGGTCTCCTCGCCCATCTGCTCCACCTCCACCACCAGCTCCAGCTGGTCGCCCGGGCGCACCAGCTCGTGGAACTTGGCGCGGTCGAACTCGATCGGCAGGCCGGACTTCTGGAACCCGGTCGCCTCCCGGATGATCCACCCGGCGAGTTGCACCGCCGCCTCCGCCATCAGCGCGCCCGGCATGATCGGCGTGTCCGGGAAGTGGAAGGCGAGGAAGTCCTCCGTCATGGAGACGTTCTTGATGGCGCGGGCGCGCTTGCCGCTCTCCAGCTCCAGGATGCGGTCGATGAGGATGAACCTCACGGCGCCTTCTCCTCCTTGCTCATCCGGATCATCTCTTCGAACATCACGTCGTCGCCCGACGGGAACGGCACCGACGTCTGGTCGGCCGGGCAGACCAGCTCCGGGAGGTTCGGTGAGTCCTGCATCGCGGTGCCGCACTTGGGGCACGCGCGCGACATCCGTTCCTTGGCGAACAGCAGGCGGTCCAGGACCCGCGCGAAGGTGTGGACCGTGAACATCGCCGGCACCTGGGAGGCGCGGAGCCCGGACTTGAGCTGCGCCGGGTCGAGCTCCGGCATGGCCTGCTTGAGCATCTTCAGGCCCAGGTCCGTCACCACGCCCTCCTTCACTAGATTTTCCTCGCCGAAGTGCGCGGCGGCGCGCTGCAGGAGGTCCTCGCGCGGGAAGTGCACCTTGTGCTCGCGCTCCAGGGTGAAGGCGATGTCCAGGTAGTCCAGCGACTCCGCGCCCAGGTCGGCCTGCAGGGAGGAGGACATCTTCACCTCGTTCACGTCGATGCCCATCGCCCGGGCGACGGCCTGGCGGACGGACATCTCCAGCTTCTCGCCGGGGACCACGGTGTTCAGGGGCTTGAGCTCTGACATGGGTTCTCCGTTCACACTCCAAGGCCGCCGGTGACGTGGAGGACCTCTCCCGTCACGTAGGACGCGTCGTCGGAGGCCAGGAACCGGACGGCCCTGGCCACCTCCTCGGCGCGCCCGTACCGCTTCAGCGGGACCTGGCGCAAGATCTCCTCTTCCGCAAACTCCCTGATCCGCTCCGTCATGTCGGTGACGATGACGCCGGGCGCCACCCCGTTGACGCGGATCTTCTTGGGCGCCAGCTCCACTGCGAGCGCGCGCACCATGGCGTTGATGCCGCCCTTGGCGGCGCTGTAGTTGGCGTGCCCGCGGCCGCCGCGGTCCGCGGCGATGGACGACATCAGGATGATGCTGCCGGACCTGGCGGACATCATGGTGGGCACCACCTCGCGGACGCAGAGGAACGGTCCGCGCAGGTTGGTTTCGATCACCGACTCCCAGTCCTGCAAGCTCATCGCGGCCACCAGCTTGTCCTTCGTGATGCCCGCGTTGCAGACCAGGATGTCCAGCCGTCCGAAGGTGGACAGGGTGGACGAGACCAGCCGCTTGACGTCCGCCTCCTTCGTCACGTCCGCCTGGACCGCGACCGCGCGCCGCTGCGTGCCGGTGATCGCCGCTACCGCTGCCGCGGCCGCGTCCTCCGCGGCCCGGTAGTTGACGACCACGGCGGCGCCGGCGGCGGCCAGCTCCAGCGAGATGGCCCGGCCGATCCCCCTGGACCCACCGGTGACGATCGCGACCTGTCCGTCCAGCACCACCGTCGTTTCCTCCGAGGGCTAGAACACCAGTGAGACGCCGCCGTCCGCGATCAGCGTTTGCCCGTATATCCAGCGCGCGTCGGGAGAGCAAAGGAACGCGACCACGCCCGCCACGTCTTCCGGCGTGGCCACGCGCCCGGCCGGCGTCCGCGCCTTCACCTGGGCGGCCAGGGCGTCGAACTCCGGGTTCAGGCGCATGCTCTCGGTGTCCACGAAGCCCGCGGAGACGGCGTTCACCCGGATGCCCAGCGGCGCCAGCTCCACGCCGAGGTAGCGGGTGAGGCTCTCGATGGCGGCCTTGGACGCACCCAGCCCGGCGTACTGGGGGACCGCTCGGATGGAGCCCAGGCTGCTCAGGCCGACGATGTGGCCGCCCCCGTTTCCGCGCATCAGCCCGGCCGCCAGCTGCGAGGCCTTGAGGAAGGCGGTGGCGTTGAGGTCCAGCATCTTCTCCCAGGCCCGCAGGCTCAGCTCCAGCACCGGGCGGAAGCTGGCGCGGGCGGCGTTGTGCACGAACACGTCCAGCCGCCCGAAGCGCTTCTTCACGCCGTCGAACAGCTCCTCCAGGAGCTCCGGCCGGCTGACGTCCAGCGGGATGGCGGACGCGCCCACGCCCATGGCCTTGAGGTCCTCCACGGTCTTCCGGGCGGCCGGGTGGTTCATGTTGTACGAGATGACGACGTGCTCCGGCTTCTCCTGCGCCAGGCGGAGCGCGATGGCCCGCCCGATGCCGCGGGAGCCGCCGGTGATCAGGACGATCCGGTTACCGGTCTCCATGTTCCATCCTCGATTCCGGGAGGGCCTGCGGCGGCCGGGACAGGCGCCGGAGCCTCCACCGCAGCCAGAGCAGGGCGCGCTGCAGCCTTCGGCCGAGCCGCGGGCGCGCGGCGGCGGCCTCCAGGAGATCCACGCAGCGGCGCAGGCCGGACCGTTCGCGCTGGAGCCCCGCCAGGAGCCCTTCCGGGAAGGGGCGGCCCTCCAGCCACCCATCCAGCCGCGCCAGCTGCTGCCCCGGCGTCTCGCAGTGCGACACGTAGGGAAGGAACGCCTCGTCCAGGGCGCCGGCCGGCAGTCCCAGGCCGCGGTCGATGGAGAGGGCCGGCGTGCCCAGCGCCAGCGCCTCGACGATCTGCATGAAGCCGTTGGCCACGATGGCCACGCGGCTGGCGGCGATCCAGCCGAACAGCTCCGGGTCGCGCTGGAGCGGCAGGGCCAGCCGGCGCTCCGGGCCGATGCCGGCCGCGCCCATCAGCCGCTCCGAAAGGGCGGGGTCCCGGCTCACGGTGATGACCGCCGGGCGGTGGCGCTCCAGCTTGCCGATCAGCTCGATGCCGGCCCGGAGCACCCGCTCGTCGAGGCCGAGCACCGTGACCCAGGGGAGGCCCTCGAAGCCCGGGGGCGCGCCCAGTGTCTCCACGGGCGTGACCTCGTCGATGAAGGGCGGGACGATGATCAGGTGCCCCGGGCGGTCCGCCGCGTTCTCCCACAGGCATCGGAGCCCGTAGGTCAGCAGCAGGTCCACCCCCGGATACTGCCCGTGGTAGCCCGGCCGGTAGAACTGGTCCAGCATCACCAGCGGCGCGCGCCCCATCTTCGCGCCCTCGAGGAACGGCACCATCCCGGGGAACGCGTCCTCGCCGAACACCACCAGGTCCGGTCGGGTGGAGCGCAGCAGCGCCGCCATGTCGCGCCGGTTCTCCTCCTCGTCGCCCCACCCGCACTGGTGGAACTCGGCGCCCAGCTCGCGCGCGCGGTCCACCTTCGGATCGTCCGGGAGGCCTCCGACGTTGAAGACCACGAACCGCCAGCCCCGCCGGTGCAGCTCGAAGGCCACGCGCAGCGCCCGGAAGAACACGCCCACCGCGGCCGGGTTGGTGAAGGTGTAGGTGACGAAGGCCACCGTGCGCCGGCGCGTCTCAGGCGGCATAGGCCTCCCTCAGGAGCCTTCCGGCCACGCGCGAGATCTCGAAGTGGGCAGCGACGTGAGCCGGCCCCTGGCGCCGCAGCCGGCACCGCTCGGAAGGGGACCGGAGCAGGGCCAGCGTCGCGCGCGCCCAGTCCTCCGGGTCGTGCCCTTCCACCAGCCGGCCCCCGGAGCCCGGCCCGGCAATCTGCCGCAGGCCGCCCACCGCCGAGGCCAACACCGGCGCCCCCACCGCCATCGCCTCCAGCGCCACCTGGCCGAACGGCTCGTACAGGCTGGGGACCAGGACCGCGCTCGCCCCGGCGAACAGGCTTCGCAGGGCCGGTTGCGGGAGCCAGCCCCGGACCTCGCACCGGCCGGGGTGCGCCCGCGCCAGGTCCGATACCGCGCGGCGCCCTTCGCCGTCCCCGTGGCCGCCGGCGAGCACCAGCCGTGCCCCCGGCTCCTCCGCGAAGACCCGGTCCATGGCTGCGGCCAGCACCCTGAGCCCCTTGCTCCGCGCGAACCGCCCCGCGAACACCAGCGGGCCTTCCGAAGGAGGAGGCGGCTCGGGAGCGGGAGTGGGCTCCAGCGCGAGGCCGTTGGGTACCACCACCGACCGCGACGCCAGCTCCGGCCACCGCGCCACGGCCGCGTCGCGCTCCGCGTCGCTGAGGAAGATGGCGCGCTGGCTGAGCCGGAGCACGCGCGCCTGGACGGCGGCCCAGAACGCGGCCTCCGGGGACGGCTCGAGCTCCCGATCCACCAGCGCGTGCGCCGTGTACAGCAGGGGCAGGCCGAAGCGGCGGTGGAGCTCCGCGGCCAGCTCCGCCAGCGCGAGCGAGTGCAGGTGCACCAGGTCGTACGCGCGCGGATCGACCGGGCAGCGAGGGCCCGCCAGGGACCGGATCTCCACCGCGCCGTCAGGCGCCGGATCGGGGTCCGGCACCAGGACGGTCACCTGGACGCCCAGCGCCGCCAGCGCCCTCGCCTGGCGCTGCACGGCGGCGCCGATGCCGGACCAGGTCCGCGGCGGATAGTCGGCGGTGAGCACCAGGACGCGCACGGGTCAGCCCTTCCCCGGGGCCGGCGGCAGCTCCACCGGCCGCCGCGCGAGCATGGCCAGCTCTCCCGACTCGTCGCCGCCGAGCCTCCGCATCAGCCGCATCCACTTCGGCGTCAGCTCCCGGGGCAGCTCCGGGTGCTGGATCCGCTCCAGGCTGTCGAAGCCGCAATCGGTGAGCAGCCGGGTGAGGGACTTCTCGTTGAAGTACTGGAGGTGCGCCAGCGGGCTGACCACGTCCCAGGTCTTGCCGAAGATCTTGAACTGCAGCGAGTCCATGTCCGGCACGGCCACGTAGAGGATGCCGCCGGGCGCCAGCTTGGAGCGCACGTCCTTGAGCACGGAGGCGGGGTCGGCGAAATGCTCGGCCACGTGGCTGAGGATGATCACGTCGAACGAGCCCCACGGGATCGGGTCCACCCCCAGCCGGCGGGTGCACACGTTGCGCCCGAACTCCGGCTCCATCTGCTTCGCCAGGGCGCTGGAGCTGTCCACGCCGTAGGCCTCGAAGCCGTAGGCGCGGGCCAGCTTGAGGAGGTAGCCGCGCCCGAACCCCAGGTCCAGCAGCCGGGTCCCCCGCGCCTTCATCCGCAGCATGTGGCAGATGGGCTCCGCGAAGATGCTCTGGACCTCCAGGAAGTCGTTCTCGTCATCGTCGCCCTCGCGCTCGGCGCCCATGCGGAGCTGGACGTCCAGCCGCAGGCGCGGGCTGACGTAGACGTGCGAGCACGTGAGGCAGCGGTGGTAGGTGAAGCCCTGTTTCTCGAAGAGGCGGCGGCGCTCCTTCCCGCGGCAGATGCCGCAGTCCACGTCCTCCAGCGCGTTGGCCCCCGCCCGCTCCACCACGTCCGCTAAAGCGGAGTACCAGACCAGGCCCAGCGGCGGCGCTTCGGCAGGTACGGGCTCGGGCGCTGGCGCCGGCGCGGGCGGAGGCTTCGCGTCCGGGAAGAGGCCCAGGCGGAAGGCCTCCTTGAGCGACTCGCCCAGCTTGAGCAGGGCGATCGACTGCTCCGGCTCCGGCAGCTCCTGCGCCCGCCGACCCAGCGCCAGGAGCTCTTCGGCCAGGTGCGTCTCCAGCCCCTCGGGGAACGCCTTCCCTGCGGGGCCCTGCGCCTTCACGAAGAGCGACACCAGGTTCGGCTGTCCGCGCTTCTCGTCCTCCGGCCAGTCCTGCAGGTCGTTGAGCTTCTGGGCCAGCGAGTAGTAGCGCTCCAGGAACGGGTAGAGCGGCGACGCCCGGCGCGGATCCAGCGCGCTATAGAGGATGCGCCAGAAGTCCACGTTCTTGAGGGCGATCAACCGCTCGTAGGAGTCTCCGGTGAAGCCCTCCTTCGGGGCCTGCTCCATGATCGCGCCCACCACCGCGCGCCGGAACGACGCCAGCACCTTCTGCAGCACCACCAGGAAGTCCGGCACCTCGGGATCCGCCAGGCGCAGCAATCCTTCGGAGCAGAGGAGCAGCCCGGCCAGGATGGTGAGCGCCTCGGCACCCTCGCCGCGCGGGTACGCGCTGGTGGCCATCGAGAGCAGCGTCGGGCGCTTGCCCTTGTACCAGAAGTGGCGATCCAGCACGTCGTCGAAGACCCGGCCCGCCAGGTAGACGAAGGCGCACGCGGCCGCGCGCCGGCGCAGGACGGGGAGCTCCGGCTTCGTCGCCACCGCGAAGTAGGGGAGGTCCCACAGCGACCACTGGAGCCAGTCCACGTACTCGTTCGCCTGGCCGACGATCTGCAGGCACAGCGGGTGGTCCGCGGAGATCTCCGCCACGTCCGCCAGCAACTGGTCCTTGGCCGTCTTGATGCCCTGGGAGAGCTCGTGGCGGTACCGCTCCACCTCCTCCCGGTGGCTTTCCAGGAACAAGGCGGCCCCGAACTCCGTCTGCACGAACAGGTCCGCGATGCTCATGCGGCCTCCTGCGCCGTCCGCGCGAGGACGTCCATGGCCAGCGCCGTCGTGCATGCCAGGGACCCTCCTCCGGCGGGGAAGAGGGCTTCGAACGGCCAGCCCCCCCAGGCGCCCACCAGGTCCAGCAGCGCCGCGCGGGCGCGCGGAAGCTCCGGGCCGCGGTGGCCCAGGTCCACCAGGGCGGACAGGCCCAGCGCCGTGCTCAGGGGCCCGCCGAACCCGCCCCGTTCGTCCTGGAGCGCCAGCACCCGCGGCACCAGGAGCGCCGCCAGCTCCTCGCGCCGGGACAGCCGCGCCTGCGCCCACGCGCGCGCCGCGCAGTACGCGTGCGCCAGCGGGGTGGCGTAGTGGCCCGCGCCCGGCGGGAGCGGCTCCGCGGCCGCCCGCAGCAACTCGTCGATCCGCCCGCCCACCGACTCGCCCGCCAGCGCCAGCAGGCGCAGCGCGTTGGCCTCCGCCGCCCGGCCGGTGGTCGGCGCGGGCGACGCCTCGATCTCCGCCAGCGCGCGCACGTGGCGCGACCAGGGCCGCCCGGGCGCTCGCCGCCGGCCGTCCAGCATCGACGCCGCAGCCGCCGCGGTGCTGTCCGCGTCCGGCGCCACGCCGCTGCCGCGCCCGAAGAAGCGCCAGGAGCCGGTGCAGTCCTCCTGCCAGGCGAGGAACTGCCGGATCCGCCGCCGGATCCGCTGCGCGGTGCGGACGAACCGGCCCCGCGCGCGCGGCGGCAGCGCGTCCAGGATGGGCGTCTCCACGAACATCGAGGTGGGGTCGAAGCAGGCCAGCGCGTCGTGCACGTAGGCCGAGGGCAGCGTGCTCCGCGTGTACCCCAGCCCGCCGCCGGAGACGCGGAAGTACGTCGCCATCTCGCCGGTCCCCAACTGCCCCCGGACGATGACGGAGAGCGACCGGATCAGCACCTGGTCCAGTGCGGGGGCCAGGGTCATCGCCCGGCCTCCCCGCGCGCGCCGCCCAGCCGCATCCGGAGCAGCTTGAGCTCGTTGGTGTTGCGCCAGCGCTCGAACTGGTCCCGCAGGTGCAGCAGCAGCGGCGCCGGCAGGTCCGCTGCGTGCGCCTCGCCCGGGGGGCGCGCCCACGGCGCGGCGAGGCCCGGCAGGTTCTTCGCCTCCGCCACCGCGCGGCTGAGCCCGGCCAGCTCCTCGAAGGCCTGGCGGATCTGCTGGGCGGCCGGCGGCGCCTCCCCGTCGAAGAGGGACTCCACCTCCCGCGCCAGCTGCTCCAGCCGCACCTCCGCCTGGGTGAAGCGGGCCAGCCGGTCGGCGGCGCCCAGCGGCGTGTCCAGCGCGTGGAGCAGCTCCCGCATCCGGGTCCCCACGGCCCGCGCCGGGGCGCTGCCGTCGAAGTAGAAGCTCCCCGGGAACGGCGCCCGCCAGTTCTCCACGCCGGAGCGCATCACCACCAGCGCGTTGCACCCGAAGAGCGGCGCCGCGTGGGAGGCGAACGAGTCCGCGCAGACCACCGCGTGGGACGCCTGCAGCTGGTCGAACACGCCGCCCAGCGTGAGGGCCTTTCCTCCGTCCGGCGCGGCGACCTCGACCTGCACGCCGCGGGACACCAGCGCTTGCGCGGACCGGGCCAGCGCGGAGGCGAAGCGCTCCGTGGAGAGGTTCTTGCCTCCGTCCAGCACCATCCGGATCGGCCGCGGGTGACCGCCCGCCCCCAGCTGGCCCAGCAGGGTGCTCCAGTAGCCGTGCGACGGCTCGTACTTGGAGGTGAAGGGGCTGACGAAGAGGCGGAGGTGGTCCGGAGGGCGGCGGTCCTTCCCGCTCATCACGCCCTCGAAGCGGTCGCCGTCGCGCGCGGGCAGGCCCAGCCGCCGCAGCATCTGGTGCAGGCCGGCGTAGAAGTTCTCCCCGTACGGCGTGAGGTGGAGGATCCGGTTCAGCCAGCGGCGCTTGTGGTCGAACAGGAACGCGGAGCGGCTCCCCAGCGAGATCTCGAGGTACCTCGGCACCCGGCTGTGCGAGGCCACCCCCATGAACAGCTCCGGCGCCTCGAAGTCCGCGAAGATCACCAGGTCGTTGCGCTCGTGGGGCTCCTCCCCGCGCAGCGCGGCCAGCAGCTCGCCGAAGTCCTGGTAGACCAGCGCCCGGTCGACGCCGTGGACCCGGTCCCAGATGTCGCGGTACCCCGACAGGGTGGTGATCTCCAGCGCCGGGTTCACCTGCTTCAGCCACCGGGGCAGCGGCGCCAGGATCAGCTCGTCCCCCACGCCGATGCCCGGCCCCAGCGCGAAGAGGACCCGGCGGTGCGGCATCAGCCAGCCCGGCTCGGGCGGCGCGTCCTCCACCACCAGGTCCGGGGGGAAGTACGCCCCGGCGCGGAGCAGTGGGAGCAGCGCGAACTGGATGTTGGCGCTGACGCGCTCGAAGCCCGCCGGGTGCAGGCCCGCCATCTGGCGCAGCACCTCTCCTACGCCCGCGACCTGGTCCAGCTCCGGCACCTCGCCGAGCTTCTTGAGGCCGGCCAGCCGCGACTCCAGGTAGGAGAGGTTGCTCTTGCTGATCGGCCGGCGGGTCAGGAAGTAGAGGTAGTGCGACAGCATCAGCACCGGCAGGTGCAGGTGGGGCGGCGGGCGCTCCAGCTCGATGACGTTGTTCATCACCGGGGCACCTTGCCGAAGCTGCGGATCCGCCACTGGTTGTCCGCCTCGCGGACCAGCACGGCGATGCGGCGCTCCACCAGGGAATCGCGCGAGTCGTCCTCGGGGTGGAAGACCTCGATCTGCACCTGCGCGTCGATCAGGATGCCCTCGGGATGCGAGAGCGGCTCCGGGGCCTGGGCCAGCGAGACGGAGATCTCCGCCTTCTTGAGGCCCTCCAGCCCCGCCTCCAGCCCGTGCCGGAAGGTGAGCCGGTCGATCTCCTGGTCGTCCTCCAGCGCGTGGTACGCCTCGGAGATCCACTGCATCGCCGCGTCCACGTCCCGCCGGCCGAACGCGTGGATGAGCTCGTAGAGGCAGTCCACTGCCGCCTGGGCGTGCTCGTCCGCGAGCTGCTCCTCCAGGTCCGGGAACAGGCTGGACACCGCCAGCCCCGCGTCGCGCGCCTCCGGGAACGGCGGCAGATCGCCGCCCTCATCCTCGCGCGAGGCCGGGGGCCCCACCTCAGGCTCGGGTACCTCCTCCGGCGCGCCGTCCTCCTCGGATGCGAAGTAGTCGTCCCACCCGCCGCGCCCCTGGGCCCGGGGACCCCGGCCCCGGCCGCGGAACCACCACCCCAAAAGGTCGGTGGAGCTCAGGCGCCCCTCCGGATCCGGCGGAGGGAGGATGGGGAGCTCCCAGTGGCTCTCGGTGGGCTCGCCCTGGCCTCCCGCCTCTCCGGCGAGCCGATCCAGGAGCCGCTGCATCTCCCGGAGCCGGGCCTGGTAGCTGTTCTTCGGAATGGGCCCTTCTCCTCCGTTGGGGGCGCGCAGGGTACCTCACCGGGCGGCGCGCGACGGGCTCATTTGACGACCCGGAGCGCCCGGTAGCGCGCATAGATGAAGGATCGGTCCTCCTCCAGCAAGCGGTTCGAGAGGTCGTCGTCAAGGACCAGGCGATCGCCCAACTCCGGAGGCGGCCCGCGGTCCGTGAACAGGTTGCGGAGCAGCAGCCTCGCGCCCGGCCGGGCCACCCGGACCAGCTCCGAGCAGACCGCGCCGACCGTCTCCTCCGGCATCCACTCGAAGACGTTGCTGAGCTGGAACGCGTCCACCGACGACGCGTCCAGGCCGCGCAGGAAGACCTCGATGGGGGCGGTGACCGGCTCCAGGCGGTCCAGGTTGTCCCGGAGCCGGGCGAGGCCGGCCTCCTCCAGGTACGGCGGGCGCCCGCCGGGCGACGAGAGGTCCTGGTCCAGCAGGACCCGCGAGAGGAAGTAGTTGTCCTGGGCGGGGATGCGGGTCATGGCGTGCTCGACGCGGTCCCACAGGAAGGAGGGGATGTTCCGCTCGGTGGCCAGCGGGAAGTAGTCCGTCCCGAACAGGGCGCGCCGCCCGCGCGGGCCGGAGAAGAGCGGGCCGACGGCGGAGGCCAGCCAGCGCACCCGGGGATAGTCGAAGTGCTCGTCGTAGAGCCCGCGCTGCCGCTCCAGGTCTCCCGGCTCGAACAGTTGCTCCAGCACCTTCGGCTTGAACTTGCGGCGCAGGAATTGGCCGACCCGGTAGAAGACCGCGGTGGCCGCGCCCGCCCGGGCGACGCCCCGGTCCAGGAGCGCCCGCCGCTCGTCCCAGAACGCGCGGGCGGCCGGCGAGAGATCTTCCCGAGCCCGCTGGTAGATCGCGGAGGACTCCTCGCCCGATCGCAGCAGCCGCTCCACCTGCGACGCCGGGAAGCTCCGCAGCGCCGCCGCCTTGAGCTCGAGGAGATGGGTCTGCGCCGGGTTGTAGTCGAGGCTGGTGAGCGTCACCGGCGCCTCCGTGAGCAGGCTCAGCGGCGTGCACCCGCCCGCGGTGATGGCCAGCACCCGGTCGCCGGGCTGAAGGCGCAGCGCTCGCGCGTCGCTGCGCGGATCCTCCCAGGTCTCGGTGAAGTGGAGCCGGGCGCCGTCCGGCGGGTCCAGGCTGGGGGTGACGGGTGCGGCGCTCACCAGGGGCTCCGGCTTTCTAGACGAGCGCGATCTCGTGGTGGAACGGGCGGTCGTCCAGCGGCGGGCCCTGGTACCCGGCATCCGGGCAGACGGCGTAGGCGCCGACCCGGGTGGGTTGGGCGAACAGCCCGAGCAGCGCGATGCGGCGCGGGTCCTTCGCGTCCAGGCTGAGGTTCAAGGTGGAGTAGCCGCGGCCCCTCAGCTCGCGCAGCGCGGCCAGGATGAGAGAGCGGAGGACGCCGGGATCCTCCAGTGGAGCGCAGAGGTGGATGGCGCTCAGCGAGCGCAGCTCGCCGCCCGGGGGCGGCAGCGGGGCCGCGCCGGCCAGCCGCGCTACCGCGTTGAAGGCCAGGCGCGGCACCACCATCTCGCGCCCGTACGCCACCACCCGGAGCTGCTTGACCGGGTGCTGGTCCCACAGTCCCCAGAAGCCCTCCAGCCTTCCGTTCCGGTGGCGCAGGAGCCGGTAGCTGGAGATCCCCAGGTTCGGCGCGCCGTCGATCCACCGCGCGAACGAGTCCTCGTCGAACGCCTGGGTGAATTGGAGCTGCGGGGCCAGGCGGCGCCAGAGGTCGATCATCTCGCCCACGTCCTCCGCGCGGGCGGTCGTCACGGTGTGGTCGGGGTCCTGCCGGCGGGCCCACAGGAGCGGGATGGAGAAGGACTCCACCGTCGAGAAGCGGACCAGCGGCGGGGTCCCCCGGAGCCCGGGCGACCACTTCTCCGCGTGGCGGTTGCCCCGCATGATGGTGAAGAACATGATCCCGCCGCCGCCGATCCCGGCGCGGCAGGCGTCCAGCGCGTTGCGGATGAGCGTGTCGGCCGCGGCCAGCTCCGGGCCCCGGTGATCGGGGTGGACCTTCACGTCGCTCAGGTACGCCACCTCGCGCGGCTGGGCGTGGACGTAGGCCTGCCGGAACGCCAGCCCTGAGCAGCCGATCACCTGCCCGGTGACGCCGTCCGCCGCCACGAACACGTGCCACGGGTCGCCGAAGAGCCTGCTCAGCGCGAAGAAGTCCGACCCGCGCTCGATGCAGAGGTTCAGGCCTCCGCGCATGGAGCACGCGCCCGCCAGCGCCACCAGGCCGGCGTTGTCCACGGCGGTCGCCTTCCGGAACGTGACGGGCATGGCCTCAGGTCAAGAAGGTCAGGGCTTCTGGAACTTCAGCTCCCACCACTCCGACCAGTCGAAGGAGGGCTGGCCGTCGAACAGGTCGAACCCGCCCGCGCGCTCGAAGGCCTGCCAGGGGCGGTTGTCCACCTGGAACGCCGGGCGCTGGATCCGCACCGGGAGGAAGCCGGCCGCCCGGAGGTGGGCGATCATCTCGGCGACCACCGGCGTCTTCGTCTCGAACAGCCGGTCCACGTTCTCGATCACCCGCATCACCCGCCGTTGCTCCTCCGCGGTCTCGCATTGCCGGATGAAGTAGTCCTTGATGTAGACGATGCCTCCGGGCTTGAGGACGTGCGCCACGCCCGCCAGCACCCGGTCCGGCCGGGGCGAATGGGACATCGACTCCAGGAAGTAGACGAGGTCGAACTCCTCCCGCGGGTAGAGCTGCTCGAGCCGGTGGAAGTCGCCGGCGCGGACGTGGATGCGGTCCGAGAGGCCGGCCTTCGCTACGTGCTCGGAGGCCATCCGGGCCTGGACCGGAGAGATGGTCAGCGCCTCCACCGTGATGGCGTGGCCGCGGGCGAAGGAGACGCTGGGGCCGCAGACTCCGCACCCCGCGTCCAGCACGCGCTTGCCGTCGCGGATCCCCGCCTGCTTCGCCAGGTACGCGTGCAGGTCCTCCAGCCGGGTGGGGCGGTGCGCCTGGATGGTGTCTCCGAAGTGTTCCAGGTACCGCGACGTCCAGTCGTCGTAGTAGGTGGCCACCGCGCTGGGAGACGGCGAGCGCGCTTCCTGGTCCGGAGTCATGGGCAGTCGCGGATGGTAGCCATTCCCCGCCCAATATCCTTCCCCCGCCGACACGCACCGGACATTTGCCGATCGCTGCGATTTGATCGGTGGAGCGATCGATGGCCCTGGCGCTACAGTGCGCTCCCCGCACGAAAGGGAGAACCGTCATGACGATGCAGGCGCATCTGCAGTCCGCGTTTCAGGCAGCGAACCAGAAGGCGAAGCTCGACCAGTTCTTCACGCCCGAGTCGCTCCAGAACATGACCGCGGGCCAGGCCGCCGTGCGGAAGCAGTTCCCGGACGTCCAGTGGCACGTGGAGAGCGTGGTGGAGAAAGGGAGCCGGATCGCCTTCCGGTACACGGTCACCGGCACGCACCCATCCACCAACAAGAAGATCACCTGGGGTGGCACGGCCACCGGCTTCGTCGTCGGTGGCAAGGTCCACGTGACCCACGTCGACGAGGATCACCTGGGCGCAAAGGTCGGCAATGGAGTGTTCCCCACCACGCCGGAGGACGACATGACCGGCAACTGGAACGGCGATCTCTGGGGCGTGCCGTTCAACCTCCAGGCCAACGAGGCGCCGGGCCAGAACGTCGTCCACGGCGTCATCTCCTCCCTCGGCCAGACCCTCCCGGTGACCGGGACGAACAACCCGCCGAACGTGAGCCTCACGGGGAACACCAAGAAGGGCAACGTCACGCTGACCGGGACGTGGCAGAACGGCAACACCATCAACGGCATGCTCAACGGCGCCGGGTTCACCAACCAGCCGATCGTTCTCACCCGCTAGCCCGCAGGTGACGGCGGGCGCGCCGCCTCGCGGGCGCACGGGCGACCACGCGCTGCTGCTCCCCCACTTCCAGCTCGGCCCGGACGGGCTGCTGGACGTGGAGGGCAAGGTCCATCGACTGGCGCCGCGGTTGGAGGCGGCGCTGCGGCTGTGCGACGGCACGCGGACCCTGGAGGAGGTCGCCAGGGAGGCCCGCGTCCCGCCGCGCGATCTGATCCGCGAGCACGAGAAGGGGAGGCTGATCCTCTGGCGGAGCGCGCCGGGGGAGGGCCCCGCCACGTCCGAGGGGCCGCCCGCGCACGTCATCGTCTCCCCGCACCTGGATGACGCCGCCCTCTCGCTCGGGGCCTCGCTGCTGGCCGGCCCCGCCAGGAGCTGGCTGGTGCTGGACGTGTTCTCGCGCGGGGGATGGTGGCGGCTGGACCGGTGGGACGGCCATCTGCTGCAGGCGACCCGTCGCCAGGAGGAGCAGACCATGGCGCGGCTGTCGGGCGCGCGGCTCCTGGACTGCGACCTGCCGGAGGCGCTGCTGCGCGGGCACGACTTCAACGCGGTCTTCTCGACCGATGCCGGCGCGGAGGGGCCGGCGGGCGCGGATCGCGAGGCCGCCGCCCGCATCGAGGCTGAAGTGGCCGGCCTGGCGGCCCGCTGGGGCGGCGCCCGGTGGTACTTGCCGCTGGGAGCAGGTGATCACCGGGACCACCGGATCTGCCGCGACGCCGCGCTGCGCGCCCTCCGGGGCCGCGAGGGCCGGATCGCCTTCTACGAGGACCAGCCCTACGCCGCGAACCAGGGGGGGCAACCCGACTTCGGGGGCGCCGTGCCCGGCCTCCGGCTGGTCCCGCGGCTCCAGGAAGGCACCGCGGAGCAGATGCGGTGGAAGCTCGAGTTGCTCCGGGTCTACTGGTCGCAGTTCACTCAGCACGAGATCGAACAGATCGCACGGTACGCCCGGCGGATCGGCGGTACAGCCCCTGCGGAACGCGTCTGGAGGCCGGCTTCCGCCACTCCACTCCCCTGATCGATCTCCACCGGCTGGAAGGAGGTTGTGACCGACCCCCGTTCATGCTCAGCTTCAGAGGCTCAGGGGAGGGAAGTGCCCAATGGCTGACTCGAAGGACAAAGACAAGTCGAAGAGTGACTCCGGCGAGAAGCCTGGGGTCAGCAGCGGGGTCGACGTCGATCTCCAGCCGGTAGACATCATCCGCTGGCCGAACCTGGAGCACCGCTTCAACGCGGACAGCGCGCTCCGGGTCGGCCTGACCACCCCGGTCAACGTGGGGTTCGGGGAGAGCCCGGTCCGCGTCGGCTTCGCCGAGTCGCCGGCGAACGTGAACATGAACATCCTCACGCCCAACGCGGTGGGCGTGAACCTCCTCGGGTCGTCGTCGCCGATCGCGCTGCGGCTCGTCATCCCGGAGGAGGAGCAGCTGATCGTCTCGAGCCAGTACAACATCTCGCTCAAGATCAACGGCAACGAGGTCCTCTCGGTGGCCGTGGGCGGGCGGACGACCATCTACTCCCAGAACCCGAACCGGTAATCCGTGCGCCGCCCGGAAGCACCCAAGAGCCCTCGCGGCGCGCGCCGCACAGGGAGGAAGGACGCCGCCGCCAAGAACGGCGCGTCCGGTCCGACGGCGAGCTCGGCGACGGAGCCGGCCCCTGGCACGAAGAAGGAGGCCAGGGTACCGAAGGAGCCGGAGATCCCTCCCGCCGTCCCGCGGGGGAGCCCGGCGGTCGACCAGCCCCTGCCCTCCATCTCCGGGAAGGACGCCACCCGCGTCGTCCGGGACGCCGCCAAGATCCTGGAGCAGGAGCTGGCGGCCGGCCTGATGGCGGCCAAGCGCGTCGAGGAGCGCTTCATCGACGTGAAGCAGATCCGGGAGCGCAACCCGGACGAGGTGACCCAGCGCTTCCGCCGCGACGCGCACGAGGCGCTGGACATCATCTTCGACGTCATCACCGTGGCCGTGGACCAGGCCTCCAACCTCACCGAGAAGAGCTTCGCCCTCAGCGGCCGGCGCACCCCCCTCCAGTCGCCGGTGCCGCCCGCCGTCCAGCGCAAGCTGACGCCGCAGCTCCCCACCCTGGCCCCGCCGGAGCCCATCCTCCCCGGGCAGACGGCGGAGCTGTACATCTCGGTGGAGAACGACGCCGACAAGCCCACCCAGCCCATCGTCTTCGGCAGCTCGGACCTGGTGAACGGCGAGCGCTCCATCGCCGGGTCCAACGTGAAGTGCGTCCCCAACCAGGTGGTCCTGGGCCCGCGCGCCAAGGAGCGCATCGCGATGCAGATCCACGCGCCGCGCGACACGGTGCCCGGCACCTACGTCGGCATGTTCCAGGCCCACAACCTCCCCGCCGTGCGCGCGGTGCTGGTCGTCGAGGTCAAGGCGGGGGAGTGACGGCGCGATGATCCGCCTGCGGCAGGGGCACCATGACGCGGAGGTGGTGATCGCCGGCGCCGGCCCCGCGGGCGCCGCCGCCGCCGCACACCTGGCGCGCGCCGGCATCCCGGTGACGTTGCTGGACCAGTCCCGCTTCCCCCGCGACAAGGTGTGCGGCGACTTCGTCAGCCCGGTGGCGCTGGACGAGCTGCGCGTGCTGGGCGTCACCCGTTCGGCGGACTACGCCGCCTCGAACCAGATCAACTCGGCCGCGCTGTACCTGGACGGCGAACGGCTGCTCACCCGCCCCTTCCCGGCCAAGCCGGGCCTGCCCCCGTACGGGCGGGTCATCCCGCGGGAGCGGCTGGACGCCTGGGTGGTGGAGGCCGCCCGGCGCGCCGGCGCCCGCATCCTGGAGGGCGTCCGCGTCACCGGCTACGCCATGGAGCCCGGCGGCGTGCGGGTGGACGCCGTGGCGAACGACAAGCCCACCAGCTTCCGGGCGCGCCTGCTCATCGGTGCCGACGGGAGCACCTCGCTGATCGGCAAGCAGCTCCGCGGGTACAAGCTGGAGCCGAAGGACCGGATCGTCGCCATCCGCGCCTACTACCGCAAGGTGCGCGGTGCCTTCGACCAGGCGGACATCTACTTCAGCGCCGCCAGCTTCCCCGGCTACTACTGGGTGTTCCCCACCGGCGAGGGGACCGCCAACGTGGGCGTGGGGGTGGCGCTGGACACGCTGCCGCCCAGCGAGGTGAAGCTGAAGGAGCTCCTCCAGCACCTGGTGGACTCCGACCCCTGCCTGCGCGACCGGCTGGGCGAGGGGGAACTGGTGGGGAAGATCGTCGGCTGGCCGCTGGCGACCTACAACCCCGCCCTCCCGCTGGCGGCGGATCGCGTGATGCTGGTGGGCGACGCGGCCAACCTCATCAACCCCATCAACGGGGAGGGGATCCAGACGGCCCTCCTCAGCGGCCGGTGGGCGGCGGAGGTGGTGGCGGCGGCGCGCGAGGAGGACTACGCGGCGGCGGCCCTGGCCACGTACACCACGAAGGTGGAGAACGAGCTGCGCTACGACATGGCGCTCTCCTGCTTCCTGGTGCAGTGCATCCGCAACAGCACCCTCAACCCGCTCTGGCTGCGGGCGCTGCGGGTGATCGCCGAACGGGCCCGCAAGGACGAGGTGTACGCGGACATCGCCGGGGGCATCCTGGCGGGCGTCGTCCCGGCCAGCAGCGCGCTCAGCCCCCGCCTGGTCCTGGGCACCTTGCAGCAGGCGGTGATGAGCCTGGGCTCCTTCATCGGCGGGCCGCTGGCGCTGGCGGAGACGGGGATCGCGATGGCGCAGCTGGGCGGGCAGGTGCTCCGGTCGGCGTTCCGGGACCCGCAGTCCTGGGCGCGCTGGGTCCTGCGCACCGCCGGCAGCGCGGCGGAGCTGGCGGGCCAGGCGACGCTGGGCCTGCGCACGGCGCCCCCGCCGCGTCCGGCGCCGGTGCTGGCCAGCGCCGAGCCCAGGTTCCTGCTGAGTGGATTGCCCGTGGAAGCCCACCCGTGATGAGGTAGACCCTGGGTTCCAGGGAGGAGACGGACATGGCTGGTGATGAAGACGAGGGTGGTGGCGGTACGCAGCCGGTGGACATCCTCCGCTGGCCGAACATGGAGCACCGGTTCAACAAGGAGAGCCCGCTGTCGGTGGGGCTCATCTCCCCGGTCAACGTCGGCTTCGACAAGACGCCGGTGAACGTGGGGTTCACCGAGGCGCCGGCCAACGTCAACATGAACATCATCACGCCCAAGGGAGTGGGCGTGAACCTCATGGGGTGCGACTCGCCGATCGCGCTGCGGATCGTCATCCCGGAGGAAGAGAAGATGATCTGCCAGAGCGCCTACAACATCTCGTTCAAGATC
>DATBSS010000146.1:0-1833 GCA_036559665.1 Myxococcaceae bacterium
CTGGAGGAGCTGGTGCGCCGGGGCGTGCGCGAGAGCCGCCTCACCTTCACCACCGAGGGCAACGACGCCATCGCCGGCGCGGAGGTGGTGTTCATCGCGGTGGGGACGCCGCCCGGCGAATCCGGGGACGCGGACGTGCAGTACGTGCTGGCGGCGGCCAAGCAGATCGGCCTCGCCATGAAGCACTACACGGTGGTGGTGGCCAAGAGCACGGTGCCTGTCGGGACGTCGGACCGCATCCGCGAGGAGATCACCTGCGCCCGCGTCGGCCTCCCGGAGGTGGAGTTCGACGTGGTCTCCAACCCGGAGTTTCTCAAGGAAGGCGCCGCGCTGGAGGACTTCCTCAAGCCGGACCGGGTGGTCATCGGCACCGACTCCGAGCGCGCGCGCAAGGTGATGGCGGAGCTCTACGGGCCCTTCGTCCGCACGGAGAACCCCATCCTCTTCATGGACCCCCGCTCGTCGGAGCTGACCAAGTACGCCGCCAACGCGATGCTGGCCACGCGCATCTCGTTCATGAACGACCTGGCGCTCCTCTGCGAGAAGGTGGGCGCGGACGTGGACTTCGTGCGCAAGGGGATGGGCGCGGACCAGCGCATCGGCTACCCGTTCCTCTTCCCCGGCGTGGGCTACGGCGGCTCCTGCTTCCCCAAGGACGTGAAGGCGCTGGTGGCCACCGCGCGCGACGCCGGGCTGGAGCTGGACCTGCTCCGGGCGGTGGAGCGCACCAACGAGCGCCAGAAGAAGCTGCTGGTGAACCGGGCGGTGAAGCACTTCGGTTCACTGGCGGACCGCCAGCTCACGGTTTGGGGGCTGGCCTTCAAGCCGAAGACGGACGACATGCGCGAGGCGCCCGCCATCGACGTGGTGGAGGGTCTTTTGGGCAAGGGCGCCAAGGTCTGCTGCCATGACCCGGTGGCGGAGGCGAGCGCGCAGCGTGTGTTCGGGAACCGGATCCGCTACGCCCCCAACCCCTACGCGGCGCTGGTGGGCGCGGAGGCGCTCTTCGTGGTCACCGAGTGGAACGAGTTCCGCCGCCCCGACATCGACCGGATGAAGTCGCTGATGAAGACCCCGGTGGTGTTCGACGGCCGCAACCTCTACGACCCGGTGAAGATGCGCGAGAAGGGCTTCTCCTACTACGGGATCGGCCGCCGCTGATGGCCGTGCCGCCGGCCGCGACCCTGGCGCGCGCCCTGCGCCCGCGCCAGTGGATCAAGAACGGCGGCGTGCTGGCCCCCCTGCTCTTCGCGCGGGCGGTGTTCGTGCCGGGCGCCGCGCTGCGCGCCTTCCTGGCGGCGCTGGCGTTCTGCTTCATCTCCAGCGGCGTCTACGTGCTCAACGACTGGGCCGACCGGGAGCGGGACCGCCTCCACCCGGAGAAGCGGCACCGGCCCATCGCCGCGGGGCTCATCTCCGGAACAGTGGCGGCGGCGATGGTCGCCCTCTGCTGGGGCCTGGGCTTCACGGTGGCCTTCCTGGTCCGGATGGAGCTGGGCTGGCTGGCGGCGGCGTACGTGGGCCTCCAGATCTTCTACACGTTCCTGCTCAAGCGGCTGGTCATCGTGGACGTGGTGGTGATCGCCGTGGGCTTCGTCATGCGCGTGGTGGGCGGCGGGGTGGCCATCTCCGTCCCGCTCTCCAACTGGCTCTTCCTCTGCACCCTGCTGCTGGCGGTGTTCCTGGGGTTCGCCAAGCGGCGGCACGAGCTGACCTCGCTGCAGGCGGAGGCGGCGTCCCACCGCGCCAACCTCTCCGAGTACTCGCTGCCCATGTTGGACCAGCTGATCGGCGTGGTGGCCGCGGCGTGCCTGGTGGCGTACGGCATCTACT
>DATBSS010000147.1:0-26664 GCA_036559665.1 Myxococcaceae bacterium
GGCTCGTACGCCCTGATCGCCGCCGACGGCGCGAAGCTGTCCTCGATGTCGAAGGAGTCGTTCACCGTCCGCGACGAGTACCGGAAGATCCTGCTCAACACGGGCGCCATCGACGTGACGGATCGCGCCTCCGCGCGGCTGCGTGGGGCCATGCTGCCCGCCAGCGGCCACCAGCTCCACCTGGTGCAGTTCTCCGGCCCGGTGAAGCCCGAGTGGCACGCGGCCCTGCAGGCGACCGGCGTGCGGATCGTCGAGTACATCCCCAACAACGCGTACCTCGTCTGGGGTGACGCGCGCGGGCTCTCCAAGGTGGCGGAGTTGGCGAGCAAGTCGTCGTTCGTCCAGTGGGACGGCTCGTACCTCAATGACTACAAGCTCAACCCCACCGTCTACGCGATGGACACCGATCGCTGGCAGATCCAGATGGTCGAGGACGCGGCGGGCAACGCCGACACGCTCGCCCGCATCGCGGCGATGCACCGGAGCGGCGGCAAGAAGTTGGTCGAGCGGCGGATGCTCGGGTACGTGACCATGGTCGTCCGCACGGACAAGGCCTCCGCGATGTCGCTGTCGCAGCAGCCGGACGTGATCTCCATCTTCCCCTACCCGGAGCCGAAGAAGCTGGACGAGCGCGCCAACATCATCGCCACCGGCCAGCTCACCGGGAACGGCCCCTCCGCCCCGGGCTACCTGGCCTACCTCGCCAGCAAGGGCTTCACCCAGGCCCAGTTCGACGCCACCCTGGAGGGAGTGGACGTGAGCGACTCCGGCCTGGACAACGGCACCCAGTCGCCCAACTCCTTCTCCCTCTACAAGACCGGCGACATCACGGGCACCAGCCGCGTCATCTACAACCGCCTGGAGGGCACGCCAAACAATCCCGGCAGCACCATCCAGGGCTGCGACGGCCACGGCAACCTGAACTGCAACATCATCATGGGGTTCAACAACCTCAGCACCGCGGTGCACCGGGACGCGGCCGGCTACAACTACAACCTGGGCATCGCCCCGTTCGCGCGCGTGGGGTCGTCCGTCGTGTTCGACCCGGGCTTCTTCACCGACCCGGACTACGAGGACCTGCAGTCCAGGGCGTACCGGGACGGCATGCGCGTCTCCAGCAACTCCTGGGGCGCCGCGGTGGGTGGTCAATACACCCCCGACTCGCAGGCGTATGACGCCCTGGTCCGCGACGCGCAGCCGGCCGCCTCCGCGGTCCCGGCGGCGGGCAACCAGGAGATGATCATCGTCTTCGCGGCGGGCAACAGCGGCTCCGGGGCGTCAACCGTCGGATCGCCCGGCACCGCGAAGAACATCATCTCGGCGGGCGCGGCGGAGAACGCCCACCCGTTCGGCGCCGCGGACGCGTGCGGCATCGGCGACACCGGGGCGGACAGCGCCAACGACATCATCTTCTTCTCCTCGCGCGGCCCCTGCACCGACGGCCGCATCAAGCCGGACCTGGTGGCGGCGGGCACGCACGTCTCCGGCGCCGTGGCGCAGGCCGCGGGGCAGCACGCCGAACCCCCCGCCAATCTGAACGGGCAGCAGCTGGCCTGCTTCGACGCCTCCGGCGTGTGCGCCGGCCCGGGCAGCAATTTCTGGCCGCTGGGCCAGCAGTGGACGACCGCCTCCAGCGGCACCTCCCACTCCACGCCGCTGATCGCGGGCGCGGCCCTGATGACCCGGCAGTACCTGATCAACACCACTTCGATCACCCCCAGCGCGACCATGGTCAAGGCGTGGCTGATCAACTCCGCCCGCTACATGAACGGCGCCGGCGCCAACGACAACCTGTACTCGAACAACCAGGGCATGGGTCACCTGAACCTCGGCGTGGCGTGGGACGGCGTCAACCGCTTCACGCGCGACGAGACCGCCGCGGATCTCTTCACCGCCACCGGCCAGGTCCGCACCTTCCCGATCTTCATTTCTGACGTGACCAAGCCGTTCCGCGTCACCCTGGCGTGGACCGACGCGCCGGGCTCCACCGGCGGCAATGCCTTCAACAACAACCTCGACCTGAGCGTCACCGTCGGCGCCAACACCTACCGGGGCAACGTCTTCACCGGCGCCAACTCTGCCACCGGCGGCGCGGCGGACACCCGGAACAACGTAGAGAGCGTGTTCCTGCCCCCCGGCCTCACCGGCGCGGCCACCGTCACGGTGACGGCGACGAACATCAACTCCGACGGCTTGCCGGGCAACGCTTCGGCGCTGGACCAGGACTTCGCGCTCGTTGCCTACAACGTGTGCACCACCCAGGGCAACGCGCCGACCGGCGTGACCGCCACCGCCAGCGGCGCGAACCAGATCCGCATCGACTGGACGGGGGCCGCCGGCAACAGCAACTACGCCATCTACCGTTCGCAGGTCTCGGGCGGTCCGTACACGCAGGTGGGCAGCGTCGCGGACCCGGCCACCACGTTCACCGACAGCACCGTGTCGGGCGGCGGCACCTACTTCTACGTCGTCCGCGGCGTGGCGTGCGCCGAGTCCGCCAACTCCAACCAGGCTTCGGCGACCGCGACCGGCGCCTGCACCCAGCCGCCCGCCTTCGCCGGCATCACCTCCGCCACCAACGCGGCGAGCGCCACCTGCGGCATCAACCTGGCCTGGTCGGCGGCCATCCCGAGCTGCGCCGGGACGGTCACCTACACCATCTACCGCAGCAAGAATAACCCGGTCTTCACCCCGGGCCCGACCAACCTCGTCACCACCGGCGTATCCGGCACCACCTTCACGGACATCGCGGGCCTGGTCTACCCGAACACCTATTACTACATCGTGCACGCGGTGGAGAACCCGGGCTTCGAGGACACCAACACCACCAAGGCGTCCGCCTCTCCGACCAGCAGCGTCATCGGCCCGACCGTCCGCTACTTCGATGACCTGGACGGCAACCGGCCTCCGAGCGCGGATTCCTACTGGGTGTTCGCGGATCCGCACATCAAGAAGGCGAGCTGCCACTTCCAGTCCGGGTCTACCTCGTTCCGGTTCGGCGCCACCAGCGCCGCCACCTGCCCGGGCATCTACGACGACAACCTGTCGGTCCAGCTCGTCCTCGGCGGCAACGGCGGCGGCGGCATCAACGGGTTCTTCTTCCCGCCCGGTTCGACCGGCACGATGACCTTCCGTCACGCCTGGGACTTCAATGACGTCACCGCCGGCCCCACCTACTGGGACGGCGCCATCCTCGAGTACTCCACCGCTGGCGCCGCCGGTCCGTGGACCCAGGTCATGCAGGCAGCCAGCGCGACCGCGCCGTACATCACGGCCGGCGGCTACGTCGCGCCCCTGAACGGTTCGTTCCCCACCGCCTGGACGGGCCTGCAGGCGCTGACCAACGGTTCGTTCCTCCTCACCAACGTCAACATTGACGGGCTGGCCGGCAGGACCGCCTGGTTCGCCTGGCACTACCGCAGCGACTCCATCTTCGGCTTTGAAGGCCACTACCTGGACGACGTGCGCATCACCGCGGACGGTCCCCAGGCGTGCACCCCGGGCAGCAACGGGAACCCGGGCCCCGCGGTCGGCTACCTCGCGTCGCTGCCGCCGGCGGCCAACGCGGGCTCGCCGACGCCCATGTCGATCCGCGCCGTCGACTCCCTGGATCAGACCGCGACCTCGTACAACGGCACCGCGAACCTGAGCTCCAACGACCCGCTGGCGACCTTCCCGGCGACCGTCGGCTTCGCCGCCGGTCTGGCCAGCCCCAACTTCACCTTCGGCTCGTTGGGCGCCCGGACGGCCACCGCCACGGACACGGTCACTGCGACCATCACCGCCACCGCCTCGACCAACGTGGGTCCGGGCGTGCCGACCCAGATCGCCTACCTCACCCAGCCGTCGAACGCGGTGGCGGGCGTCAACATCGCCCCGGCCATCCGCGTCGAATTGCGCGACCAGTTCGGGAACGTGGCCACCAACTTCGTCGGGAACGTGAGCCTCGCCATCGGCACCAACCCGGGCGGTGACACCCTGCACGGGACCACCACCGTGGCCGCCACCGCCGGCGTGGCCGTCTTCAACGCGGTCAACATCCAGAAGATCGGCACCGGGTACACCCTGGTCGCCAGCGCGGGCAGCGCCACCGGCACCTCCAACGCCTTCAACATCACGGCGGCGGCGGCGAGCGCCCTGGCCTTCGTGAGCCAGCCGACCAACACGGCCGCGGGCACCAGCATCACCCCGGCGGTGACGGCGCGGATCACCGACGCGTTCGGCAACCCGGTCAGCGCGGCCGCGACCGTGACCGTGGCCCTGGGCGCCAACCCCAGCGGCGGCGTCCTCTCCGGCACGCTGAGCCAGCCGGCGTCGGGCGGCGTGGCGACGTTCCCCAACCTCTCCATCGACAGGGTGGGCACCGGCTACACGCTCGTCGCCAACAGCGGCGCGCTCTCGGCGGCGACCAGCTCGGCCTTCAACATCACTCCGGGCACCCCGACGCGGGTGCAGTTCGGCCAGCAACCCAGCAACATCGCGGCGGGCAGCGCGATGGCGCCGGCGGTCACCGTCACCATCCGGGACCAGTTCGGCAACCTGTGCACCCAGTCCACCGCGGCCGTTTCCCTGATCCTGGGCGGCGGAACGGCGGGTGCCACGCTGCTGGGCACCGTCACGCAGTCGGCGGTCGCCGGCGTGGCCTCCTTCAACGACCTCTCGGTCGACAGGGTCGGCCTGCTCTACACGTTGACCGCGGGGAGCGCCGGCCTGACCACGGCTACCTCGGGGAGCTTCAACGTCACGGCCGGGGCGCCCGCGTCGCTGGCCTTCACGACGCAGCCGCCGGCCACCAGGGTCGCGGGGGCGACGTTCAGCACCTCCGTCACCATCCTGGACCAGTACGGCAACCGGACGAGCTCCACCGCGGCGGTGACCGTGGCCATCAACAACAACCCGGGCGGCGGCACGCTCTCGGGCACCACCACGGTCAACGCGGTCAACGGCATCGCCACGTTCCCCGGCCTGTCCATCAACAAGGTGGGCGTGGGGTACACGCTGGACGCGACCTCCGGCGCCCTCGCCTCGGCCACCTCCAACGCGTTCAACATCACGCCGGCGGCGGCCTCCGTGCTGCGCTACGGCCAGCAGCCGTCCAGCTCGGTAGCGGGCGCGGCGATCGCCCCGGCGGTGACCGTCCGGGTGGAGGACGCGTTCGGCAACCTGGTGACCATCTCCAGCGCGACCATCAGCGTGGCCATCGGGAACAACCCCGGCGGCGGCACGCTCTCCGGCGTCGCCACCTCCAACGCCTCCGGCGGCGTGGCCACGTTCTCCAACCTGTCCATCAACCGGACGGGCGTGGGGTACACGCTGGTCGCCACCTCCGGCGCGCTCACCTCCGCCACCTCCGCGGCGTTCGACATCACCGCGGGGAATGCGGCGTCCCTCTCCTTCACCACGCAGCCGAGCACCACGGCGGCCGGGGCAACCATCGCCCCGGCGGTGGTGGCGCAGGCGCGTGACGCCCTGGGCAACGTGGCCACGGGCTTCGGCGGCGCGGTAACGCTGACCCTGAACAACGGGGGCACGGCGGTGCTGGCGGGCACGGCCACGGTCAACGCGATCGCGGGCGTGGCGACGTTCTCCGACCTGTCCATCGCCAAGAGCGGCACCGGCTACACGCTCACCGCGGCGGCGGCCGGCGTCACCAGCGCCACCAGCTCGGCGTTCAACATCGTGCCGGGCGCGGCGGCGGCGCTGGCCTTCGTGACCCAGCCCACCTCGTCTCCGGCCAACGCGGCGTTCTCCACCTCGGTGGCGATCTCCGACGCATTCGGGAACCTGGTGACCGGCGCCACCAACAGCGTGACGCTGGCCCTGGCCACCAACCCGGGCGGCGGCACGCTCTCCGGGACGCTGGCCGCCAACGCCTCGGGCGGGGTCGCTTCGTTCAGCGGCCTGTCCATCGACCGGGTGGGCCTGGGCTACCAGCTCTCGGCGACCTCCGCCGGCCTGACCTCCGCCACGTCGGCGCTGTTCGACATCGGCGCCGGTCCGGCGGTGGGCCTGGAGTTCGTGACCCAGCCGTCCAACGCGGCCGCGGGCGCGGCCATCAGCCCTGCGGTCGTGGTCCGGATCGTCGACGCCTCGGGCAACACGGCCTCGGGCGGCAACGTCACCCTGGCCATCGCCAACAACGCCGGCGGCGGCACGCTGTCCGGCACCGCTACCGTCACCCCGGTGACGGGGGTGGCGACGTTCGCCAACCTGTCCATCGACAGGGCGGGCACGGGCTATACGCTGCGGGCGACCTCCGGCGCGCTGCCGGGGCTCACCTCCTCCGCGTTCAACATCGCCAATGGCGCTGCCGCGGTGCTGGCCTTCTCCGGCCAGCCGACCAACGCGACGGCCGGCGCGACCATCGCTCCGGCGGTGACGGTGGAGGCCCGCGACGCCTTCGGCAACGTGGACACCTCCTTCACCGGGTCGGTCAGCCTGACCCTGGGCGGAGGCGCTTCGGGGGCCACCCTCGGCGGGACGGCGAGCGCCACGGCCACCGCGGGCGTGGCGTCGTTCTCCGACCTGTCCATCGCCAGGGCCGGCACGGCGTACACGCTGACCGCGGCGGCCACCGGCGTCACCAGCGCGACCTCGAACACCTTCGATATCGCGGCTGGCGGGGTGGCGACCCTGGAGATCACCGGCCTGGCGGCCGGCGTCCAGGTCACCGTGGAGACCACCTTCGGCGTCACCGCGAAGGACTCCAGCGGCAACGTGGCGGCCGGGTACGCGGGCACGGTGCACTTCACCAGCGACGACGCGCAGGCGGTGCTCCCGGCCAACGCGACGCTGGCGGCGGGCGTGGCCACCGGCTTGAAGGTCACCTTCCGCACGGCGGGCACGCACACCCTCACCGCTACCGACACCGCGACCTCGTCGCTCACCGCGACGGCCTCCATCAACGTCACCGCCTTCGCGGCGCCCACCGTGGCGCTGGACGGCGCGGCGGACGGCGACACCGTGTCCGAGCCCGTGCACCTCACGGCGACCGGCGCGGCGGCGGCCGGGACCAGCCTGACCAGGCTGGAGATCTTCGTGGACGGCGTCTCGCTGGCCAACGGCGCCACCTCGCCGCTCAGCGCGGACTGGGACCCCTCGACGCTCGAGGACAAGAGCGAGCACACCATCACCGCGACGGCGACCGATGCCACGGGCAACTCGGCGACGACCGCTGCGGTGCACGTCACGATCGAGAAGAAGGGCGGCTGCGGCTGCTCGTCGATGGGCGGCCTGGACGTGGGCGGTCTGGCGGCGCTGGGCTTCGCCCTCCGCGCGCTGGCGCTCCGCCGGCGCCGGCCGTCGGTGCGGTAGAAAGGGTCTGAAGTGATTTTCGGCGGGGCGGTGGGCCTTCGGGTTCGCCGCCCCGCTCGTTTTTCAGAGGCCCAGCTCTTCCATGCGCCTCCGGAGCCCGGCGCTGGAGACGCCCAGGGCGGCCGCGGCGCGGGCCTGGTTCCCGGCCGCCTGGCGCAACGCGGTCTCCAGGTCCTCGCGGGTCAGGTCGGACAGGCGCTTGTGGTGGGGGCGGCGCGCGTGCGACGGCGTGGCGGGTCCCGGCGTGGGGGGCGAGACGCTCAGCGGCGCGCCGGAGACCTGCGTTCGATCGACCAGGTACGACCGGAGGTCCTGCGAGCCGATCACCGGGCGGCGCCTCGCCGGGGCGGCGGCGGCGGCGGCGTGGTCCCGCCACCAGCAGCGCACGGCCGTCGCCCGCACCGTGGTGCGCAGCTCGCGGACGTGCCCGGGCCACGGCTGGTCCGAGAGGAACGCCACCGCGCCGCCGTCCAGGTCGCAGCCCACCTGCTGCTCGGCGGCCAGCTCCTCCAGGAAGCGCCGGGCGATCCCCGGGACGTCCTCGCGCCGCTCATCCAGGCCCGGGACGCGGATGCGGTCGCCCGACTCCAGCCGCTGGAGCAGCTCCGGCCGGAGCGGCCCGGCGATCATCTCCTGCCTCGACGCGGCGATGAGCCGGATGTCAGGCCTCGGCTGGCCGGAGGCCGGTGGGGCCCCCAGGGGCGCCAGCTCGTCGGCTCCGTCCAGCGCCCTGAGCAGGAACGACTGCGCGTCCCAGTCCAGCGAGTCCACCTCGTCCAGGTAGAGCGTCCCGCCGTCCGCCAGGGCGAGCTGCCCCGGGCGCGCCTCGATGGCGCCGGCGAACGCGTCCTTCAGGTGACCCAGAAGCTCGCTCCACAGCTCGGTCTCATCGGTCGGGAGGTTGGTGCAGGAGAGGGTGACAAAGCGCCCGCGCCGGCCGCTCCGCTGGTGGATCCGGTTCGCGGTGTGGCGCTTCCCGCTGCCCGGCGGGCCGACGAGGACCACCGGCCGGGCGTGGCGGGCGGCGTCGTGGACGCGCTCCTCCAGCGCGCGGGCCGCCGGGGAGATCCACTCCGCGGCCCCCACGCCAGGCGCCCCCGAGGGGACGCCGTCCAGGAACTCCAGCCGGCTGCCGCCCGTGCCCAGGACGATGGCCTGCCCGGCGCTCACCACCACGGCCTGCCGCGGTGGGATCGGCTGGCCGGGGGCGCCTCCCCCGTCCGACAGCGCGCTCCCGAAGGTGCTCCCGCCGTCGCGGTACACCCAGACGCCCTGGACGGCGTCGAAGTGGAGGAAGCCGTGGACGCGCGAGACCGTCTCGTCCCCGAACGTCAGCTCCACCGTCTCCGCCCGGCCGATCTGGTACCCGCGCTCGGTGAGCAGCGCCACCACGCAGTCGCCATGTCCGGGCCGGACGATGCGGATCGCGCTGGGCGTCATGACGCGAATTGTAGCCAGATGACCGGGCAGCCTGAAAAATCCGGATTCAACCGAATTCGACGAGCGTCCCTACCCAGCCCGCCTCCGCGCGCTCGAGGAAGTGGGCCGCCGCGGCCACGTCCTCCACTCCCAGTCCCACCGACTTGAACACCGTCCGGTCGCCCTCCGTGCGTGCCGCCTCCAGGGTCCCGGCGAACACCTGGCCAATCTCCCCGCGGACGGCGGACGGGTCCGCCGCGGCGAGGGCGCGGATCTCCTCCGACTCCGCCGAGCAGGCGGCCGCCGAGTCGACGTAGGCGCGCAGGCCCGGGCCCGGGCGGAGGGCCACCTCCTGGACGCCGGGCCGGCAGGCACCCACCAGGTTGAGGTGTGCGCCGGCGGGGAGCGCGTCGCTGGAGAGCAGCGGGGTGCGCGCGGAGGTGCAGCAGGTGACCACCTCCGCCTGGGCGGCCGCCTCGGGGGACGGGGCGGCGGTGGCCTGGAGCCCCAGCTTCTCCTCCAGGCGGCCGCACAGCGCCCGCGCCTTCGCCTCGTCCCGGCTCCACACCAGCGCGCGCCGCAGCGGCCACATCGCCGCCAGCGCCCGCGCGTGCTCCCAGGCCTGGCGCCCCGCGCCGACCAGGCCCAGGGTGGAGGGCTGGGTGGGCCCGAGCGCCTCGCTCGCGGCCGCGCTCACCGCCGCGGTCCGCACCGCGGTGACGGCCGACGCCTCCAGCAGGCACTTGGGCCGCCCCGTCTCCGGCTCCAGCAGCACCACCAGGCCCTGGTGCGGATTGAGTCCGCGCGCGCCGTTTCCCTCCCATACCGAGAGCGCCTTGTACCCGGCGCCCGCCTTCCCCAGCGACGCCGGCATGAACCCCAGCACCTGCCCCTCCCCCGCCGGGAACACGGTCCTCGGGCCGTTCGAGGCCCGCCCGGTGGCGAGGGAGGCCAGGCACGCGCGCATCACCGACCGGAGCTGGCTCAGGTCCAGGCACCGCTCCACGTCCGCCGCCGAGAGGATCCGGGTCTTCATGGTGTGCTGCCGGCAACGTACCTGGATCGGGGTGAATCCGGTGTGCCCGGGCCGGAGGAGTGCTAAACACCGGTTGACGTGCGTGCGATCGCGCTCATCTCACTCCTCGCGCTGATGTGCGTGGTGGCCTTCAGCCGGCCCCACATGCACGGGGTGGACGCCCGCGGGGACAATACATCCTCGTCCTGCGCGGCGTGCCAGCTGGGATCGCACCCGGGTGAGCTGCCCTCCCAGGCACAGGTCGCGGTCGCGAACGTGGTGGAGGTGGCGCTGGAGCCGCTCCACGACGCCGCGCCGCGCGCCGAGCGGTGCCTGGAGCGCGCGCCCAAGCAGGGACCGCCGGCCTAGCCCCGAGGGCGGTCTTTCCGTTTTCTGCTGGCAGCTCACGCTTTCGCCCGGGTCGGGTCCGACGCGGGCGTTTCCCGGTGCACATGAAGATCACGTTGATGTCCGGCCTGGCGGCCGCGCTCGTCGCCGCCGCGTCCCAGTCGTCCCGGGCTGCCGATCCACCCGCCGATCCACCCGCGCCTGACGGGGGTACCCCGGACGCGGGCGCCCGCTCCGCCGAGGACGAAGCGCTCCTCCGGGAGATCGAGGACTCCACCGCCCCACCTGCCCCGGCCGAGCAGAAGCCGGAGGCCCCCGTGAAGGCCGCCGCCGGCGGCGCGTTCTCCAACGCGTTCAACCCCGCCATGTCCGTCAACGGCTTGTTCCTGGGTTCCTTCACCAGCCAAGACCACCCCGCAGGCGAGCAGGCGCACACCGGCGTCGCCATCCAGGAGGTGGAGCTCCAGATCCTCTCCAACGTCGACCCGTACCTGAGCGCGAACGTGATCCTCGCCATGGAGGGGGGCGAGGGCATCGGCGTGGAGGAGGGCTACCTGTCGCTGGCCGCCCAGCCCCTGGGGATCGCCTTCCGCGGGGGCAAGCTCAAGGTCCCCTTCGGCCGCGAGAACCCGCTGCACGCGCACGCCCTGCCCTTCGTGGACCGGTCGCTGGTGGGGCAAGCGGTGTTCGGGGACGGGCTGGGCGAGGTGGGCATCGAAGGCGCGTACCTGGTGCCGGTGCCCTGGTACCTGCTGTTCACCGCCTCGCTGCTCAACGGGGACAACGAGGCCGCCTTCCACTCGCCCGAGGGCCGCGACCTGGAGGGCTTCGCCGCGCTGAAGAGCGTGGTGGACCTCACCGACGACGCGACGCTGGAGCTGGGCGCGTCCTGCACGTTGGGGCGCAACGCGGACCGGCTGCTCTCCCAGGTGGCGGGGGTGCACGCGGTCGTCAAGTGGAAGCCCGCCGCGGAGGCCACCACGCACTCGGCGGTCGTCACCGTGGAAGGCCTGTACTCGCGGGTGCCCAGGCCCGGCATCCCCAACGGGGTCGAGACGGACACCTACGGCCTCTACGCCTACGCCCAGTGGCAACTGGAGCGGCGCTGGTACGTGGGCGGCCGCTTTGAATTTCTCCGGCCGGCCAGCGTTGTTCCCGACATGAGCCGGCGCGAGTCGGCGATGCTGGTCTTCGCACCGACGGAGTTCTCGGCGGTCCGGCTCCAGGGCAGCGCCATCCAGCCGGGCGCCGGATCCCCCGCGTTCTACGAAGCCTTCCTGCAGGTCAACTTCACGCTGGGCGCCCACCCGGCGCACTCGTACTAGCCGTTTTTTCCGGAAGAGGCACGACCATGAGACTCCACCTCCACCTCCTCGCCGCCGCCGCCGCGTGGCTGACCGCCGGGCCGGCGCTGGCCAAGCTCAACGTGGTGACCACCACCCAGGATCCGGCGGCGATCACCCGCGCCATCGGGGGCGACCGCGTCAACGTCAAGGCGCTCTGCAAGGGCTACCAGGACCCGCACTTCCTGGACGCCAAGCCCACCTTCATGGTGGACCTCAACCGGGCGGACCTGTTCGAGGTGATCGGCCTGGATCTCGAAGTCGGCTACGTCCCCGCGCTGATCGCGGGCGCGCACAACGAGAAGATCGCGGCCGGCCAGCTGGGCTACCTGGACCTGTCGCAGGGCATCACGCCGTTGGAGGTGGTGGCGCTCGCCGACCGCGGCCAGGGGGACATCCACCCCAACGGCAACCCGCACTACTGGCTGGATCCGGAGAACGGGCGGCGGATGGCCCGGAGCATCGCCGCGCGGCTGGGGCAGCTCGACCCCGAGGGCCGGAAGACCTACGACGCCAACCTCGCCGGGTTCGAGAAGCAGCTCACCGCCAAGGAGGCGGAGTGGGGCGCGAAGATGTCCCGGCTGGCCGGGCAGTCGATCATCACCTACCACCGCTCGTGGTCGTACTTCACCAACCGCTACCGGATCAGCGTGGCGGACTTCGTGGAGCCCAAGCCGGGCATCCCGCCGGTCCCCGCCCACACGCTGGATCTGATCAAGCTGATCCAGCGCACCGGCATCAAGGTGATCCTGATGGAGGTCTTCTATGACAAGCGGGTGCCGGAGCTGGTGGCGTCCAAGACCGGGGCCAAGCTGGTGATGGTGCCCAACTCGGTGGGCGGCACGGACCAGGTGAAGACGTACTTCGACCTCTTCGACGTCCTCGTCGGGGCGATCTCCACCCCATGAGCCTGGAGCTCCAGATCCTCCTGCCGGCGTTCCTCGCCTGCCTGGTCCTCACCGCCTTCCTGGCCTACCTGGGCCTGCACGTGCTGGCGCGCGAGGTGATCTTCGTGGACATCGCGCTGGCGCAGATCGCGGCGCTGGGGACGGCGGTGGCCTCGCTCCGCGGGGTGGAGCCGCACACCCTCGAGTCCTACGCCTGGTCCCTGGTCTTCACGTTCGCGGGCGCCGCCCTGTTCGCCCTCACCCGCGGGCTGCGCAAGCGGGTGCCGCAGGAGGCGTTCATCGGCATCACCTACGCGGTGGCGGCCGCCACGTCGATCCTGGTGGCGAACTTCCTGTCGCACGGGGACGAGGAGATCAAGGAGATCCTGGTGGGCAGCCTGCTCACCGTGTCGTTCCGGGACGTGGGGATCACCGCGGCCATCTTCGCCGCGCTGGGGGTCCTCCACTTCGCGCTGCGCAAGCGGTTCATCGCCCTCTCCTTCGACCACGACTCGCCGGAGCACGACACCTGGCGGGGGATGTTGTGGGACCTGGCGTTCTACGGGACCTTTGGCGTGGTGATCGCCAGCAGCGTGCAGATGGCCGGGGTCCTGCTGGTGTTCTCGTTCCTGATCGTCCCCGCCGTCTTCTCCGCCCTGTTCTCCACGCGGCTGGGGGTGCGGCTGGCGCTGGCCTACGGCCTGGGCGCGGTGGTCTCCGCCGCGGGCCTGTGGTCGTCCTTCAAGTTCGACCTGCCGACCGGGGCCGCGGTGGTGGTCACCTTCGGGGTGGCGCTGGTGCTGGGCGTGCTGGCGGCGGTCATCCGTTCGCGGCGCGCCCCTGCGCCGCAAAGCTGACCACGCTCACCACGGTCAGGGTCCGCTCCACGTCGCTGAGGACGTAGCTGATGATGTGCCCGGACATCTCCAGGCGCAGCGTGTTGCCAACCGAGTCGGCGACGGTCGAGACGAGGTGCCCCGCCACGTCGGCGATCTCCTCCAGGCGCCGCCGGATCTGGCCGCGGATCTCGGGTGGTGTGCTCCAGAATGCCTGCTCCGCGTACGGGGCGAACTGGAGCAAATAGGCGCCTTGGCTGGCCTGGACATAGACAAACATATGCCCAGTGGAAATGCACTCTGCGTGCCGGGGATTTCACCCTGTTTTGGCCGGACTTCGTCGCCCATCTGACCGAGGAATCGCAATTCATTCAGCCCGTTGAACCGGGGGCCACTGTAATTCCTCCAGGGAACGTCGCGTTCGGGCGGCGATCCTGGGGAGCGTGATGAGGAAGGTCGTCCCCTCGCGCTCCGAGGAGTGGACGGAGATGGTCCCACCCTGGGCGAGGACGATCTGCTGGACGATGTAGAGGCCCAGGCCCAGGCCCCGCGACCGGGTCACCTTGCCGCTCGCCGCGCGCTGGAAGGGGTCGAACAGGACCGGCAGCAGGGACTCCGGGACGGCGCCGGCGTTCCACACCGAGATGCGCACGGTGCCGCGCGCCCGCCCGTCCAGGGTCAGCCGGACCGGCCGGCTGGGGTTCCCGTGCTCGACGGCGTTGCCCAGGAGGTTGGAGAGCACCTGGCCCAGCCGGTCGCTGTCCCACTCCCCCCGGGTATCGCCGGAGGCCTCCAGCTCGATCTGCTGCCGGGACGCTCCTTCCATCTCCTGGACCAGCTGTTCGGCGAGGTCGTGCAGGTCCAGGGGCGCCGGTTCGATGGGGATGCCGCCGCCGATCCGCGCGCGGGTGAAGTCCAGGAGCTGTTCGATCATGCGGGTCATCCGGGCGGCGCTGGTCTGGATCCGCTGGATCGGCCGGGACACCCGTTCGCTCTGCTCCCTCCGCAGCACCAGGTCAGCGGCGGTGATGATGGCGCTGAGCGGGTTGCGCAGGTCGTGGCCCAGCACGCCGACGAAGGTCTCGCTGAAGTGGAGCGCCCGCTCCGCCTCCGCCAGGCGTTCGCCCCGCAGCCGTTCGCTCTCCTGGAGCGCCTGTTCGGCGAACTTGCGCTGGGTGATGTCCACCGCCACGCAGGCGATGCCCTGGGGGCGGGCCTGGCGGTCGTCGATGCGGGAGGCGCTCTCCTGCACCCAGACGATGGACCCGTCCGGCCTCACGAAGCGGCCCTCGCGGATGAACGGCGCGCCCCGTTCGATCAGCCGCTCCATCTCCTCCTGGTGTTCGGCCACGTCGTCCGGGTGGAGGAGCTCCTGCAGGCGCAGCTGCGACAGCTCGGCCGCGGACCGCCCGGAGATCTCGCGGAAGCGCTCGTTGGCCAGGGTGATGCGCCCGCCGGGCTCCATCTGGGCGATGCCCGCCTGGACCTGGTCCACCAGGTGCCGGAAGCGCTCCTCGCTCTCCTCGACCTTCCGGCGCGCCAGGACCTGCTCGGTGACGTCGTTGCTCAAGATCATCGCCTGGTCCTCGCCGTCCGGCCCCCGCAGCGGCGCGCACACGAAGTTCCAGTAGGAGTCCTCGAGGGGGCCGCCGGGGTCGCGGGCCAGCCGCGCCAGCGTCTCCTGGCCCGAGACCGCCTTGCCGGACTTGATCACCTCCAGGACGATCTGGTCGAACCCCTGCCCCTTGATCTCCGGCATCACCTCCAGCAACCGCTTGCCGGCCGCGGCGCGCCCGGCGCTCTGCCGCACGTAGTGGTCGTTCACCAGCTCGAACACGAGCTCCGGTCCGCGGATGACGCAGATCGCCGCGGGGGCCTGCTGGATCACCGCGAGCAGGTAGTCCTGCCGCGCCTGGATCTCCTTGCGCAGGCGCGCCAATTCCAGATGGGTGCGGACGCGGGCCAGGAGCTCGCGGGCGGAGAACGGCTTGACCAGGTAGTCCTCCGCCCCGGCCGCGAGGCCCTCCACCTTGGCCTCCTCGCCGGCGCGCGCGGAGAGCATCACCACCGGGATGGAGTGGGTGGCATCGCCCTTGCGCAGCTCGCGCAGCAGGGCGAAGCCGTCCAGCCCCGGCATCATCACGTCGGTGAGGACCAGGTCCGGCGGGTGGGCGCGCGCCGCCTCCAGGGCCCGCTCGCCGTTCTCCACGGCCTCCACGGTCCAGTGGGGCTCGAGCAGCCGGCGCACGTAGTCGCGCATGTCGGCGTTGTCGTCGGCGAGGAGGATGCGGGCGCTCCCGGGCGGCGCCTGGGCCGCGGGCGCGGGACGGCCGCCTTCGTCGGGTATCCACCGGGCCGCCTCCTCCACGAACGGGGCGGGCCCGAGCGCCGTGGACGCCGCCTCCCGCGCGCCGCCGATCCGCTCCCGCGGGAGGTGGGCGGTGCCCTTGGGGATCGTCACCGTGAACGCCGTGCCCACGCCCAGGCGGCTCTCGGCCTGGATCTCCCCGCCGTGCAGCTTCACCAGCTCCTGCACCAGGGCGAGGCCGATCCCCGATCCCTCGAGCGTGCGCGCCCGCGCCCCCTCCACCCGGTGGAACCGCTCGAACAGGCGGGGGACCTGGTCCTCCGGCACGCCCACGCCGGTGTCCTGGACCCGGAGCGCGACCGCGGGGCCGGCGTCGAGGAGCGAGATCGTGATCCCGCCCTCGAAGGTGAACTTGAGGGCGTTGGAGAGGAGGTTGAGGACGATCTTCTCCCACATCTCCCGGTCGACGAAGACCGGCTCCTCCAGCGGCGGGCAGTCGACGGTGAACGCCAGGCCGGCGCGCTCCACCGCGGCGCGGAAGGTGCTGGCCAGGTCGCGGGTCAGGGCGGCCAGGTTGGCCGGCTCGTACGAGGCCTGGATGCGACCCGCTTCCAGGCGCGCGAAGTCCAGCAGCGAGTTGACCAGCCTCTGGAGGCGGAGCCCGCTGCGGTGGAGCAGCTCCAGCTGATGCCGCTGGTCCTCCGGGAGCTCCCCGTGGCCGCCCCGCAACAGGTCCTCCAAAGGGCCCAGCATCAAGGTGAGCGGCGTGCGGAACTCGTGGGAGACGTTGGAGAAGAAGGCGGTCTTGGCCCGGTCGATCTCGGCCAGGGCCTCGGCGCGCTCCCGCTCCTGCTCGTACGCCTGGGCGGAGGTGATGGCGGCGGCGATCTGGGCGGAGACCAGGTCGAGGAAGCGCCGGTAGCCATGGTCGAAGAGGCGGAAGGGGTTCAGGCCCACCACCAGGACGCCCGGGTGGCCGGGCTGCCCGGACGGCAAGATGGGGACGAGCGCGGCCTGGCGCGGCGGGCGCGGCCACGCCCCCGAGGGCAGCGGGCCGCAGCGGACTTCCGGGTCGCCGGCCAGCTGGATCTCTCTCGACCGGAGGGCGCCGGCGAGGTCCCAGCAGGAGGTCTCGCCGGCGGCCACCACCGCCGGAGCGGCGCGGGCGCCCTCCGCGATGCCCGCGGCGCCCTCCAGGTGGAAGTCGCCCGAGCCCGGGTCCATCACGTAGAGCAGCGCGAAGGGCACGTCGCGCGGGCTGGTGGCCAGCGCCTCGGCGCACGACCGGCAGGCCTGCTCCAGCGAGCGCGCGTCGGCGGTCCGCGCGGCCAGCTCGCGGAGCAGGGAGAGCTGGCGCTCGCCGACGATCCGCTCGGTGTCGGCGGTGTTGGCGCAGATGATGCCGCCCGTCCCGCCGCGGTCGTTGGGGACCGGGCTGTAGGAGAACGTGTAGTACGTCTCCTCCTCGTACCCGTAGCGCTCCATGATCAGCAGGAGGGACTCGTCGTAGGTGCCCTCCTGCGCCCGCATCGCGGTCTCCGCCCGGGGCCCGATCTGGTCCCAGATCTCCTTCCAGACCACGCGGGCGGGCTGGCCGAGCGCGCCCGGGTGCTTGCCGCCGGCGATGGAGCGGTAGGCGTCGTTGTAGAGGTTGATCAGCTCGTCGCCCCACCAGACGAACATCGGCTGGCGCGAGGTGAGGATGATCCGCACGCAGGTGCGCAGGGACTGCGGCCAGGACTCGACCGGGCCCAGCGGGGTCTGCGACCAGTCGATCTCCCCCATCCGCCGGCCCATCTCGCCGCCGCCCGAGAACAGCGCGCGCGGGGTGGCTGGCGCGGCCGCGGCCGCGGGCACTTCCTTCACGCCCTCCTCCGGTGACGGGTGGCGGTGGACGGCGTCGAGCAGCCGGTCCAGCGTGATCGGCTTGTAGAGCACCTCGCCCACCTGGAGCCCGCGGAGGTCGCGGCTGGCCGTCATCGCCACCACCGGGATGGCGGCCAGGGCCGGGTCCCGCAGCTGCTCCTCGCGGAACTGCCAGCCGTTCATGCCCGGCATCATGAGGTCGAGCAGGATGACGTCCGGCTTGGGGGCGGGGCCGCGCAGCTGCTCCAGCGCGGCCTGGCCGTTGGGCACCGCCACCGTGGCGTAGCCCGCTTCGCCGAGCGCGTCGCAGACGGTCTCCCGCAGCGGCTCGTCGTCGTCGATCACCATGACCGTGCCGTGCGGGCTCATGGGTGCCTCGGCAGGTCGATGACGAAGGTGGATCCCTGGCCGGGCCGGCTGTCCACGCGCACCGTGCCGGCCATGCTCTTGACCAACTCGCCCACCAGCCAGAGGCCGACGCCGAAGCCGCCGTAGTGCTCGGCGGGGGCGGCCCGTTCGAAGCGGCCGAAGATGCGCTGCAGGTCCTCCGGGGGGATGCCGATCCCGCGGTCCCGGATGGCAATGCGCGCCCGCTCCGCGGCCGGACCCACCGAGACGTCGATGGGGTTGTCCGCCCCGAACTTGAGCGCGTTGCCCAGGAGCTGGGTGAGGATCCGTTCCAGGCGGCGGCGATCCCAGCGGCCGGCCACCGGCTCGGCGAGGAGCGAGATGGTGGACCGCGCCTGCTTGGAGCGGTTCCGGAAGCGGTCCACCACCCCGCGCGCCAGGTCCGCCAGGTCCAGCTCCTCCTCGCGGCCGGGCGCCAGCTCCCGGCTGAGGGAGGCCAGGTCCAGCATGCCCTCCACCAACTGCTCCAGCCGGGCGGCCTGGCCGGCCACCTTCGCCGCCCGCTGCGCCCAGCGCTCCAGCGGGGGATCGGCGCGCGGCGCGCGCTCGATGGAGCGGAGCAGGCCCTCCGCCTCCAGCCCCAGCGTGGTGAGCGGCGTCCGCAGCTCGTGGGACGCCAGGGTGAGGAAGTCGTCCCGCAGCGCCAGCGCCTTGTGGAGCTCCGCCTCCGAGCGGACGCTCTGGGCCCGGCTCTCCTCCATCTGGAGCCGCGCCAGGACCTGGCCGGTGACGTCGATCGACGTCGAGATCAGCCCGCGGGGCCGGCCCTCCGGGTCCAGCCAGGCCCGCATCGAAGCGGTGTAGTGGCGGGTGGACCCGTCCGGCAGCCGCCTGGAGATCTCCTGGAAGGTGATGGGCCGGCGGGACGAGAGGACGCGCTCGCGCAGCTCCCGGAGGTGGGCCAGGTCACGCTCCGGGAGGTCGGCCCAGGCGCCGTCGATGGTCCGGCCGGTCGGGTCCCGGCCCACCATCTCTACGTACGCCTCATTGACGAAGTCGTACCGCTCGCCGGGGATGCTGACGATGGCCACCGCGACCGGCAGCTGGCGCAGGACCGCCCGGATCTCCTCCCACTGGTGCTCGATGGCCGCCTGCGCGCGGGCCAGCCGCAGCTGCGTGGTCACCCGGGCCATCAGCTCGCGCGTGGAGAACGGCTTGACCAGGTAGTCGTCGGCGCCGGCCTCCAGGCCCTCCACGCGCGCCTCCTCACCCGCGCGGGCGGAGAGCATCACCACCGGGACGCCGGCGAGCGCCGGGTCCGCGCGCAGCTCGCGGAGCAGCCCGAAGCCGTCCAGGACCGGCATCATCACGTCGGTGAGGACGAGGTCCGGGCGCCGGCTCCGGATCGCGTCCAGCGCGGCCTTCCCGTCGCCGGCCAGCTCGACCTCCCAGCGCGCGGCGAGGATCCGCCGCACGTACTCGCGCATGTCGGCGTTGTCGTCCACGACCAGGATCCGGGCCTCGCCGCCGCCCGCCGGGACCGGCGCCGCCCCAGGCTCCGGCGGCACCTCATGCCCCGGGAGCCAGCGCAGCGCCTCCTCGACGAACGCGGGCACCCGGCCGAGCGAGGGAGGACCGCCCTCCCGATGGACGAGGCGCTCCCTGGGCAGGTGCCCGGAGCCCTTGGGGATCCGCACCGTGAAGGTGGTGCCGGCGCCCGGGGCGCTCTCCACGCCGACCGTGCCGCCGTGGAGCTTCACCAGCTCCTGGACGAGCGCCAGGCCGATGCCGGAGCCCTCGTGCGTCCGGGCGCGCGTTCCCTCCACGCGGTGGAAGCGTTCGAACAGGTGCGGGAGATCTTCGGCGCGGATGCCGACCCCGGTGTCCTTGATCCGGAGCGCCAGCTCGTCGCCGGCGGCGCGGAGGGAGACCTCGATCCGACCCTCGAAGGTGAACTTGAGCGCATTGGAGAGCAGGTTGAGGACGATCTGCTCCCACAGGTCGTGGTCGATGAAGGCGGGCTCCTCCAGCGGCGGACAGTCGACGGAGAAGGCCAGGCCGGCGCGCTCCATCCCCGACCGGAAGGAGCCGGCGAGGTCGCGGGTGAGCGCGGCGAGGTCGGTGGCCTCGAAGGAAGCCTGGGCGCGGCCGGCCTCGATGCGCGAGAACTCCAGGAGCGCGTTCACCAGCCGCTGGAGGCGCAGCTCGTTGCGGCGGAGCAGCTCCAGCTGGGCGCGCTGATCGGTGGAGAGCGCGCCGTGCGCCCCGGCGAGCAGGTCCTCGGTGGGCCCGAGCATCAGCGTCAGCGGGGTGCGGAACTCGTGGCTGACGTTGCTGAAGAAGGCGGTCTTGGCCCGGTCCAGCTCGGCGAGCGCCTCGGCGCGCCGCTTGGCGTCCTGCAGCGCGCGGGCGCTGGCGGCGGCGCCGGCGAGCGTGCCTGCCAGCAGCTCGAGGAAGCTCTGGTACCGCTCGTCGAACTGCAGCTGGGGGCTGAGCCCGAAGACCATCACCGCCACCGGGCTGGCCTCGCCGGGCAGGCAGACGGGGAGGAGGAGCGCCGCCTTCGACTGCGCCGGGACGGGGCCCAGGTGTCTCTCCAGGTCGTCGACCAGCACGGGCCGCCCGGTCCGCAGCACCTCGCCGAGCTGCGGTTGCCAGGATTGGAGCTGGCCAATGGGATCGCCCTCCGGGACGCCCGCGGCGCCGGCGAGGCGGGCGCCGTGGTCCTCGGCGGCGTAGAGGAGCGCGAAGGGCAGATCGTCCGGGTGGTGGCCAATCGCCTCCGCCGCCAGCCTGCACGCCTCCCCGGTGGAGTGGGCGCCGGTGGTGAGGGCGGCCATCTCGCGCAGGGCGCGGAGACGCCGCTCTCCCAGGACCTGCCCGGTGGTCTCGGTGACGGCGCAGAAGATCCCGCCGATGCCGCCGGACTCGTCGCGGACCGGGCTGTACGAGTAGGTGAAGTAGCACTCCTCCACGAAGCCGTACCGGTGGAGGAGCAGCAGCTGGTTCTCCGACCAGGTGGCCCGCCCCTGGTGGAGCACGCCCTCCAGCATGGGGCCGATGACGTCCCAGATCTCCGGCCAGACGTCGCGGCCCCGCGCCCCCATGGACCTGGGGTGCTTGTTCCCGAGCATGGGCCGGTAGGCGTCGTTGTAGATCTTCACCATCTCCGACCCCCACCAGATCAGGATGGGGAACCGCGAGTTGAGGCAGGTGCTGACCGTGGTGCGGAGCGACTGCGGCCACCCCGACACCGGCCCCAGGGGCGTCCTGGACCAGTCCATGGAGCGCATCAGCGCTCCCATCTCGCCACCGCCGGCGAGCGCGTCGTCGTTCATCCAGGTGGGAACCCTAGTGGGGGTCGGCCGCGCCCCGCCGAGCGGGCCCGTGTGAAGCGCTGCTTCTGAACAGTCACGGCTGGTGCCGGCCGGCGGAGAGTCCCACGCAAGACATCGCCGCGGCAGGGCAGATCGCGGCGATCCGAGAGGCGGCCAGTGGGTGCTCCGCCGGCCGCCGGTCGCCATCCCGCGCAGCATCACGTCACGTCACGGGTAGACCACGCCGCGGCGCGGCTCCGGAGCCGGCGCCCTGGGGACCGCCTCCCCTTCCGCCCATGCGCGCTGGCGCCTGGACACGCCCACCGTGGCTCCCAGCACGGCCGAGACGAGCCCCAGCAGGAGCACTCCGAACACGCCCCAGAAGACCTTGCCGCTGGTCTCGGCGGCCTTCAGCGCGCCCGTCTGGACCTGCTGCTTCACGTCCTCGCCCCTGGACTGGAGCTCCTCCGCCTTCTGCTGCGCCTGCTGGCCCAGCGCTTCCGCCTTTTCGCCGAGGGAGCTGGCCGCCTGCTGCGCCTCCTCCGGGTTGCTCGCGGCGCCCTGGGCAACGCCGGCGGCGGCCTGGCCTGCCGCTCCCAGCGCCGCCTTGCCGGCGGACGCGACCCCGCCCACCACGGAGCCCACCAGGGACACCAGCAGGTACGCCCCGGCGATCGTGGTGAGCCCCCACATCACCAGCCCGTGAAGCGTGCCTCCCAGCTTGCTCACCACGCCGGCGCCCCGCGCGGCCACCATCCCGCCGATGAAGAGGGCGACCAGGGGGGTGACCAGGCTCCAGATGCCGGTGAAGAGCCCGGCGCCCCGCACGCTGCCGGGGGCGGATGGCTCGACGGAGCTGAGCCCCAGGGCCAGCCCGAGCGTCCACAGCAGCAGCCAGATGCCCAGGGCGGCTACTGTGCCCCCGAAGATCGCGCCCCAGCTCATCCGGAGCGGCGGGCCGCCCACCAGGTATTCACGTACCGAGCGGCCGCCTGTAGGGCGCCCCGCTTCGACTGTCTCCACCGATGCCATGACGTTGTCTCCATGCTCCGCGAGGGGCTTCGCCACCCGGACCCCGGGTGGACCACGCCTTCAAGCTGCGCACGGGAGGGGCGAAGAGAGCCGGGCCTGTGGATTAACCTCGCCCCGAATGCTCCTCCAGCGATTCGCGGCCCTCGCCCTCCTCTCCACGCTCGCTCTGGCCCCGCACCCCGCGGCCGCCGGCGCCTGAGCGGGCTGAAGCAACCCCACGCTCCCGGTCGGGGGCGCCCAGGCGTTCGTGGTGGAGCCGGCCCACCTGAGGCTCGACGTCGCGCTGGACGGGAGCCGGGCGTTCGCCGTCCATGACACGGCGTGCCCCGAGCTGGGGCCGATCTGCGCGGTGCGCCCGGAGCCGCCGCAACAGCACCACACGGTGCTGTGGCTGTGGGAGGCGCGCGCCCTGGCCGAGTATGGGTTGGTGCCCGGGTGGGCGCTGAATGCGGTCCTGCCCTTCCGGCTCGTTCAGACGCGGACCACGTACACGGACCTGAACGGCGCGCCCCTGGTCCTGGACTACGAGAACATCCACCACCGGAACGAGACGCTCGCGGGCATCGGGGATCCGCAGCTGTGGATCCACCACGGCGTGAACGTGAATGGCTTCGCGCTCTCGCAGCGGCTGGGGGTGAGCCTGCCGCTGGGCCGGACCCAGCCGGACCCGGAGGTGCTGGGGGCGCTCGGGCTGCCCCACCAGCACCTCCAGTTCGGCACGGGGACGGTCGACCCGCTGGTGGCCCTGGAGGCGTCCAGGGACATCGGTGGCGTGGGGATCGCGGCCTTCGTCCATGGGCAGGCGCCGCTGTACGCGAACGGGCGCGGGTACCAGGCCGGGACGCGCCTGCTGGGCGGCCTGCAGGCGCAACGCACGCTGGGGCCCGTCTCCTTGCGACTGGGGGCGACGCTGGTCCATGAATTTCCCGAACGCTGGAACGGGCTGGTGCCGCTCGACGACGGCAACCAGGGGCGGACCGATCTCTTCGTCGGCGCCGGCGCCACCGTGCCCTTGTCCGGCGATTGGTCGATCAGCGTCGATGTGCGGGGGCGCGCCTGGGGGCACGTGGTGGGGGCGCAGCTGGAGCTCCCGCTCGTGGCCGAGGTGAGCTTCGGGCGGCTCTGGCACTTCGAAGAGGCGGAGGACGAGCACGAGACCGATGAAGAGGTCGGAGGGGACGAGGCCGGGGACGTGCGCGACGTGGTGGCGGCCGGCGAGGCGGTCCCGCTGGTCCCGGAGCAGGGGCGCTGGACGGTCCTCGACTTCTGGGCGCCGTGGTGCAAGGCGTGCGGGCGCGTGACGGCCGAGCTGCGGGGGATCGCCGCGATGGACCGCCGCGTGGCCGTGCGCCGGGTGAACATCGTGGACTTCGACTCGCCCATCGCGAAGCAGGAGCTTCCGGGCGTCTCCGAACTGCCCTACCTCCGGGTCGTCGGGCCGGACGGGCGCATCCGGATGGAGCAGAGCGGCACGCCCGACGAGCTGCTGGGCCGTCTCAAGGAATTGCTGAGAGAGCCCGGCCCCCGAGGGGCAGCGTCAGCATCGTTGGCCGGAAGCCGCGTTCGCCCTGGGGGGGCTGAACCACGCGCTTCTCACCCACTGGGCCAGGTCACCGGTGCCGGAGAAGTGGCTGGTAGAATCGATGAAGCGCTCCAGATCCGTTCGCATCTCGCTGCAGGTCGCGTACCGCTCCTGGAGATCAGCCTGGAGCGCCTTCCTCACGATGCGTTCGAGGGCTTCCGATTTCCGGTCCGCGATGAGTTCGCGCAGCGCCGTTCCAAGCCTGGTGACGTCCACGCCGGGATGCTGGTCCACCCGATCTCCATCCGGCGCCATTCCCCAGTCCACGACCTTCACGCCACCGTTCCAGCCGATGACGATGCGGCTCGAATCCAGGTGCCCATGAACGACGTTCCGTGCGTGAGCGTACTCAAGCGCTTCACAGGTACTGAAGATGACCTTCGCGCACAGTGAGAGCGGGGTCAGCTTGCCGGTCGCACGCGAAATAGCCAGGAGCTCGTGCAGGCTTGACCCGTCGACGTACTCGCCGGCGACGTAGGCCGAACCGTCCGCCTCGCCCACGTCGAAGACGTTCCCGACGTTCGGGTGGTCGAGCTCCGCAGCTCGCCTGGCTCTGTTCAGGAACGCCTCCCGAACCTCAGGCTGGTGAAGCTGCTTCACCACCACCCGCCTGGCGGAGCCTGACGCATCCCGGATGAGCCCGAGGAACACGTTCGCCACCCGCCCAGTGGTCAGACGTCGGACCAACTCGTACTTGCCAATCTTCACCAAGGTTGGGCCCCCAATCTTGAGACGCCCTTCCCTGCCTTTCTTTACGGTGGAGAGCGGGATTGGCGGTCCGGATCCCGCCAGCGGCGAAGGGGCGGTGCGTTAGGGTGCGGCCGTATGAAGCGGCCCTACCAATACGTGCTGGGTGATTCGCGAGTGGAGGCGGCGCGGCTGCGCGCGCAGGCCAGGCTGTGGGACCCGGTGGCACACGCGCTGTTCGATCGGCTCAAGGTGCGGCGCGGGTGGAAGGTGCTGGAGGTCGGGCCCGGGGAAGGGTCGCTCCACCTGGAGCTCCGGCGCCGGATCGGAGGGCCAGCGGACGCGGTGGAGCGCTCCGAGCGGTTCACTGTCGACCTGAGGCGCGCCTGCGCGCGGGACGGCTTCGGTGAAGGGAACCTCTGGCAGTGCGACCTGGCGGATGCGCCGCTCCCCGCCGGCCGGTACGACCTGATCTTCGCGCGGTGGGTGTTCCTGTTCCTGCCGGAGCCGGAGAAGCACCTGCGCCAACTCGTGCGCGCGCTGAAGCCGGGAGGGGTGATCGCGCTCCAGGACTACCACCGCGAGACGCTGGCGATGATCCCACCGCCTCGTGACTGGAAGGACTTCGTTACCGCGGACCGGGCGCTGTTCGCGACGCAGGGCGGGAACGCCAGCATCGGCGACCAACTGCCCGGGATGTTCCGCCGCGCTGGATTGAAGGTCACCGGCCTCGATCCGGAGATCAAGTACGGCCATCCGGGCTCGCCGACCTGGGAGTGGGTGACCGGCTACTTCATGAGCGTGATGGAGAAGCTGGGGAAGCTCCGGCCGTTCACGCCGGCAAAGGCAGCGCGCTTGCGCCGGGAGTGGATCCAGGCCGGGCGGGACCCATCGTCGCTGCTGGTCGCGCCGGCGGTGCTCAGCATCACCGGGCGGAAGCCGCGCCGGTCCTGAAGGGATGGCGTCAGCGCGTTGTCCATCTCACCTGGGCCGCCAATGTCAGCCCCGCCGGATCCGGGATAGGACGTACCCTACGACCGCGTGACCCGCCCCCTTTTCCCGATCGCCACCGCCCTGGTGCTGCTGGCGGTCCCCTTCCCTTCCCGCTCCGAGGCGCGCGCGCCTGGCACCCGCCCGGACACCCCGCTGCAGAACGCGCAGGTGGTCTTCAGCGTCGCCACCGGCCTGGCCAACGGCTGGCAGGACTACGGCTGGGCGCCGCGCAAGATCGAGGCGGGTGCGCCCGCCTCCCTCGACATGTCAGCGTACGGGGGCTGGATCATCGGCAACCCGAACGCGACCTCCGACTTCGGCGGGCTGAAGATCAAGCTCCGGGCGCCGCCCAGGGTGGGCGACTTCCTGGAGGTCCGGGTGGAATTCGAATCCTCGGCGGCCTTCCCCCACATCAACGTGGGCCCGAAGCACCGGCGGGACCTGGAGGGCGGGTGGACGGAGATCTGGATCCCCTTCTCCGAGCTCAACCCCAAGCGCGCTCCCTTCGACCGGATGGTGCTCCGCGCGCGGACCCCCTTACCCAAGGGGACGCGCATCCTGATCGAGGAGATCGCCTGGACCGCCCCGGACGCGCGCGACGCGGCCAGGGCCGAGCGCACCGAGCCTACCGACGTCCGGATGAGCGTGAGCTGCCAGCAGCCGGGCCACCGGATCAGCCCGATGATCTACGGGATCGCGTTCAAGCCCAGCCACGACGCCGGGGATAGCCACCAGTGGCGGCTGGGCGCCAGCGCGCGGCGGTGGGGCGGCAACCCCACCAGCCGCTACAACTGGATGCTGGGGAACGCCTGGAACACGGCGTCCGACTGGTTCTTCCGCAACGTCAACTACACGCCCGACCCCAGGTACACCTACGACCGGTTCCTGGAGGACAACCTCGGCCACGGGATGCAAACCGCGCTCACCGTGCCGGCCATCGGCTGGGTGGCCAAGGACACGGAGTCGGCGGGGTTCCCCGCCTCGGTGTTCGGGCAGCAGCAGTACATGGAGGGCCCGAAGGCCGGCAACGGCATGGGGAGGGACGGCAAGCCACTGACCCCCAGGTCGCCCACCCTCACCTCGATACCGGCGCCCCCGGCGTTCGTGGAGAAGTGGGTGCGGTCCATCCGCGCCGCCGACGCCCGCGATCGCGGTCGCAGCGTGCACCAGTACATCCTGGACAACGAGCCCGCGCTCTGGAACCACACCCACCGGGACGTCCACCCGGAGCCGGTGACCTACGACGAGCTCAGGGACCGGCTGATCCAGTACGGGGGCGCAGTGCGGAAGGCGGATCCGGAAGCGGTGATCGCCGGGCCCGCAGAGTGGGGCTGGACGGGATACCTCTACTCCGCCAAGGACCAGGCGG
>DATBSS010000148.1:0-10647 GCA_036559665.1 Myxococcaceae bacterium
TGGCCAGGTACGCGTCCCCGGCGTGGAGCGCGGCGATCGACGCCAGCGGGTCCATTTCCGGGTCCATCTTCCGGGCGAGGTGGGCCGCAAACTCCGGATCCGGCACCACCACCTCCGGATGCTCCTCCCGCGCGCGCCCCAGCACGCCCCGCAGCGCGCGCTCCAGCGCCAGCGCCGCCGGAAGCTTCTTGCGGAGCGCGGGCGCCGCCACCTGCCTGAACGCGGTGGCGAGCACGAGCGGGCGATCGGCGGGCATCTCGGAGGAAGCGTAGCGCGCCACGTCAACCGTGGCTGCCCGCCCGCACTCCGGCTGGCCCGCCAATCGCATTGCCGCTTGCCGCACCAGGCGCGTTCAGCCGAAGGTACGCGCCGCAACCCAGCACACGCTCAGGGGGATTACCCGTGAATCGCTATACCTCGATTGCCGCCGCCGTCGCCCTCGCCGTCTCCGGTGCCGCCACCGCCCAGGACAACCCCGCCCCGGAGGCCGCGCAGGCCGCGCCGGTGGAGAAGCCGTCGCCCGACGCGGTGAAGACCTTCTGGAACTTCTACTTGAACGGCAAGGGCCAGGGCGTCGTCCTCGGCGACGCGAAGCTCTGCCTGGAGGTCGCCAAGGACGGCCCGAACAAGTCGGACTGCTCCAAGGAGGTCCCGGCCGAAGGCGTGAAGCCCGGCACCATGGTCTACGTGTGGCAGGCGTACCTGGTGCCCTCCGGCGACACCGTCGAGGACATCACCATCCAGCTCAAGCTGGGCGACCAGGTCCGCGAGACCAAGGACGTGAAGCCGAACGGTGGCTCCATCCGTTACCGCTCCTGGACCGCGCTCCGCATCCCCAAGGCCGGGAAGTGGACCATCACCATCATGAAGGGCGCGGAGACCCTGAAGACCCTCGAGACGGTCGCGAAGTAATCCAGCTCGCCGTCGAAGCCACGAGGCCCCGGACCGCAGGTGGCGGCCCGGGGCCTCCTCCGCCAGCGCCAAGCCGCGCCGGCGAGTGGGTACCTCAAAGCTTTAGACGGAGAGCCGCTCGAGCATTACGGCCCGCCGTAGACGCCCACCGCCCCGGCGCGGAAGGCGACCAGCAGGCGCCGCGTTCCTCCAGGTCCGTGTCGGTCGCTCTGGATGTCCCAGACCTCCCGGTTGATCAGCTGGGCGCCGAACACGTCCTTGCCGTAGGTCGAGATGGAACCGTCGCCCAGGCGGAGCATTCCCCCCCACTGCAAGCCCACCCACACCGAGCCGTCCTTCGGGTCCGCCTCCAGCGACGTGATGCGCTGCTGGTATCCGGACAGGCCCACCGGGTGCGTGCCGTTGCCGTCGATGGAAGCCAGGCCATTGCGGAGGGAGGCCACGAAGAGCCGGCTCCCGTTCACCGCCAGATCCTGCACGAAGTCGTCGACCCGGTTGGTGTCGCTGGGGTCCGGCCAGACGTCGAGGATGGGATCCAACGGGCCCCAGAAGCGCTGGGGGTCGCTGTACCGCAGCCTCGCCAGCCGGTGGCCGCCGCCCATCCAGAGATCGCCCGCGGCGTCCAGGGCCACGCCGAACCAATCGCCCGAGAGCAGCGAGCAGTGCCCGTCCGGGTGGCAGTCGTTGATGGCGGCATGATGGTGCTCGAAGACCTGATGGGTCCGCGCCTCGAGGAGCGCCACGCCGTGGTTGCCGCCGAACCAGACGTTGCCGGTGGCCGGGTCGTAGACCATCCGCCAGACGGTGCGGATCTTGTCCCGCCCGTTGATCAGGTCCGGGTCGCCGTAGGCGCCGGGCGGTGTGGAGAGGTCGACGTGGCGGACGGAGATCCCGTTGTTCTTCAGCTCCACCCGGTCCGCGTCGCCGCTGGTGCGCAGGTACGGTGGGTCGTCGTCCTCCATCCCGCCGAAGTGCCCCAGGTACCCGACGAAGGCCACGCCCGACGACGCGCCCACCACCGAGACCACGCTCTGCTGCTGCGGGCCGGTCTCGTCCACGTACTCCGTCAACCCGTCCGCGATGGTGAAGCGTTCGAAATGCGAGGCGCCCACCCGGAGCAGGAAGAGGCCTTCGGGTCCGCCCGCCACCCAGAGGTTGCCGGCCGCGTCGCTGGAGACGCTCCAGACCTCGGCGGGAGCGCCGCTCTCCGGTCCGTAGATGGTCCAGCCGGCCGCGCCTGGAATGACGATGACGGCCGTACCGCCGTCCGTACCTCCGTCCGTTCCGCCGTCGGCTCTGGCGTCAGCCCCGGCATCGGACCCGCCGCCGCCGTCATGCCCCCCGTCCGCACCCGAGTCGCCTGCGTCGGCCTCCAGGGCCGGCGGTGTCGCCTGCTTGTCGTCGCACCCCGCCGCCCCCCACAGTGCCGCGGCGGTGATCGCACTCGAGGTGATGAGCCACCTCGCTCCGCTTCGCATGTCCCGGCCCCTCCCCCCGCGCTGTCACTTTGGCAAGACGGGTGCCAGCCTCCCGGGTACGCCCGGGCCGACGCCGCGTCGGAAAGGCGACGAGAAGCTAGGAAGACTTGTTCCGATCTGGCCCACTGGGCTACCCAGGAGGCCACCATGGCGGGCACGGAAGGACCCAGACCGGTGCTGTCGCTGGTGATGGCGGACGCGGGCTCCGCCTTCTACGGCGACCGGGTGGACCGCGAGGGCGGCCCGGCGCTCGTGCTGGGGGCGGGGGACGGCCGGATCGCCTGGGAGCTGGCCCGCCGCGGGCACCAGGTGCTCGCCGCCGACCCCTCCGAGGTGCTGCTCCGCGCCGCCGAGGAGCGCCGCGCCCAGGAGCCGGCGGAGGTGGCCGCTCGCCTGAGCGTGGTGCGCGCGGACGTCCGCTCCCTCCGCCTGGACGAACGCTTCAAGGTGGTGATCGCCCCCCGGAACGCGCTGGGGCTGATGACGACGCGGGGCGACCTGGAGGCCGCGCTGGCCACCGCGGCGCTGCACCTCGCGGACGGCGGCACCTTCCTGCTCGACCTGGTCAACCCCTCCGAGCACCGCTCGCCGCCCGCTCCGGACGACCGCGCCGAGGAGCCCCCGCTCTGGTACCGCCCGGTGTTCGTCCCACACCTGCGCGAGCGGCGACGCGCGCGCCCGGGCGAGGGCGACGCCGCCGCCCACGAAGGCCTGCGGCGCCTGAAGGTCCGGCAGTTCAGCGCGGAGGAGCTGGACGTGGCACTGAAGGCGGCCGGTTTCCAGGCGCTGGAGCGCTTCGGAGACTTCGACGGCCGGCCCTTCGCGCCCGAGGACCCGCTGCAACTCGTGGTCGCCCAGCGCGCCCCTCCCTAGCCGGGGGGCTTCTCCACGCCGGGCCCTTCCGACTCCATCCCGAACGCCAGCTCCAGCAGGTCCAGCAGGGCGGCGCGCGCGTCGTCGGTGTCCTCCGCGAAGACGACCACCTCCACGGGGAGCCGGTCCTCCGGGGGGACCGGCTCCGGGTCCTTCGCCCGGCCCTGGGCGTCCAGCTCCTCCACGAGGAGGTCGCCGTCGCGGTGGATGGTGTACCGGCGCCGCACGCGACAGATGCTAACCTGTTCGTAGGATTCCCATCGTGGCCGAACGCCTCTTCGACTTCGCCCGGTATTTCATCGCCGACATCGCGCGCCGGAAGGAGCTGGAAGTGCCGGTGCTGCTCTGGGACGCGCCCAGCGGGTCGGCCAGCCGGGGCCAGACGCTGGACCTCACCCCGTCCGGCCCGGCGGGCGCCTTCCTCCGCGGCGGCGAGGCCATGGTGTTCCCGCTGCGCAAGGGCCCCTCGACCAACAACGCCTTCGTGATGGGCGTCACGGTGGGCCGGACGGAGAACAACGACCTCGTCCTCGACCACTCGTCCATCTCCCGGTTCCACGCCTACTTCCTGCGGGACTCGCGGACGAAGGCCTGGACGCTGGTGGACGCGGAGAGCAAGAACGGCACCTGGGTGGGGCCGCTGAAGCTGGAGCGCGGCGCGACGGGGATGCTGCAGGACCGCATCCGCCTGCGCTTCGGCGACGTCGAGATGACGTTCCTCGAGCCGGCCAGCTTCTTCCGCCACGTGGAGCGGATGATCAGCGCCACCTGATCAGTCCCCGGACCCAGGGGACGCTGAGGGCTCAGCGTTCGAACCGGTAGCCCAGTCCTCGCACGGTGACGAAGTGGCGCGGCTCCTCCGGCTTGTCCTCCAGCTTCATCCGGAGCTGGCGGATGAAGTTGTCCACGGTGCGCGCGGTGCCCTCGTAGTCCATCCCCCACGCGCCGGAGAGCAGCTCCTCGCGGGTGAAGATGCGGCCCTCGTTCTCCACCAGGTGCGCCAGCAGCCGGTACTCCTGCGCGGTGAGCTCCACCGCCTCCCCGTTCCGCGTCACCGACTTGCGCTCCAGGTCCACCGCCGACCCGCCGAAGGCCACCACCTCGCCGCTGGGGTAGCGCCGGCGCAGCACCGCCTTGAGGCGCGCCAGGAGCTCCTGGAGCCCGAACGGCTTGACCACGTAGTCGTCCGCGCCCAGGTCCAGCCCGAGGATCTTGTCCGGCTCCTGCCCGCGCGCGGAGAGCATCACCACCGGCACGTCCACCCGCCGCCGCCGCAGCTCCTTGAGCACCTCGTAGCCGTTCATCTCCGGCAGCATCACGTCCAGCACCAGGAGATCTGGCTTGTCGTCCACCGCGCGCTGCAGGCCCGTCCGCCCGTCCTGCGCCTGGAGGACCTCGTAGCCCTCGACCTTCAGGTTGATGGAGAGGCCGGAGAGGATGGACACGTCGTCTTCGATGATGAGGACGCGGCGGCGGGGAGGCGTCACGCCGGGGCCCCGGCGGGGAGGTGGATGGTGAAGGTGCTGCCCTTGCCCAGCTCGCTCCGCAGGGAGATGGAGCCGCCGTGGGCCTCCACGATGCGCCGGGCGATGGCCAGGCCCAGCCCGGAGCCGCTGGTCTTCCTCGTGAGCAGGTTGTCCACCCGGTAGAAGCGCTCGAAGATCTTCTTGCGGTCCCGCGGGGCGATCCCGACGCCGTGGTCCTCCACTTCGATCGCCACGCCGTCCGGATCCTTCACCACCCGCAGCGCGATGCGCTGGTCCTCCCCGCTGTACTTGTACGCGTTCTGAAGGAGGTTCAACAGCGCGCCGGCCATGGCGTCGCGGTCCACGTCCACCCGGGGGAGCCCGTCCTGGACGAGGACCTCCACCCGCGAGGGTTCGTTGTAGCGCTGGGCGCGGAGCGCCTCCATGGACACGTCCAGCACCTCGCGCACGTCCCAGGCATCCCGGTGGTATTCCTTCCGCCCGCTCTCGATACGCGACCAGTCCAGCACCCGGTCGATCATCGAGGAGAGGCGCTCGGTCTCCCGGGAGAGCATCCCCAGGATCTCCCTCACCTCCTTCTCGTCCTGGACGCGGCCCAGGGCCAGGGTGTCGATGAACATCCGGATGGAGGTGAGCGGCGTGCGCAGTTCGTGGCTGACCAGGGAGACGAAGTCGGTCTTCAGCCGGGACAGGCGCGCCTCCCGGTAGAGCGCGCGGGCCGTGTAGACGACCCCCGCCGCGAGGACCAGGTAGAACAGGCCCAGGAGCACTCCATAGAGGACCCGGTTCCGGCGCGACGCCTGCGCCACCACGTCCCCGCCCAGCGGGACCGCCGCCAGCCGAAGGTCGTCGAACGGCGGGCCCATGGAGACGGCCGCCAGGGGCGGGGGCGTGGCGATGGCGGCGATGGCCGCCTCCCGCGCCGATACCACCTCCGAGACCAGCTTGCCCACCACGCCGGCCTCGGGGGCGTCGCGTTCGCGGCGGACCGGGCGCAGCTCGAAGTGGACCGGTTCGCCGGGGGGGATGAGCGGGCCCCCCAGCCCGGTGGCCAGCGCCGACAGCGCCGACTCTGACAGCCGTGCCCCACGGACCAGGTCGCCGTCGCGCCGCGCCGCCAGCACGAACGTCCCGGTCGGCCCGGAGGTGGAGAACACCGCCGGCGCCCCGTCCAGGGTCAGCTCGTGCGCCGCGCGCGCCACCGCCACGGCCACCCGCGGGTCCGCGCACTCCACCTTCCCCGCCCGGATGTCGAAGGGGGTGGAGGCCAGCGCGGTGCCGTCCGGGGCCGTCACCCGGAGTCCATCCCCTGAAGGCTCCAGCCGGGCCCTCCCCAGGGCCTGCGACAGGTCGGTGCCGAGCTGGTCCAGGCGGGGCTGCCAGGCCCGCTCCAGCCGCTGCTCCACCGCCGCCCGCTCATTGATGATCGCCACCACCCCGAACCCGGACAGCCCGGCCGAGGGAAGGACGACCAGCAGCACCAGGAGGGCGAAGGTGCGACGAAAGCTGACCAGTCCATACGAACGCGCCACGGTCCAGTTCCTACCACCGTGCCTGGTACTGCACGATGGGCAGCGGCGTGCACAGGTTCCGGCCGGCCGGGGTGCACATCCCCGCTCGGCGAGCAAACAGGCACGAACCGTGCAAAGCTGGAGACGCCTTCCAGGGCCGGTGAGGGGGGACCTCCAGGCGAGTCGGGGCATTGGCCAACCGACGACCCGGGGAGGTCGCGAACGAACGCGACGCTCCTGTCATGGAGATGCCGCTTTTTCGATGTGCTTCACAGGTTCGAGGTTCACGAGGTGCTCACCATGAAGATGCTGACCTGTCGCTCGGCCCTGCTCGCTGCTGCTCTCGGAGGAGCCACCATGCTCCTGGGGGCCTGCGGCGACCAGACACCGCTGTACAACAACTCGGCGGGCTCGCTGGCGCTGTCGCGAGATGACGCCTTCCTGTACGCGGTGGACTCGGACAACGATGTCATGACGGTGGTGGACACCCACAGCAAGGCGGTGGTCACCCAGGTCCACGTCGGCCGGTCGCCGGAGCGCGTCGTGGTCGGCCCGGACGACACCGTCTACGTCTCCAACAGCGGCAGCCGCAGCGTGTCGGTCATCCGGCGGGGCTCCGGGACCTGGGCGGAGACCGTCCAGCTGTCCGTGGGTGTGGAGCCCGTGGGCATGGCGGTGACGCCGGACAACAAGACCTTGTACGTGGTGAACAGCACCTCGCTGGAGTCGCCGGAGCAGGGCAGCCTCACCGCCATCGACGTGAAGACGCTCCAGAAGAAGTGGGACCTGGTGGTCGGCGAGGAGCCCCGCGGCGTCGCGCTGATGAACAACAACCGCGCCCTGGTCACCCTCTACAAGGGCGGCGACGTGGTGACGGTGGACCTCAATGGGCCGGCGGTGCTGCAGCACGGCACCAACCTCTATTCAAAGGCGAACGAGGCTGCGCTGACGAGCCGGGGCTCCCAGCCGTTCCCGGGGTTCTCGCTGCGCACCTTCCACCCGCGCGGGATGTCTGACGCGACGGTCACGCCGGACGGGAAGCGCGCCATCGTCTCCATGACGTGGTCGCGGGAGGACACGCTGTCCACGCCGGGCGGAGGAGGAGGCGGCGGCGGCGGTGGCTCGAGCTACGGCGGCGGGCCGTGCGGCGGCGGCGGCGGCGTGGTGACGGCGGGCCTGGCCACCTTCGACGGCACCGGCGAGCAGACGGTGGCGATGGCGGACGACGTGGACAGGTGCGAGGACGGCGACACCACCAAGGACTTCCCGGCGACGACCCTGAATTCTCCGGATTCGACCCAGACGCTCCAGGGGCCGGAGGTGTCGGTCATGGACAGCACCGGGTCCTGGCTCTACGTGGTGAACCGGAACAGCAACAACGTGGCGGTGCTGCCGGTGGGGAACCGGGTGGGCACGCCCGCAGGCTCGGCGATCAACGGCCCGTTCTTCCGGCCCGGGCCGATCCGCAGCCTGGTCCCGGTGGGCGCCGGCCCCAGCGGCATCGCGCTGACCCGGGATGGGAAGCAGGCCTTCGTCTACAACTCGTTCGACCACACCATCTCCACCCTGGTGAAGTCGGGCAGCGGCGACGAGGCGGAGGTGGTCGCCACCGGCCGGGCGCTGCGGGTCGCCGACGACGTACTGGCGCCGGACGTGGTGGCCGGGCGGCGGCTGTTCTTCAGCGCCTCCGACTCCCGGATGACGGCGTCCACGACCGGCATGGCGTGCGCCAGCTGCCACCTGAACGGCCGCGAGGACGGCCACGTGTGGGTGTTCTCGGACGGGCCGCGGCAGACGCCGTCCCTGGCGGGCCGCATGATGGGCGCCACCGCTCCCTTCCACTGGAACGGCCAGTTCAACACCCTGACCGACTTCCTGGCGGAGACGGTGAACAACCGGATGGGCGGCACCGGCGCCTCGAACGAGATGGCGGCGCAGCTCTCGGCGTTCATCGAGTCGCAGCAGTTGCCGGACAACCCGCTGCGGACGGGGAACCCCACCGCGGCGCAGCTGCGCGGCGCGCAGGTGTTCCAGAAGGCGGAGTGCAACGGCTGCCACGGCGGCTCGTCCTTCACCGACAACACGTTCCACGACGTGGGGACGATGGTGATGGGTGGCGTCAACCCGGACCTGGGCCTGCCGAACGGCCTGAACGTGCCGTCGCTGCTGGGCATCTCGCGGACCGCGCCGTTCCTGCATGACGGCAGCGCCAACTCGCTGCGCCAGCGCATCGTGGCGTCGCGCCTCAACGACCTCCACGGGAAGACCGCGACGCTCACCGACGGTGAGATCGGCGATCTGGTCGACTACCTGAACACGCTGTGATGCTGTCACTCCTGGTAGTGGCCCTCCTGGGCCAGGCGGGCGGCGCGGAGCGGGCGCCGCCTCCGCCGCCGCATGGCTCGGAGTGGGTGGGGTTGCCGGGCGAGTCCACCGCGCCGTCGCCCACGGAGTTCCCGGCGGCTTCGCCGCCGCAGGCGCCTCACCTCCCGATGCCGCCGACCATCGAGGAGCCGCTGGCGCCGGGGTTCTCGCTGCCCCTGACGCCGCGGCCGGAGCGGCCGAACCTGGTGTCGCTCCACGGCGCCGCGCCCCTGGGGCCGTGGAAGCGGGCGGGTTCGGTCTCCCTGGGGTTCCCGATGCTGTCGGCGCGGATGCTGATGGGCGTGACGCCGAAGCTGGACGTGGGCGTGGCGTACGACACGCTCTATGGGCTGATGCATGACGTCCGCGCCTCGGCGCGGTGGAACCTGGTGGGCGGCGAGAACCTGTCGCTCGGGGTGGTGGGGGACGTCGGGCCGGCGTTCTACACGCGGAAGGCGGGGTTCGACTTCCACGGGGCGCGGTGGCTCACCGGGCGGCGGGACTACAACGCGTCCGGCGGGCTGGTGCTGTCGATGCAGGGGTCGTCGCCGCGGGCGAGCCGGTTCTTCCTGGGCGCGAGGTGCCTGCTGTCGGTGGACACGGGGCCGGTGCAGACGGAGCCGCTGGGGGGCACGCCGCCGCCGGTGCTGTTCTCGGCCAATTTCCTGTCGGAGGTCGGGCTGGAGGCGCCGGTGAGCGAGTGGGTGTCGCTGGTGTTCCGGGTGGGGATGGACCTTCACGGGCGGTCGGATGACTCGCTGGTGATGGTCACCGGATCCGCGGGGGTCGTCACCGCTCTGCCGTGATCTGGCTCGCCGCGCTGTGGTTGGCGGCGGGACCGGCGCCGGCCGAGGTGCTGGATCCGGGCCTTGAGTTCGAACCCGGCATCGCCAAGGGGATTGGTTCGCTGGAAGCGGCGCGTGCCGATCTGCGCTGGGTGGAGCGGGATGTCCGCGGGTACGAGCTGAGTGACGCGGCACCATGGACGTTCTCGCTGTACTACGGAGATGGGTCTCGTCTCGTCATCCCGCTGTCGAGGATCTGGTTCGGCGAGTCATCCGGGCCGTCCGCGATGTGCTTCCGCCGGCACAAGGCAACCGGACGGTTGGTTCCCTTCGTCGTGTCGCTCGGTGAGCGAGATCCAGCCCTGGCGGCGCTCCCGCACGAAGAAGCAGTGGTGAGGCTCGGGATTCCCAGGTTCGATACCAGGCTCACGCCACTCGTCACCAGGGAGCTCAACGAGACGCAGATCATCTTCGCGGCAGAGGGCATCTTCACGGCGCTCAAGTGGCAGGCGATGAACCCGGTATTGGTGGGACCACCGGTGACTGCCCCGGCCGCGGCTGTGAGGCGGACGATCGTGGCGGAGGCGACGGCTCCCGCCAGTAGGCTTGTCCCAGGAGGAGGGCTGGAGGCGCACCAGGCATTGGGAGGTCATTTGCTGAGAAGGCATGTAGGGCTGACCCAGGAACAACTGGCCGAACGGATTGTCCGTGAAGGCATTCGCAATGCCTCAAGCTTCTCCAGCCGCACCGTGGCGGAACGGGCAGCGGCCGAAGCCATCGATGCCAATCAGGTTGTGATTTCGACGTGGCTCAAGAGCACCAGGGGGAAGTTGGAGTTGGACTACGTGGCCCAGAGTCCGGTCGGTCAAGTAGTCCGCGAAGGTGCGGTAGGAGCAATCGAGACATGCAAGCTTCGGCTCGTGCTGCTCAAGGCCAATGCCGAGCTGGGTTGGTACATCCTGACCGGATTCCCGATGCTATGAAGAGAGAGCACTTTCCAGAGTTGAGCCAGTTCTTCGGCTGCTACTTCCACCAGGATTGGAGACTCGAAGCTCCCGACTGGGAGAGCGTGGTGAAGAACTTTCTGAGGGAGAATCCGGCGGACTTCATCAGCGGGGTCACCGAGGAACTGGGTCGGCTCTTGGAGATGAATCTTGATCGGGAAGAGATGAGAGCCGCGCTCGATAAGCTGGGTAGCGCCTATTCCCCTGGTCCCGAGATGTCTGATCAGGAGTGG
>DATBSS010000149.1:0-8273 GCA_036559665.1 Myxococcaceae bacterium
CCGCGGTGAACTGGTTCGAGGCCTGGTCCACCGCGCTCTTGATGAATTCGTCCTTCTTGCCGCCGCCGCCGCCGCCGCCCTTGGCCCCCAGCGCCAGGACCGGCGTGAGGAGGGCCAGGAGCGCGTACAGCTTCATGTGGGCGCGGCGAACCATGGTCGAATCCTACGCCGAAGGCGGCGGCGGGCCACCCTTGCGGGAGAGGAGCTTCTGGAGGAAGGGGCTGATGCCGGGAGAGGCCTGGACGCGGGACTCCCGCTCCAGCCGTTCGACCTCCTGGGTATCGAGCTTGCTGATGAGGTGGATGCCGTCTTCCGTGGCGCCCACCAGGAGGTATTCGCCGGCCGCGCGGAGCACCAGCAGGGACTTCTTCTGGTCCAGCACCGTCCGCTCCATCACCGACACCAGCTGCGCGCTGCCAATGGACCGGGCCCCCATGAGCTTCCGGAGGCCGAAGTTGAGCGTGATGTAGATGGCGGCGATGACGAAGCCCATCGCCGCGAACATCCACACCACCGACCGGGCGTTGAAGCTCTCCTCCTCCTCCGGGCGCCGGTCCCCCTTGGCCTCCTGGCGGAAGGACCTGATCACCTCGTCGTGGTCCTCCACCGGAGCCTGGGCCGGGGCCTGAGCGGCGGGGGCGGGAGTGGGGGTGGGGGCGGGGGAATCCGCGGCCCACGAGGCCGGCGCCGCCGCCAGCGCGAGCGCGCAGCACAGGCCGGTCAGCGGGGGGCGGGGCATACGGCCCCAAGGCTACCCCAGCAGGGAGAGGATGCGCACCCCCAGGTGCCCTTCCACCTCGACCAGCTCGCCGCGGGCCACCACCTTGCCGTTGACGGACAGCTCCACCGGCTCGCCGGGGACGCGGTTGAGGTCGATGACCTGGCCCACCTTGAGCGCCACCACCTGCTCGGCGGTGACCGGGATGCGGGCCAGCTCCACCACGATCTGCAGCGGGATGTCGTTGATCAGGTCCGCCCCATCGGCGGCCGCGCCCTCCGCGGCCTCCGCGCCCTCCTCCGGGGGCGCCTCCTGACCCTCGTTCTCGTTGCCCACGCTCGAAGGCTCCTGGCCGTGCCGCGGCTCATCGCCCAGCACGACGTTGCCCACCTTAGCCTTGAACCCGCCACCCTCAAGGACGATCTCCGACTCGAACCACCCGGCGCGGCCGGTCCCCACCCGGATGCGGGCGGCGCCTCCCTGCCCCTGGTCCGGGCGGGCGGTCAGCTCGTCCAGCAGCACCACGTCGCCGGATCCCAGCCGCTCCACGTCCCCCTTGGTCACCTCCGCGCGGCCGATCTCCGCGCGCATCCAGGTCTTCACCTGGCGGAGCCGGGCCAGGTTGCGCTCGATCTGGTAGCGCCGCCGGGCGCGCCGCTCCGGGCCTTCGCCGGGCGGGTTGGTCATCCCCACCACGGTGGCGGGGATGAACAGCCGGATGAAGCCGTCCTGCGCGCCCAGGGTGCTCTTGAGCTGCACCACCACCACCTGCTCCTCACCCTCCAGGAGCGCCAGCGCCTCCTTCACCGAGTGCGAACACCCCTCCAGCCGGATGCGGGGCAGGCCCTGCTCGAGGTTGGGAGCCAGCGTCTTCAGGGCCTCCAGGATGATGAACTCCATCACCCCTTCCTCGAGGTCGGTGAGCCGCCGGTTGGCCACCTGTTCGCCGCTGCCGCCGAGCATCTTGTCGATGGCGGCGTGCGCCAGGCCCAGCGCCACCTCCATCAGGCCGCGCGTCTTGTGGGGCGCCGGGCAGAGGACGGCGAGGAAGGTGGGGTCGGACAGGAGCTGGGAGAGCCGCTGCGGGGTGGCGAGGTGGACGTTGTCCAGCAGCAGCTGGACGTCGTCCTCGAACAGCTCCTTGAGCCGGGCGGAGATGGCCTCGCTGGCGCGCTCCGAGGCGCCGGCGGAGGGCATCAGCCACTCCAGCCGGTCGGTCAGGATGGCCTGGGCGCGGGAGAGCTTCTCCAGGTCGGAGAAGGTGTACTTCTTCCAGCCCCTGCGCGCCGAGGTCCCGGTCCCGGCCCGGGGGATGGGCGCGCCCAGCGCGGGCAACCCCGGAGTCGTGCTTCGTGCCCACTCGGTCATTCGACGTTACTTCCGCTCCTCGATCCTCAGGTCCGCCAGCGTCAGCCCGCGGCCCTGGAGCGCGGACTTGAGGCCGTCCGCGTTCTGCTTGATCAGCTTGAGCACCTCGGTGTCCTTCCCGGAGAACACCGCGGTGATCTTCCCGTGCTTGCTGGAGACCTTGATCTGCAGGCCGTTGAGCACGGAGCTCTTGAGGTCGATCTGGAACTCGGCCTCGCCGGCCCGGTTGGTGCCCACCCGGACGTTCTGGACGATCTTCTGGGCGATTTCGTTGGCCAGGGCGCGGAGCTTCTCGCTCATCACCCCGGTGCGCGGCTGCGCCACCGCCACCGGCGCCATCAGCGCCGGGTTGAGCTTGAAGCCCTGGGCGGCCGCGGCGCCCTGGTCGCCCCCGCTCCCCTGATCCTTGCCTCCGCTCGCCCCGCCCCCGCCCGCGTCGGCGCGCGCGTCCTCGCGGGCCTTGTCGCGCGCGTCCAGGTGCGCGGCGGCGTCCTGGTCCTGGGACTCCTTGCGCTCCTCCAGCCGCTCGCTGACGACCCTCGAGTCCTGGTGGCGGTCCTCCAGGGTCCCCAGCAGCGCGTCGTCCTCCTGGCCGCGGGCCTCCTGCATCCGCGAGCCCTCCGCGCTGGAGCTCTGCGAGCCCGGCTCCGCGCCCCGCTGGATGCGGCTGCCGAAGCCCTTCATCCGGTCGATGACGTCGCGCCCGGTGGAGTCCTGGCGGACCTCCTCCGCCTTGGTCCGCTCCGCGCCGGTCTTGAAGACCAGCTTGGCGAACTTGGAGTCGGTGGCGGCCTTCTCCTTGTTCTTTTCGGCCTGGCGCTGCCTGTCCAGCGCCAGCCGCTCCTGGACCCTCCGTTCCTGCGCGTCGTCGTCGACTCGGCTCATGGGGGGGCTCCGGCGGTCATTCGCTCTCCGAACGCTCGCGGCGGGTGCGGGCCAGGTGGAGCGCGTTGCCAATCTCCTCCTGGTTCAGCTCCTCGCGCGCCTGCCGTTCGGCCTTCACGGCCTTCTGCCAGTTCTCCTTGTGCTTCTCGATGGCCTTGAGGTCCATCGCCGCCTGCGCCATCTCCTGGCGCTTCTCCTCCCGCACCTTCATGGCGCGCTTGACCACTTCCTTCTGGCGTTCGATCTCCAGGGCGACCTGGGCCTCCTCGTCCTTGAGCCGCAGTTCGTAGCGGTTCATGGAATTCATGCCGGAGACCCCGGCCCCTCGGGCCATGATCTCCTGCATGTAGAGGTCGATCTTGTGCTTGCGCTCCGCCTTGCGCGTCTCGAGGTCCTGCTCCAGCCGCCGCTGCTCCTGCTCCTGCTTCGCCACCTCGCGGACGGCCTCCGAAAACACCTGCTCCGCGGCTTCCTTGGCGCGCTGGCGGATCTCGAGCAGGGTCTGGAGGCGGTAGGCCGGCATCCGCCCTCATCGTACCCCGGCCCGGCTCACTCCGCGAACAGGGCGATCAGCCGCTGGACGATGTCGTCGTACTCCATCGCCTCCTCGGTCGGCTGCTTGAGGAATTCGATGATCGCGTCGTACTTGTCGATGGCGTAGTCCGTCTTCGGGTCGGTGCCGTACTGGTAGGCGCCCAGGAGGATCAGGTCGCGCTGCTTCTCGTAGGTGGCCAGCGTCTCGCGCAGCTTGCCCGCGGCCTGCTTGTGCTCCTTGGTCACGATCCCGGACATCACGCGGGAGAGGGACGCCAGCACGTCCATCGCCGGCCACTGGTTCCGCTCGCCCAGGGCGCGGTTCAAGATGAAGTGGCCGTCGAGAATACCGCGGACCTCGTCGGCGATCGGCTCCTCCATGTCGCCGCCGGCGACCAGCACGGTGTAGATGGCGGTGCACTTGCCGCGGTCCGAGTTGCCGGTGCGCTCCAGGATCTTGGGGAGCATGGCGAACACGGACGGCGGGTAGCCCTGGCGGGCGGGCGGTTCGCCGATGGCCAGGCCGATCTCGCGCTGGGCGCGGGCGAGACGGGTCACCGTGTCCAGCATGAAGAGCACGTTGCCGCCGCGGTCGCGGAAGTATTCGGCGATGGAGGTGGCCACGAAGGCCGCGCGGAGGCGGACCAGGGACGGCTGGTCGGAGGTGGCGCACACCACCACGGACCGCGCCAGGCCCTCCGCGCCCAGGGAGTCTTCGATGAACTCGCGCACCTCGCGGCCGCGCTCGCCGATCAGCGCGACCACCGAGAGGTCCGCCTTCGTCTGGCGGGTGATCTGCCCCATCAGGGTCGACTTGCCGACGCCGGAGCCGGCGAAGAGCCCGATGCGCTGCCCCTCCCCCACCGTGAGCAGCCCGTCGATGCAGCGCAGCCCCAGGGGCATGGGATGTTCGATGCGCTGGCGGGTGAACGGGTCCGGGCAGTCGCGGTCCACGGACCAGTCGAGCAGCCCGTCCGGGAGTGGCCGGCCGTCGATGGGGACGCCGGTGCCTCCCAGCACCCGCCCCAACAGCCCGTCGCCGACCTTGATGGTCAGCGGGCGGCCGGTGGGGATGACCTCGCTGTCCGGGCCGATGCCGGCCAGGTCGCCCAGGGGCATCAGCATCACCTCTTCGCCCTGGAAGCCCACCACCTCGCCCTTGAGGCCGGCGCGGCCGTTCTTGCTCCGGATGTCCACCACCTCGCCCACCCGGACGCCGGGCACCGCGGCCTTCACGATCAGGCCGGTCAATTCGGTGACGCGGCCGCGGACGCGGAGGGTGGAGGCCTCCTTGACCATCGCGTGGTAGCGGGAGAGGTCGATCGCCATCGCCGTGCTCCGGCGTTACGCCGGTCCCTCCTTCTTGGCCGTGTCGGCGATCAGCACCTGGGCCAGCATCTTGAACTGGGAGTCGAGTTGGGCGTCGATGGTGCCGAACTCGGTCTGGATGATGCAGCCGCCGGCCTCCACGGACGGGTCGTCCTTGAAGGCGATGTCGATGCTCCGCGCCACCAGGTCCATGATCGCCTTGCGGTTCTGGCGGAGGTAGGCGCCGTCCTGCGGGTTGACCCGGAGGACGAGCTGCTTGGCGTTGCGCACGCCCTCGATGGCGTTGGCGCAGATCTCCATCACGACCTGGGGATCGCGCTCCAGGTCCCGGCCGATGATCTTCCGGGCGATCTCCAGCGAGAGGCCGACGATGTCCTGCTCGGCGGACTTGAGGATCATCGCCGCCTGCTGCTTGGCGCGGGCCAATTCGGCGGAGACCTCCACCCGGCCCTCCTCGCGGCCGCGGGCCTTGGACTCCTCGTGGATCCGCTGCTCCTGCTCGCGGGCGGCGGTGATGATCTCCTGCGCCTGCTGCTGCGCGCGGGCGATGATCTCGTTGGAGCTCTGGAGGGCCTCGAAGTCCTCCTTGGCCACCACGCCGCGCGGGCGCAGGGCCGCCGCGCCCGGGTCCTGGGAGCTCCCGTCGGACTTGATGACCTTCATCGCCATGGGCAGTGGATTCTAATCCTCCCGGCCGTGGTCCGTCTTCTCCGGGCCGGTGTTCTCCGGGCCGGTCGTCTCTTGCCCGGTGGTTTCCCCCCGGCCGCTGCCAGAGCCGGGGTCGGTGACCTCCTCGGGGCCCACCACCCGGGGCATCCGGGACACGCTGGTGCCGTGCGCCTTCTTGAGCGGCATCTTGGAGAGCGCCGGGGAGGTGCGGGGGCGCTGTTCGCCCAGGCCGCCGGGGGGCTCCTGGACCTGGGGGACCTTCTGGGACGGCGGGCGCGCGGCCGGAAGCTGGCGGCTGGGCGGCCGGGGCATGGGGCCGGTGACGTCGTACTGGCCCAGCGGCTTGGAGGGCGCCGCCGGCCGGGCGGAGAGCTGGGGGCGCGATTTCTGCGGCGGCCGGGTGAGCTCCTCCGCCACGCCCTTCATGCTGGGGTCGCGCTTGGGCGGGGTGGTGCGCTCCTGGGAGAGGTCCTCCGGCGGCGTCTTCTCCGCGGGCACCACCGGGGCCGGCGCGGCGGGCGCGCCACGCTTCACCAGGTGCGGCGGGATGGTGATCGCCGGTTCGGACGGACCGCCCTGGATGGGCCGGGGCATGTTCCACTGGCTGGACATCCCCGCCTTGCGCTTCTCCCGCTCCGCCATCCAGTCCGTGTGCGACTGCTTGGGCGCGGCCGCCTCCGCTGCGGCCTTGAACTGGGCGGACGCGGAGGCGCCGCGGGCCTGGGCGGCGAGCGGGACGCGCTGGCTGGGCGGCCGGTTCGGCTGGGCCAGCGGCGCGGGCGCCCGGGCCTTCTCGGGAGGCGGCCCGTTCGCCGGGGCGCGGCCGGGTGGCGGGCGCACGGGGGCGCCCTTCTTGGGGGCCACGGGCATGCGCAGGGGCTTGTTGATCAGCCCCTCCTGCTCCAGCCACTCCAGCTCCTCGACGATCTCGGTGCGCCCGCCGTCGCCGCGGTTGACCGCCTTGGCGCGCTCCTCGCGGACCCACTTGACCAGCAGGGCGCCGAACTCGCCGCGCTGGCGCTCCACCAGGCGGGCCGCGAACTCGGGGGACTGCGCCAGGCAGGCGCGGGCCAGGCGCTGGGCGCCGGCGCTGCGGATGGATTCGGGCGGGCCCTTCTCGCCGGCGTGGAGCGCGATCAGGTCCTTGGCGTCCGCGTCCGCCATCTTCCGTTCGGAGAGCTGGGTGATGGTGCGCTCCGCCATCTGCTTCAGGTCGGGCGGGAGGGAGCCCAAGAACGCCTCGCGGTCGGCGGTGACCAGGCCCGCCATGGCGGGGCCCAGCGCGCGGGCGCCCATGTGGTCGGCGAGGGTGAGCAGCTCGCGGGTCTGGAGCAGCAGCATGTCGGAGAACTTGAAGTGGGCGCGGCGGGCGCCGGCCTTGCTCAGCACCTCCTCCAGCCGCCAGCGGAGGATGGGGAGGATCTCCGGGCGCAGCTTCTTCGACGGGCGGCCGGCGGAAGGAGGCAGGTAGACCTTCACCGCGTCCGCCAGCCCCTCCGGGAACGCCGCCAGCAGGATGTCCCGGGTGGCGACGCGCTCCTGGTACAGCACCTCCGCCAGCTTGTTCGGGTCCGCCCCGTACAGCTCGTTGGGGCGGGTGGTGACGAGGCGCTTGATCTCCTGGACCAGGACGGGGATGCGCTTCTCGCGGGGGATCTGGAGCAGGTCCTGGGCGCGGAACTTGAGCAGCGCGGACTCGTGCTCGCCCAGGAACTCGAAGGACTCCATCACCTCCTGGCCGCCGAAGGTGACGCCGGTGAGCAGCAGCATCGTCTGCCGCTTGCTCAGCGAGGTGAAGAAGTGTTCCACGGCGGAAAGGGGCCTCGGCCGCGGATCAGAGCACGGGTCGGGCGCGGACCGCCAATTCACGGGGGGCGGGATAGCCTCCGTACGAACCCGATGAGATCCACGAACCTACACGTTCGCGTCACGGCCGCCGTGCTGGTCCCATTGCTGGCGCTGGCACCGTCGTGCGCGGCACCAGGACGCGAGGTGCAGGAGAAGATGGAGGGCGGGGAGACGGTCGTCCACGTCGCCGGGGGCGGAGGATAACCGATCGAGATCCCGGAGCCCGAGCTCCTGGGCTCGTTCCGCAAGGCCGCGCGTGAAGTGGTGGTGAAGGCGGATCCGCTGGCTGCCGCCGAGGGAGTGTTCGGGCTGACGGAAGGGAGCGGCACCTACCGCTACGACGTGCGCTCCGGCCTCCTCGTGCCCGAAACGATGGGCGGGCTGGATGAAGTGGAGAGCGCCGCGGAGCGGATGACGCGCGAGTACCGGGACTGGTGCGGTGGCACGAGGTTGGGCCCAGGCGACTGTCTCCACCTCCTGGCCCACTCGAGCGTGCTGACGCTGCACGGGCGGTACGTGGTGACCCTGGTGATGGCCATGACGGCGTCCTTCGGGCCGATGCTGGACAGCCTGAAGGACTTCGCCGACCCGAATGCGATCGCCGTGATGCTCGCCTCGGCGGCGGCCATGTACCTGGTGCTCCTGCTGGTGCCGGAGCCCATCTCGAAGCTCATCGCCCTGGGCATCACCGGAGCGCTCATCGGCTACATGGGCCTGACGATGTTCTGGGAGCTTGTCTACGGGGCGAGGGCGATGGCGAACGCGGTGGATGGGGCCACTGAATTCAGCCAGCTCCGGGGAGCGGCGCGGGAATTCGGGAAGGTGCTGGGGCCGCAGATGGGCCAGGTGCTCATCCTCCTGGTGAGCCACGGGCTCGGGAAGGGAATCGCCGCGAAGGGAGTGGAGGGGCCGCCGCACTTCG
>DATBSS010000150.1:0-4816 GCA_036559665.1 Myxococcaceae bacterium
CTCGCTCCGCGGCCAGGCGTTCTCTCGCCTTTGCGCCACGCCGCTGAATCCAGACGGCGCCGGCGATGGACACGAACGCGAACGCCCCGCCGAAGAACACGAGCAGCGTCCACCGCCAGCGGCTCGCCGCGGCCTGCTGGCGCTCGTGGCCAAGGCGCCGCTCCTCTTCCTCCATCTCGCTCACGACACGGCGGATGTCGTCCATCGTCTCCTTGCCGGCGGCCATGCGAGCGTCGAGGTCGCTCCCCCGAGCACCGGAATCCCGCGCGGCCATGGTCGCGCGCAGCTCCTCCAGTTGCTTGTCGATCAAGCGCCCGAGCCGATCGAGACGCTGCTGCTGGTCCGGATTGTCTTGAGTCAAGGCGCGAAGGCGAGCCATCTCGGCGTGCCAGGTCGACAGCGCGCGCTCGTACGGCTCCAGGAATCTACGCTCGCCGTCGACGAGATAACCTCGCTGGCCGGTTTCGGCGTCGACCAGCGAGGACAGGAGCTGCGACAACACCAGCTGGACCTCGCCGGAGTGTTGCACCAGTGAGATCGCGCGGGACAAGCTGGACAGCGAATAGACTCCTCCCGACAGCAGCAGCAGCAGCGGCAAGAATACGGCGGCGGAAGGCCACCGGCGGGTCGATGTATTCGCTGGCGGCGTGGCTTTTCTCCTCGTGGAGCAGGCGAGACGTACTCTCTGTGCGACGGACGACAGCCAGCTTTACGACGGGATGTATGCCATTCGCGACGTCGGCATCAAGCAACTCCTCCGAGCTGCCGCCGAATGGTGACAAAGTCCGTTCGTAGGCCGGCGAGATACATCAGGACGACAACAAGCCCGATGACCACCCGTTCTGGTTCCGGGCCGCCGCCAGCGCCCGGACGGCGGGATCGGCCAGGGTGGTCTGGAGGCTCGAATGGGCCGCGTTGTCCACGGGCAGCCGGCGCATGAGCCAGTCGCGCGCGGCGCACGCCAGTGGGTGTTCCCACTGGGCGACGCGCCCGATCCGCCACGACGTACGCTGGATCGCCCGGGCGCGGGCGAAGCGGCGGCGCTCGTAGGAGGCCAGCGCCTCCGGCCGGGGACTGCGGGCGGCGATCTCCTCCGCGAGCGTCCAGGCGTCCTCGATGGCGAGCGTGGCCCCCAGGCCCATGTTGGGCGTGGACGCGTGCGCCGCGTCCCCGAGCAGTGCCACCGCCCCCTGCGTCCACCGAGGCGCGCGCACCTCCTCGATGTCCCCGTGGATGACGTCCTCGTCCCGGAGCACCTGGAGGGCCGCCCGTCCCGGAGCGAAATCGGCGTAGAGCGCCCGGAGCCGGTCCGCGCCTCCCTCGCGCTGGTGCGGAACCCCCGCGGGAGCGTTGAGCGTGGCGAAGAAGTACACGCGTCCCCGGGTGAGCGGCGCCAGGCCGAGCCGCCGGCCGCGACCCCAGAGCTCCCACGTCTGGTCGGGTGGCTCGGCGTGGACCACCGCGCGCCAGCAGGTGTAGCCGGAATAGATGGGCGTGACCTGCGGCCACAGCATCCGCCGCACCTGGGAGCGGAGGCCGTCCGCGCCCACCAGCACCGCGAAACGCTCGCGCGAGCCATCGCTGAGCTGGACGTCCACCGCGCCGTCCCGCTGTTCGAACGCCGCCAGCGTCGTCCCCAACCGCAGCCGCGAACGGTCGAGCGGCGCGAGCAGTTGCTCGTGGAGCTCGCCTCGGTGGAGCACGTACGAGGGACCCACGCGCTGTCTCACCTCGTCGAGCCTGGTCTCCTGCAGGAGCGCGCCGTCCGCGGTGCCGAGGTTGAATCGTTCGACCTCGCGCCCCACCTGCGCGAGCTCCACGCCCAGAGCGCCCAGGATGAGCACCGCCCCTGCGGACAGGCCGATGCCCGCGCCGATCGGCCGGAGCACCGGCGCCTGCTCCACGACGAGGAAGTCCACCCCGCGGCGCGCGAGCGCCAGCGCCAGCGCGAGCCCGCCGATGCCACCGCCGAGGATCAGGATGCGCTCGCCGCTCACCGCGCCCGGGATCATGCCCTCGTTCCCGGGGACCGCGAGGGTTATCCGCCGCGTCCACCTCTCCGCACTGGCCCGGGCGCGGGCCTTGCAGTACCTATCGCCTCCGATGCCCGGTCGCCGAACCAGAGCGCTCGCCCGCTGGCTGTTGCTGGTCGCGGGCGTGCTGACCTGCGGCGTCCTCGGGCTGGCGTTCGTGGTGGACCGCTTCGGCCAGAAGGACCGCGCGCGCCGCGCCCAGGCGATCGTGGTGCTGGGGGCGCGGGTGATGGAGGACGGCACCCCATCCGGCGCCCTCCAGGCGCGAGCCGAACGGGCCGCGGAGCTGTACCGCCAGGGCCTCGCCCCGCTGGTGGTGTTCAGCGGCGGCGTGGGCCGCTACCCGCCCGCGGAAGCGCTCGCCGCGCGCGACGTGGCGCTGTCGCTGGGCATCCCGCCGGACGCCTGCGCCGTGGAGACGGAGAGCCACAGCACCGCCGAGAACGCCGCCTTCACCGCCCGCCTCCTCCGCGGCCGCGGCCTCTCCGAGGCGATCCTCGTCAGCGACCCGTACCATCTCCTCCGCGCCCGCCAGTACTTCTGGCGCGCCGGCATCCGCGCCCTCCCCAGCCCCGCCCTCCTCTCCGAACGCAACCTCAGCATCCCCGAGCGCTGCTACTGGACCGTCCGCGAAGCCTTCGCCATCCTCCTCCACCCCGGCCTCTGGTTCGCTCGGGAGCCCGCGCCCTGAAACGCCGTGAGACGCACCGAGGCGACCTGAAACGCGCATGAAACAAGGAACGTGACTGCGCGCCGGGAGGCCCTCGCCTTGCCGGTATCTGCACGCATGTTCAGCATTCGTGGAGATGGATCGCCCTTCGCTGCTGGATCTGGTCGTTCGACTCGGCAAGGAGTTCCGCCGCCGGAACATGGGCCGGCACGTGGACAAGCTCCGCGTCTACTACCTCGCGCTCCGCGAGGGGCTGGCGGCGACGCCGCGCAACGCCGTGGAGCTGAGCTGGTCCGAAGACCTCACGCTGGAGTGGATGCGGACGCTCCAACTCCCGCCCTACGAGGACGTCTACCCGGTGAAGGAGCATGGCGTGCCGTGCTTCCGCTGCAACCCGGAGAAGGGCTCCAGCCGCGGCACGCCCCGGACGGAGGCGGTCTTCCCGGGCGGCGCGCGCTTCTCCTGCGAGAGCTGCGGCGCCAAATGGCTGGTGATGGAGAACGGCCCGCACTGATCGGAGCCTGATTGCGTAGTCACTCCCAGGATTCAATAAGGAATTTGTAAAAAGCAACTACTGTGGGTGCCGCGGAGATGATGTAGGTAACCAGGCCCCATACATGAAGACCTCGCTCTCCCCGAAGCTTTCTTCCGCTGAACCCTCGCGCTCGCGAGCCAGTGAATCCGCCGCTCCCGCCCCGGCCCCTCGCGCGGCCCAGGCGAACGCGGCCCGCCCGGCCCAGTCGGAGTCGCTGTTCGACCAGCGCTCCGGCGGCGGCGCGGCGGAGAAGGTGAAGTCCCTCTTCAAGCTGCCCGACGTCGGCGGCTGGTGGGACCGGCACGTCGAGCGCCCGTTCGTGATGGGCCGCGACGGCTTCGTGGCGGTGGACCCGGCCGGGAAGATCGTCGGCGGCCAGCCTCCGTCGGTGCGCGTGCGCGACCACGACTTCATCAAGACGCCGCTGGATCCGCTGCTGGAGGAGGTGCAGGGGGGCGAGAAGCGGGACGTCACCTTCCGGCTCCCGGGCGGCGGCAGCTTCAAGACCCGGAGCGACGACGCCGGCGCCGGCAGCCTCCCGATGAACGAACTGGGCCGCGCGGACCTCCGCACCGGCGTGGACCCGAAGCGCGGCGGCGTGGTGTCGATGCAGGTGGAGACGCCCAACGGCCAGGGCGACGAGTCCAACGTGCTGGTGCTGCCGAAGGACTACGACGGGCCCATCTTCGTCTGCGACATCGACGACACGCTCCGCGACACCAACGTGGTGGACCTCGCCACCGGGAAGACCCAGACGCCGATCAGCGGCGCGCGCGAGCTGCTCCAGTCGGTCGCCGACCGCGGCATCCCCATCGTCTACCTCTCCGCCGGCACCGACCGGATCCGCGTCCAGAACGAGGCCTTCCTCGACCAGATGCCGAAGGGCGTGCTGCTGGACCGGGACGGGCTGGGCAGCCTGAACCCGCTGGGCGACGCGCAGGCGCGCGACCAGGCCCAGTACAAGGGCGGCCGCCTGGCGGACCTCAAGACGGCGTTCCCCTCCGCGCAGATGTTCGGGCTGGGCGACGACAAGTACGGCGACGCGATGGCGTACACGCAGCAGGGCGTCAACGCGTACATCCACGACGTCATCCCGGGCAATGACCACCTCCCGGCCGACTTCCACGGCGTGGTGACCAGGGATTACACGCCGGAGTTCCGGCAGCAGGTCGCCTCCGACCTGGACGCGGCGATCGCGAAGTCGTCGTCGTTCGGCGGGAAGCCGGTCGCGGACGACTGGATGGGGCGGATGCACGGGCTGATGGACCAGCTCACCGGCAGCCGCACCACCGAGGGCAATCGCATCACCCCGTTCGTGGACGGCGAGAACGCCTTCCCCGAGCTGCTGAAGACCATCGACGGCGCCAAGAAGTCGCTCTACTACGAGACCTTCGAGTTCCACGGCGACGGCGAGAAGACGTCCCATGAAATCGTGGACCACCTGATCGCCGCCCACCAGCGCGGCGTCCAGGTGCGGGTGGTGGCGGACGCGTTCGGCTCGAAGGAGAACCCGCTCCAGCACAACGCCGCGCTGGACCGGCTGCGCGCGGCCGGCGTGGAGGTCGCCAGCTTCAATCC
>DATBSS010000151.1:0-3329 GCA_036559665.1 Myxococcaceae bacterium
GGGGCCGCCGGGCCCCAGGGCGCGACCGGATCGCAGGGCGCTCAGGGAGTGCAGGGGCCGCCCGGGCCGACCAAGTTCGTCGGCCTGACCAACGTGGACAGCCCGACGAGGATGGTCGTCTCGACGGCGGCCTCGATCACCCTGGAGTCCTTCCTGTACGACAAGAAGTCCGCCACCAGCTTCCTGCTGATCGAGGGGACGGCCATCGGCAAGAACACCGACTCCGGCTCGATGCAGCAGGGTTGGAAGCTGGGCTCCGGAACCGAGGTGCTCGCGCAGTCGACGACCTACACCGCGCAGGCCCACAGCGTCGTCATCCCCACCCGGGCCGTGATCTCCGGGCACACGACCACCGGCCCCCAGATCATGACGTTCCGCTTCTTCTCCATGGATGGCTCCACCGGGAGCCGGCCGTTCGGCATCTACAACCCCAACTCGACCGATGACGTCCGGCTCGGGCAGACCCACTCGGTGTACACCATCTGGGAGTTCGAGCCGTAGCCCCTGCCACTCCGCGAACCGCCTAGAGGCGCACTGGCCATCCGCGAGTGAGGGCGAATCGGTCCGGGGCGCCCCAGCGCTTCCGGCGACCCGCCCCTCGCGTTACGAGTTGCTGCTGCCGCCGGCCGACACCGAGACGTTGACGCACTGGTTGCCCTGGGCGTCGAAGCACGTCTGGTACTGGACGGCGATGGAGGAGGTGGAGGCGCCGCAACCCGAGGGCGCCGACCACCCGGTGCAGCTCCCGAAGTCCGGGCCGCAGGAGCTGGGCATCGGGCAGGAAGCGCCCAGGAGGATCGGCGTGGCCTTCAACGTCTGTCCCTGCTCCGAGATCTCTTCCGGACCCATGGGACCGCAGCCAACTCCGAAGAAGACCGCCATCACCGCACCGAGAAGCAAGATCGACCGAAGCATTTGAAATCCCCCCTGTTGAGGTTCCAGGAACTCGATTGAGCAAGCGCCATGCCTGGATCAGCGACGCTGCAAGTCCTTAAACGGACGAGGCGCAGCGAGGATCTCTGGCGAGTGGTGTCGCCGGCTTGCCGCGCCGGCTGTCAACGAGAGGTACAGCTGACGCGCCGGCCGCCAGGGGGCACGCCCTCCGATCCGCCCCGGCTGGAATGTGAGCCCGCGCTCGGTTGAGGCCACATCATCAATGGATGGCCGCGCGCATCAAGACCGGGGCGACCGCGTGGGCGGACCGCTCGCTCGTCGCCTCCGGGTGGTACCCGCCACACGTCCGGAGCGCCGAGGAGCGGCTCCGCTCCTACGCCTCGCGGTTCCCGCTGGTGGAGAACGACTCCGGTTACTGGGCCCTGCTCGGACCGGAGCAGGTGGAGGTCTGGGCGCGGAGGGCCCCGCCCGGCTTCACCATGAACATGAAGGCCCACGCGCTGCTGACCGGCCACTACACCGACCCGAGGCGGCTGCCGGAGGACATCCGGAGCTCGCTGCCCCGGGCGCTTCGGGAGAAGGCGCGCGTCTACCCGCGGGACCTGGGCCCGGAGCGGATGCGCGAGATCGGCCGGCGCTTCCGCGAGGCGCTGGAGCCGCTGCGCGCGAGCGGCACGTTGGGCCTGGTGCTGTTCCAGTTCCCCGTGTGGTTCCCCATCTCCCGCGAGCACAAGGAGCGCCTGGTCCAGATCCGGGACGAGCTCTCCCCCTGCCGCGTGGCGGTGGAATTCCGCAACTTCACCTGGATGACGGAGCGCAACCTGGACGAGACGCTCTCGCTGCTGGCCGATGAAGACCTCATCTACACGTGCGTCGACGAGCCCCAGGGGTTCCCGTCGTCGGTGCCGCCCATCGCCGCCGCCACCAGCGACGTGGCCCTGGTGCGGATGCACGGGCGCAACGCAGCCCGGTGGCAGCGCGGCGCGCGCACGGCGGCGGAGCGATTCGACTACCGCTACTCGCTGGACGAGCTGCGCGAGTGGGTCCCGAGGATCCTGGCCCTGGCCGAACGGACCCGCGAGGTCCACGTGCTGATGAACAACTGCCACCGCGACCACGCGGTGCGGAACGCGCAGGAGATCGCGGAGCTCCTGGAGGCCGCCCGGCCGGAGCAGGCCCTGGAAGCACCACCACCTTGAGCCGCGCCGCTCCCGCTCGTCCCCTGGTTGATCTTCAGGCGCTTGCCCCCACGAGATGGCGGCGAGCAGGATACGCCCAGCGTGCGCGCCGAGATCTCCACGGTGATTCGCGCCTCTCCCGAGCGCGTCTTCGGGATCCTCCACGACTACGCCCGGCGGCTGGAGTGGGACACCCTCCTCGCCCGCGCCGAGCTGCTCGGTGGAGCGACCGCGGCCGGGGCCGGCGTCCGCACCCTCTGCGTGGGCCGCCGGATCCTGGGCGGGGTCCCGATGGAGACGGAGTACGTCAGCTTCACGCCCGGCAAGGTCGCCGCGGTGAAGCTGGTGGCGCCCCGGTTCCCGTTCGAGACCTTCGCCGCCACCATCCGCCACGAGCCGTCCGGGGAGGACGGCTCGCGGGTCACCTACATCTATTCCTTCTCCGCCCGCCCGCGCGCGCTGGCCTGGCTGCTGGCGCCGATCGTGAACGCGCTCCTCCGGTTCGAGACGCGACGCCGGTTGAACGCGCTCAGGGGCTACGTCGAAGCCGCTACTTGATGCGCTTGAGCGAGAACTTCGTGTCGGTCTTCACGTTCGCCATCCCGCCCATCGACATGTCCGCGCGAGACCTGCCCGCGATGGACAGGAGCTTCCCGCCGCCCACGTCGAAGTCGTAGCGCGCGTCGAAGTCCATCTTGGAGGACGCGTTCGCCATGCCCTGCGCGGCCTGCATCTGCGCCTGGCCCTCCTCGTCTCCTTCGTCCGCGCCCTCGTCCTCCCCGGCCGGCGCGGTCTGGGCGCCCATCGACACCTGGTTGCCGGCCATCTCGAGATGCACGGTGGCCACTGGCGGCTTCAGCGCCTCCACGGTGCTCGCCACCTCGCCCAGCGGGGTCTTCACCGCCACCCGGCCGCCCTCGGGGAGATCGCCGTCCGGAAGGACCATCATCTCGAAGATCTGGGTGGGGAGGACCTCCACCTGCTGGGCGTCCTGGCGGATCTCCACCTTGCGCAGCGCCGGCGGCGGCGGTTCGGCCGCCTTCACCGACGCCGACGCGGTCACCGTGCCAGTCCTGGGGTTCACCGCCGCCACCAGGGTGACGGTCTGGCCCCCGGCGCTGGCCGAGGCGCTGGCGGAGAGCGTGTCACCCTTCGCGCTAGCCCGCTTACGTCACGAAGAGGGTGATGGCGGCCCGGGCGCCGACCGGGGCCGTTCGGTTGGCGCGCCGCAAGCACCGTGAGCCCAGGTATGGGTGA
>DATBSS010000152.1:0-18552 GCA_036559665.1 Myxococcaceae bacterium
CTACGTGGTGGACGGGAGCTTCATGCCCTCCAGCGGCGCGGTGCCCACCACCCTCACCATCGCCGCCAACTCGTTCCGCGCCGCCGACCTCCTGGTGAAGCGGCTGAAGCGCGGGGGGAAGTGAGCTACTGCGGCTGGTCCCGCAGCAGCACCACCTCCGCTTTCACGTAGTACGTGGCCTGCGCGTCGGCGGAGAACTCGATCAGGTGGTCCCCCACCCCCACCAGGTCCGCGGACCGGATGAACGTCCCGCTGCGCTCCAGCTCCGCCACGAAGGCGGTGGCGGGGAGGGACTCGCGGATCCGCTTCACGCAGCCGTCCTCCCACCAGTGGATGTATGCGTCGTTGGTGCCGGTGCCGGCCACGCCCTCGACGAAGATGCCGACGGTGACCTTGGACGGCTCCACCAGCCGGACCAGGAACTGACCCTGCGCGGGGAAGCGCCCGGTCATGTACGTCTGGCCTCCGATGATGCAGCCCACCACGCGGTCGCACACCGGCCACGTCTGGTCGCACGCGTCGCGCGACCTGAAGCCGATGAAGTCCTCCTTCGTCCCGCCGCAGCCGCACAGCAACAGCGCGGCGGCGGCGGCGAGGGTGGCGGCCCGGCTCACGGAGCCTCGGCCGTCCCCGACACCGGGATGTCCTTGGACGGAGTGTTCTCCGCGTTGGACTGGATGCTGACGTTCCCGCTGAAGGTGCCCGCGGAGGTCGGGTTGAAGAGGATGCTGTAGTAGCTCGACTTGTTGGCGGGGATGACCGTGATCGCCCCCGAGGGGACCGTCCCCGCGTCCGCGACGAGCGTGGGGTTGGAGGTCCCGTCCGAGGGCGAGTACCTGTGGAAGCAATTGTCCCCGCTGAGCGTCACCGAGTTGATCACCAGGTCCTCCAGGCCCTTGTTGGTGAGGGCGATGGAGGACTGCCGGGACACCCCCACGAACTGGGGATCGAACGCGAACGGGTTGGGGTCGATGATCACCCGGAGCTGGGGCTTCTCCGGGAACTCCTCCGGGCAGCCCGCGCCCAGCCCCACCAGCACCACCATCACCACTGCCGTCCAGGACCACCTTGCTCGCGCGCTCATGTCAGTCATCGTGCCTTGGCCTCGCCGCTGCGTCACCTGGTGAAGTCGCATCCGCCGCGCGGGGGCGGTGGCCCCGCGTCCGGCGTCCCGCCGTCGGTACCGCCGTCCGGGACTCCCGCATCCACCGGCGTCCCGGCGTCATTCACCTGTGGGCAGGACCGGACACCGCCGTCGGTCATCACCGCCACGAACGACTTGGGATACGCGGTGAAGGCCGTCTTCACCGTGTACGTGGCCTCCTCCCAGCTGTTGCGGTCCAGCCCGCCGACCTTGAGGAAGAACTTCCCGCCCTGGACGAAGCGCGGCTCGAAGCAGAAGCAGCCGTAGCCCTTGACGGTGACCGTCTCCGAGGACCCGCCCATGGTCTGGTCGTACAGCGACTGCAAGCCCAGGCCCTGGTTGATGTTCCACCACGAGGTGAGCTGCGCCGTGTCGTAGGTGAACACCAGGCTGCCGCCGCCGCGGGAGCGGGTGACGGACGCGCAGGTGCCGCCGTCAGCCGGGGTCTGCGTCCCGTCGCAGAGCTCCACGTCGAGGTAGAGGCCCACGGGCGGGCTCCCGCCGGCGCCGTCCTGCACCGTCCACTGCAGCTCCCAGGTCCGGTCCAGGGGCCCGGCCGCCGGGTCGACGAACGGGAAGTCCAGCTCGTAGCGGTCGATGTCGGTGTCCACCGCGTCGTAGTCATTCGGGGCGCGGATGCCCTCGCCGATGGCGGGGTCGTTGTTGAACAGGCGCCCGTAGCCGAACGACAGCTTGCCGGACAGCGTGGACGCGCCGGCCGGCGGCGCGGGGAAGGTGGAGCCGCTGGTGTCTTCGAAGAAGGGGACCGCCTGGGTCGCGCCGGGCAACCCGGCGCGCGTGGTGTCGTCCGCGTCCGCCTCCAGCGTCACCTGCAGCGTGTAGTTGCGGTCGTCCGCCCAGTCGTTCCCCACGTCCTGCACCGTCAGGTAGTAGCGGGCGGTGGTCCCGTGCGGGGCAATGGGCATGCGGCCCTCGAAGTTCCTGAGGTTGTTGTAGAGGCCGTCCTCCTCGCGGGTCGACCACAGGCACTGCGCCGGGGTGCGGGCGCAGATCTGCTCCACCGCGGGCTGGTAGCCCGGGTTGGCCGAATACCCCTTGGGGCAGAGCGCCGGGTCGGTCCGGCAGGCCGCCGTGCCGGCGGTCACCTCGGTGACCACGGACACCTCGCGGTCCGGGATGTGGCCCAGCGGCAGCGGCAGCGGCGGGAAGCGGCCGGTCCCGGAGGGGGGCAGGACCTTGTAGTGGAGGACCTGGGCGTTGGCCGATGCGGGCACGTCCACCGCGTACCAGTCCGGGTCGCCCACCGAGCCGATCCGCCCGGTGAACGTCCGCGTGCTCCCCAGCACCAGCGTCACGCCCAGCGACTGCACCGCGGCCAGCGAGTCGTTCGGCTCGTTGGTGTCCTGCTGGTCGAACATCGCCACGTCGATCTTGTAGGTGAGCCGCTCGTCGCCCGGCAGCGGGATGACGACGCCGGGCGCGCGGTAGGCGTGGATGGAGAGCTTGTACGTCCCCGCGGTGGACATCACCCGAGCGGTCGCCAGGTCCACCGTCGAGAACTCGTTGTCCACCCGGCCCTCCGCCACCTGGTTGCCGGCCGGGTCGAACAGCGAGTACGCCAGCTTGTAGAAGGCGGGCTTGGGGGACGGCGTCGCCTCGCCGATGTGGAAGTAGAGGATCTTCCCCGCCGCCGGCACGGCGAAGGAGAAGACGTCCGTGTCGTCGGTCGTGGCCAGCACGCCGGTCTGGCTCCCCGTCAGCGCCGTGTCCAGCGTGATCGGCGTGGGCGTGGTGTCGTTGGGCTCGTTGGTGTCCGGGTCCTGGAGCTGGGTCCAGCGCACGATGTACGGGTTGCGCGCGTCGGACTGCGGGCGCGTCGGCGAATTCGGCAGGTCCGCCAGGAGGATCACCACGCGCGCGTTCGGCTCGGTGAAGCGGGTGGTGATCACCAGGTTGGTGGGCGCCCCCTGCCCGTGTTGGTCCGCCACCCGTGGAGCCAGGCTGGTGGAGCCGTCCTCGCGCAGGAGGTTCATCGCCAGCTGCACCGGGGTGGCCGGCGCGCCGTAACCGGCGGTGACCTTGAGGAGGGACCGGGCGTTCGTGGTGGCCGGGGTCCGGAGGCTGAGCCAGTCCTGGTCGTTGGGCAGGCTGATGAAGCCCGAGTAGTCGGTGTCGATCTGGAGGGCGCAGGCCGCGTCGTTCAGCGCCTGGTCCAGCGAGTTGCAGAGGTCCGGCGGCAGGGCGTCCCCACCGTCCGGGCCCGGGGGACAGCCCGCGCCGAAGATCGCCACCACCAGCGCGGCGCACCACCCACTCGCGCGTCCACGAAGCACGTTCATCGTTTTCGACCTCGCTGGGCCCCTAGGGCCCTCCGTCGGTCCCGCCATCCAGCAGCGCCGGCCGGGGGCAATAATCCGTCAAGCGGTCCTGGTTCACGTAGAGGATTCCATCCGGAGGCGACTTGACCCCGCCAATCGGGTAGCGCGCCTCCTGGAACCGGGTCTGCCGGATCAGCGTCTTGGCGTTCGGGTCGTCCAGCGGGACGACGGCCAGGCTGACCAGGATGTCGTTGTAGCCGGCGCCGTGCCCGGCGTCCCACACCCCGCCGTCGATCAGCGTGCCGGCGTCGGTGAGGCCCCCGAGGGCGCCGGCGTCGCCCCAGGAGTCCAGGGTCGGCTCCAGGAGCACGTTCTCCACCCGGAAGCTGAAGCACTGCTTGCCGGTCTCGTCCGGCGGGCCCTTGGCCTCGATGAAGTAACGGTACCCCCCGGTGGAGAGCGACCCCACGTCCGGCCCCAGCGGGTTCATGTGCAGCTTCAGCTCCTGCCGGTTGACCAGGAAGTCGTTGTCCGGGTCCTCCTGCAGGTCGTTGGTGGCGTTGGAGGTGTGGTGCTGCCACTCGATGGCGTCGGGGATGCCGTCGGAGTCGGTGTCGATCAGGTCCGCGTTGCCGGAGAGGATGTGCTCGTCGCAGTCGTAGAGGCCATCGCAGTCGGTGTCCACGCGGCGCAGCGAGGGCGGGCAGCCCGGGTCGCCGCCGCCGCCGTCCGGCAGCACCAGCACCGTAGGGTTGAAGGTGGCGCCGCGCCCGGCGAAGAAGACCTCCACCCCGTCGGAGAAGCCGTCGCCGTCGGTGTCCTTGAGCCGCGGGTTGGTGCGCAGCTGGGCCTCCTGCGCGTCGGTGAGGCCGTCGGAGTCCGAGTCCGCGGCGTTGTCGGGCGAGCCCGGCGGCGCGGAGAGGTTGGCCACCACCAGCTCCTTCACCTGGTAGGCGCGCCGGACCTGGCCGAACTTGAAGTTGAGGTAGTTGATCGGCTCTCCGTTGCGGAAGTCGCGGAAGTCTCCGCCGCCCAGCGCGGCCATGGTCGCCAGGCGTTCGGCGTCCTGGTTGATGATCAGCGAGGGGCAGCCGGTGGGCGCGCCGCAGGTCCCGGGAGGTTGTGTGAGGTCGCACACCGTGGAGAGCGGCTGGGTGGGGTTGAAGACGTGGACGGTGTTCAGCCGCACGTCCTCCGCCAGGTCGGTGAGCTGGCGCAGCCGGGTGCAGGCGTTGCTGTCGCCCAGCACCAGGAGGTCATCCTGGCAGATGGTGGGGTGGCCGTCGGAGAGGAAGATGACCGAGTAGCGCGACCGGGCCGCGTACGCCGCCTTGGCGGGGTCCGCGCGGGTGATGGCGATGTCGTCGGAGAGGGTGGCGTAGATGTCCGCCATCGCCTTCACGAAGTCGGTGGAGTCGCGGTTGGGGGCGGACGAGTTGAAGTTCAGGATCTGCTGCCGGATCAGCTGCCGCTCCAGCGGGTCCATGCTGGTGATCGACTTGAACTGCGAGCCGGCAGTGCCGCTGTCCGGGGGGAGCCCCAGGAAGACGGTGGTGCTCCCGGCGAAGAGCATGACCGCCACGTAGATCTCCGGGTCCTGCGGCAGCGAATCCAGCAGCTGCACGGTGGCGTTGGCCCGGGTGCCGTTGGGGTCCGTCACCCCCATGGACTGCGAGGCATCCATGGCGATCAGGATCTTGATCGGCCGCACCACGTCGTTGGCGCTGGGGGTGCAGAACTCCCCCTTCACGGTGATGGCGCGGTCCACCGGGACCTGGTCGGTGCGGCGGTCGTCGAACAGGAACGCGTCCGAGCACGCCACCGCGGCGGCCACGCCCAGTCCCACCGGCACCCAGAGCGCGATCCGCGAGCGCCGGGTCATGGGGGCGGAATCCCGGCGCACATCCCGGCCACCCGGTAGTTGTCCGGGAAGTTGGTCATGCGGGAGGTACGGCCGAATCCTCGAGGCACGTCCGCCAGGGTGTCGGTCCGCGCCAGGTTCAGCTCGGCGGTGGGTTGGCGGATGGACGGCGGCTGGAAGCGCGCCCAGCCGCAGGCGGTGCGCCAGAAGCCATAGTCGGTGGAGATGGCGCTCTCCGGCGATTCGGCGAACCAGACCTTGAACAGGTTGTAGCCCTGGTTGACCTGGGCGGAGTTCTGCGCCGGCGGGGTGAGCAGCTTCAGGTTGGACACCGCGAACTGGTAGCAGACGCTGCCGTTCGCGCGGGCCGTGGCCTTGATCTCGTACTGGTAGCCCTCACCCTCGTAGAACACCCGGTCCGGGACGATGGGGTTGGCCCCTTTCTGGATCTCGTCCACGTCGGCGATGCCGTCCCCGTCCGTGTCCTGCCCGAGGTTGGAGGCGTTGGGGTCCAGCCCGTAGCGCGCCTCGATGCCGTCCGGCACGCCGTCCGAGTCGCTGTCCACCAGGCCCGCCTTGGACTCCAGGTACTCCTCCGCCTTGAGGCCCAGTCCGTCCCCGTCCGAGTCGCGCAGGACGCAGCCCTGCTGGGGATCATCGAAGTCGCAGCCGCGCGCGTCCGGGTCATTGGCGGCCATGAAGCCGTTGTCCGCGTGCCGCCACTCGAAGTTGTCGTCGAACTGGTCGCCGTCGGAGTCGTAGTTGAAGCGGTTCGTCTTCAGCGTGTAGTCGTTGTCGATGTCGTCGATGAGGCCGTCGCCGTCGCTGTCCAGCACGCGCTTCTTGCCGTTCGGTTCGGAGCGGAGCGCCTGGACGATCAGCGACTTCATCTTGTTGGGCGAGACCATGGACGTGTAGTCCAGCGCGCCCAGCGAGAGCGCGGTGATGTCGCCGTTGGCGAACTCCTGGTAGATGCCGTTCCCCCGCTGCGCCATCCGCTGGAGCACGAACCTGGCCACCTGGTGTGCCGCCGCCGGGTAGTTGGCCTGGGAGACGCCCGGGTACACGCCATAGATGTCCTGGCAGATGGGCCCGCAGGCGCGCACCGCCTCCTCGTTGAAGAGGAGCACCGTGTGCAGCCGGATGTCGCCCACGTTGTAGAGGGCCTTGAGGTTGATGACGCGGTCCACCAGGGCGAAGATCTGGTAGTTCTGGTTGCGGTCGGTGCCCGGCGTGAAGCCGTTGATCACGTCGCCGGTGATGATGTTGCAGAAGTCGACCACCTGGTCTTCCCAGGTCAGGTCCGGGTTCGTCGGGTCCGCGTACACCGGCAGGTTGTCGATCGCCGAGCAGCGCGGGTACGGCGTTCCGTCGGTGAGGAACACCACCACGTAGCGGGTGCGCGGCAGCCGGTCCGGCGCGGTGGCCAGCGTCTGGGCGATGTCGTCGCTCACCCGGGCGTAGGCCTCGGCCATGGCGCCCTGGTAGTCGGTGCCCTTGCCGAGCTGGTTCTGGAGATCCGCGATGTACGCGTCGTCCAGCTGGCCGGCCGGCGCGAAGCTCTGCGGCGCGGGCGGCCAGACGTTGCCCACGTTGGTCTCGAAGGGGACCACCGTCAGCTGCACGTTGGGCTGCCCGGCGAACTGGTTGCGCAGGCGGGTGAGCGCGCGCGCGCGGGCCGGGATCAGGTTCCCGCCGGGATTGACGACGGGGTTGACCTGCTCGCACAAGCCGGGCGCGCCCTGGGAGCCCGGCGGGTCGGAGATGCACATCGAACCGGACTGGTCGACGATCACCACCACCTTCACCGGGAACTCATTGGGGTCCGGGGGGGTGGTGCAGATCTCGCCGCGGATGGTGAGGCGGTCGTCCAGGTTGAGGCCCTGGGCCGCCAGCGCCTCCAGGTTGGCGTCCGAACAACCCCCGAAAAGCAAGACCGCGACGAGCCCCAGGAGGCCCGCCGCGATCTGGGAACGAGGGTGTGGGTAGGTCACTCCGCGCTCCATGAATCCACCTCTGCGTATGACGCAAGCTCCAGGGAGACACCCAGGGGAGGCTCTTCGGCCCAGCCTCCCCCGGGGCGCTGCACTGTACCTTGGAAACTACTTCCGGCGGCGGCGGGCCAGCGCCGCCAGGGCCGCGGCCAGGCCGAAGGCCATGGGGCCGGCCGGGACCACGCCGCAGGCGAACAGCGCGCCGGACTCCGCCGTCACGCCCACGCCCGCCACGGAGGTGTTGGGCTGGTTCGGCCACACGCGGTCCTGGATGGCCAGCTTGGCGGCGAGCTGCAGGGTGTACGAGCCGTCCTTGTCCGGGGTGAAGCTGGGCGCCAGGCCCTCGGGGTAGGCGTACTGCCAGTGGCGGCTCATGGTGACGCTGCCGGCCGGCTGGGTGATCGCCGCGGTGGAGCCCTCGGGCCGCTCGGTCACGGTCCAGGTGTACTCGATGGGCACGCCGTTGCGGTTGGCGAAGATGGTGGGGACGAACTTCTGGCCGGCCTTCATGGTGATGCGCGAACCGGCGGACACCATGAACGGCGACTTCGGATCGAGGCAGGACTCCGGGTGTTCGGCGTCGATCACCACGCAGTAGTTCCCGTCGCAGCCGTCGCCCTGGCCGTCGCCGTCGTCATCCTTCTGGTCGAAGTTCGGGACGAACTTGCAGTTGTCGCGCTCGTTCGGCACGCCGTCGCCGTCGAGGTCCGGGGAGCAGGCGTCACCGACCTTGTTGCTGTCCGTGTCCTTCTGGTCGGGGTTGGCGACCTCGGCGCAGTTGTCGATCGCGTCGCTGACGTTGTCGCCGTCCGAGTCGACGTTGCACCGCGGGTCGTTGATGGTCTCCTGGCCCGGGTTGGCGATCAGCGCGCAGTTGTCGAGGCCGTCATCCACGCCGTCGCCGTCCTTGTCGGGGTCGCAGGAGTCGCCGACGAGGTCGCCGTCCAGGTCCTTCTGCAGGGCGTTGGGCACCCTGATGCAGCTGTCCGACGCGTTGACGACACCGTCACCGTCGATGTCGGGGTCGCAGTCGTCGCCGCTCCCGTCGCCGTCGACGTCCTGTTGCTGGAAGTTGGAGATCGACGAGCAGTTGTCGCAAGCACTGCCCACGCCGTCGCCGTCGCCGTCCAGCTGGTCGCGGTTCGACGCCCACGGGCAGTTGTCGTAGTCGTCCGCGCGGCCGTCGTTGTCCGCGTCGTCGGTGAAGGCCAGCTGCAGGCCGTCATCCGTGAAGCTCACCCACACCGAGCAGCCGCAGCCACAGCCGCAGCCGCCGCCCTGCTCCTTCGGCGTGCCGCACCGGGACCCCAGACACTCTGGATTGACGGAGCTCTGAGCCTTTGCCGTATCGGCCCACCCCAGGAGAACCACAGCCACCAGCATCAGCCCTGCGCGCACGATGTTCATAAGTCGAGTAGTCCCTTTCGCTGGGTCCGCCATAGCAAGGGCCGATCCGCGGCCCCATGAGATGAAATTCTGAGTAGTTTCATGGCGTTCGGTCGGTCAGCCCCTGATCGCCGGTTGGGGAGTGTGGTCTTCACCCCCCAGGAAAATTGGGGGGCGCGCTCCACACGTGTACGGATCAGTTCCCCGTAATGAAGTCGTCCGGGCCCAGCCTGATCGTCCCGGACGGCGAGCGGGTGGCCGGGGGGAGGAAGCGGACCTGGACGATGTCCAGCGAACCGATCCCCGCGCCGTGGACCTGGTTCTGCCGCCCGACCTGGAAGTAGAGGTAGAGGTCGTTCGTCCCCGCGGGCGTGGTGGGAAACGGGGGGTTGGGCTTCTCCAGCGTGTTGACCAGGCTGATGTTGTCCACGCTGAAGTCGTAGCAGGGCCGGCCGTCGTCGGTGACCGGGCCGTCGGTGATGGTGTAGCCGTAGGCGCGCGCACTGCGGAAGTCGTTGTCGTCGGAGAGCGCGTCGGTGTGGGCCAGCAGCTCGTCGACGTTGCTGCTCCCATCCGCGTCGCTGTCCTTGAGGTCTTCGGGGTCCAGCGGGTTGGTGCGCGAGAGCACCTCGACCAGGTCGGGGATGGAGTCGCCGTCGGTGTCGGCCACGCAGCTGTCCGTCCCCAGCACCCGCTCCTCGCAGTTGTTGAGCCGGTCCAGGTCATCGTCCAGGACGTAGGAGCAGCCGGTGATGGTGTTGGGGACCATGGGGCTCATCCCCATCCGGACCTCGATGCCGTCCATGATGCCGTCCCCGTCCGTGTCCAGCGTGATCGGTTCGGTCCCGATCAGCGTCTCGTAATCGTCGGAGAGCCCGTCGCCGTCGCTGTCCACCAGCACCTCTCCGCCCAGCGAGAGGGCGTTGCGGTTGAAGCCGATCAGGTGCTTGAGCACCATGGACTGCTGGAGCGAGGAGTAGTTGATCTGGTTCAACGCCCGGGTGAGCGCCTGGCCCGGCGTCTCCGAGGGCCCCGGCCGCACCGTCACCGGCTGAGTCCCGCCCGCGCGGGCGATGGCTCCGATGTCTCCCATCACGTCCGGGTCCGGGTTGACCGGGTCCGGCGGCACGTAGACGGGCACCACCGTCACCTCGCCCGCGCTGCGCTCCTCCACCAGCGCCTTCACCTCCCGGGTGCGGAAGTCCAACTCGCACTTGGCGCATTCTTGAGCGGGGATGAGGGGGGGCGTGGTGGTGGACAGCAAGGCCTGGCAGGTCGGATTCAGGCCGGCGTTGAACGTGGTCTGCACGCAGCTGGTGTCCGCGGAGGAGACCATCAGCACCACGATGTAGCGGGTCCGCGCCACCGTCCCCCGGCAGCCGGTGAGCATGTCGCCGTCCAGGAGCGCCTTGGCCAACTGCAGGGCGTTCCGCATGGAGGTGGGCCCGGTCCCCAGCGTCGACTGGCTGTAGCGGGTGACGGCGTTGCCGAAGTCGGTGGCCGCCCCGAAGGAGCCTGGAGAGCCGTTCGGCCCGACCGGGTACCCGGTGGCCACCGCGTGGAACGTCGCCAGCCCGAACTTGATGTAGGGCAGGCTGAAGCGGGTGACGATGGACTGGAGCGAATCCACCACGTCCTGGGTGACCAGGCCCTGCCCGCCCACCTGGACCGCGTAGATCACCCGCACCGGGAAGGCGTCGCCCGCCGCCAGCGGCACGCACGCCCGGCCGGAGAAGTCCGCCTTGTCGGGGCCGCCGGCGCCGCGGCCGTTGATGGCGTACAGGCCGGCGTCGCTGCATCCCAGAAGTGCCGCGCTCAGCAGCGCGAGGGCCGCCCTGGAGCGAAACGCCCTAGAGCGAAAGGAGATAGGCGAGAAGGTCATTGCGTTCCTGGGCCGCCAGCGCGGCCGAGCCTCCGTGTCGTGGGCCCCCGTACGTCTCGAGCACGTCGCGCAAAGCAAACCGCGCGCCGACCTCCAGCCGTTCGCCATCCACGACCTTGAGCCCGGCCGACCCCGAGCTGAGCATGGGGAAGATATCCCAAGCCCCCAGCAAGGAGGGGGGCGCCATGCCCCGCCCCACCAATTCCTGCATCTCCACCCGGAGCGGCAGGGCCTCCGGCGTCCCCACGTCCAGGTACTGGCCGCGCACCCTGGGGTCCTGGTCGGTGGTGAAATGGGGTGGGGGGTGGCAGGTCAGGCAGTGGGCCTCGAAGACCTTGAGGCCTTCGCGCGGGCGGCCGCGCTGGTGGTCGAAGAGCTCCAGCTCACCGTCCACCGGCGCGCCGTCCGCGCCCACGAAGGGGTTGGGGAGCGTGGCCACGCCCGCGGAGTAGAGCGCCAGCGCCTCCACCTCCGCCGGCGTCGGGTCCGGGTTGTGGTAGCGGTTGCGCCCGCCCACTTCGCTGGCCGTCTCGGACAGGCTGCGGGTGGAGGCCGGGGTGAAGTACGGGGGCGTCTCCCGCGAGCCCCGCACCGTGGTGGCGCGGTAGATGCGCAGCGGGTGGGTCTTCTCGAAGAACACGCCTTCGGTGTGGCCCTCCAGGTGGCAGCCGTCGCAGCTCATCGAGGTGTGGCCCACGTCCGCGAAGTACAGCACCTGCCCCAGCCGCCGTTTCTTCTGCCCCAGCGTGTCGGTCAGGGGCCACTGCTCCACCAGCAGCGCCTTTCCATCCGCGGCCGCCGAGACGTCGATCTCCGCCGCGGTGCCGGTGAACCGGTCCAGCACCCACAGCCTCCGCCGCGCCGGGTCCAGCGCCAGCGCGCAGGGGCCGGAGTGCAGCTCCACGCCCGCGCGCCCCTTCATCTGCAGATCTGCGGCGGGCCGGATCGAGGGGAAGCGGTCCGGGGGATGGATACGGATCTCCTGCTTCATCTCCAGGGTCTTGAGGTCCAGCACGCGGACCAGCCCCAGGGCGGGGTCCGCCGCGTAGACCACCCCCGCGGCCTCGTCCGCCTGGAGCGCCGAAGTGACGCCCATGCCGAAGCCGCGGTGGCGGAGCACCGTCCCCGCCTGGAGGTCCAGCTCCGAGACGCCGCCGTTGGCGCTCACCTCCATGCGCTGGGGGTTGGGCCCCACGTTCGGCCCGCTGTTGGCGCTGAGCAACCGGCCGCCCGCGAAGGCGAACGAGCGCTGCGCCTTGCCGCCCATCACGTACCGGGAGAAGTCCGCGGTCCCGCCCCCGACGATGGGCGTGCCCGGCTTCGGGGCGATGCGCGACTGGACCTCCCCGCCGTCCCGCGAGAGGACCTGCACCTCCCCGGTCTGCAGGCTCCCCACCGCGAGCGCCGCCCCCGCCAGCGCCAGCGCCTTCGGGTTGGGGTCGACCTCGCGGCGCCAGAGCACCCGCCCGGAGGCCAGGTCCAGCGCCAGCACCGTGTCGCGGGCGTGTTCGGCGACGAAGGCCACGCCCAGCGGGTCCACCACCAGCGCCTCCGCGTTGGCCGCCGCCGGCACCGCCTGCGCCTCGCCGGACGCCTTGAGCAGCATCAGCCGCGGGTCGAACCGGTGCGCCACCACCAGCGTCGCCCCCCAGAACGCCAACGAGGTGGGCCCGTCATGGGTGGCCCGCTTCGAGACCTTGCCGCTCTCCGGGTCCAGCTCGAACAGCTCGTCGGTGGTGGAGGAGGCGGCGAAGACGTGGCCGTCCCCGCGCACCGCCAGCGAGGTGAGGTCCGGGAAGGCGGCGTCGTTCACCACCGTGACCGGGGCGGTGCCGTCGCCGTCCTCCAGCGCGGCCTGGAACGCCTGCTGCGGCGCGGCCGGGTCCACCGCCAGAGGCGGGAGGCGGCCGTACGCGTGCCGCTCGTCCAGCACCACCAGCGGGATGGTCTGCCCGCCCACGGCGAGCCGCGCGCCGGGAGCCAGGCGCGACCCCAGCACGCTGATCGGCTGCGACGTCTGGTTGCTGACCAGCCTGGGGCCCACCGACGAGAGCATGGGCTTCGTCTGCGCGCGCCGGAGCGCGATCCCTCCTACGCCGAGCGCGATCAGCGCCGCCGCGGCCACCAAGACCACCACCCGGGTGTTGACTGAACCCCTCACGTGGTGTGGACAGTACACCCCAAGTTTTTTCGAACCGCCCGAATTCATGTCAGAACCAGGGTTTGGCCGCGTTGACAGCGCGGCATGCCGTTCGCTTAAGTTGATGCGCTCCGATGGCGCGCCCTTCCCAGATCGCCGCTGCTCTCCTGTCGCTCGCGCTGATCGCGGGCGTCACCTCCGCTCATGCTGCCCCTCGCAAGGGCGGCGCTGCCAGCAAGAAAGGGCCCGCCAAGGGCGGAGGAGGAGGCAGCCCGTCCAAGAAGGACGGCGCGGGGGACCCCCTGGGCGAGATCGGCAGCGGGGGTGCCCGGGCCGCCCCGGCCGCGGCGGCCGCCTCCAGCTCCGGCGGCGGGACCCCGCCCCAGCGCGGGCCCACCCGCATCGACTTCGACGACCGGCTGATCCAGGGCCAGACCAACAAGTCCGGCGCCGTCTACCTGTACGACCGCAAGGAACTCCAGACCAAATCCATGGTCAAGAGGCGAGAGACCTTCCGCCAGGAGATTCTCTCCACGGTGTACGACACGCAGTAGCCGACACGCAGAAGCCCGGGTACCCTTCCCCCTTCTCCCACCCATTTTTCGAGGAATGCAACGTTGAGCGGGCAGCCGGTGGTGCTCCAGGTGGTCATCCTGCGCGATGGGCTCCTGGTGGGCACCGAAGTCTTCGTGCCTGGATCCTACAGCGTGGGCTCCGCCCCCCTGTCCGACCTCAAGCTGGATGACCCCTCCATCCAGCAGCAGCAGGCCGTCCTCTACTTCCAGAACGGCAAGGCCGCCATCCAGGACATGGGCGGCGGCGTGTTCGTGAACGGGATCAAGGTCACCGCCTGCGAGATCCGCTCGATGGACGAGGTGGTGGTGGGGCCGTTCGTCCTCAAGTGCCGGATCGTGGCCCAGCGCCCGCCCGCGCCGGCCATGTCGCCGGAGATGGCGGCCCTGCTGGGCGCCGCGCCTCCCAGGCCCAGCGCCCCGTCGCTCGCCGCCGCGCCTCCGGGCGCTTCCTGGCCGGCGATGCCGCAGGTCCCGCACGCCGCCTCGCAGGTCGCCCTCCCCGCCCCGGAGCTGCACCCCACGCCGGTGCCGGTCTCCAAGCCGCAGGGCACGGTCGCCTCGGCGCGGCGGATCGCCCAGCAGGCGCAGAAGGCCGCCCCGCAGCCGCAGCCGCAGTCACCTCCGCAGAGGCGCGCGCCGGAGCCCACCACCGACGAGCACGCCCTCGCGCTGGAGGCGGAGCCGTCCACCCAGCAGGGCGAAGTGCAGCGGGACGACCGGCCCACCTTCGTGCCCGGGTCGCTGGACCTGGAGGCGCTGGCGCCCAAGGCCAAGGGCGGGAATGGCGTGCACGCGCGCCAGGCGGAGGTCCCGGCCGCCGCTCCGCCCCAGGCGCTGGGCAAGGCGCAGCGCGCGCCCACGGCGCAGAAGGTCCAGGCGAAGGCGGAGAAGGCCGCCGAGAAGGCGCCGGCCCAGGCCCCCGCGCAGGTCCAGGCGCAAGCGCCGGCCAAGCCCGCCAAGGCTCCCAAGCCGGCCAAGCCCGCCAAGGCGCCGAAGATCTCCACCGCCGGGATGACCGCCGGCGGCGGGCGCAAGGTCACCAAGCTGCGCCTGTACTACGAGCTGCACTGGCGCGGGACGCGCCACGGCGCGGTCAGCTTCGGTTCGGAGAGCTCGCGGAGGGGCAAGCCCATCCTCAGCTCCACCGCCAGGGGCCCCGAGTTCCCGTACTGGGGCTTCGACGGCGTTCCCAAGGGCAAGTTCCCCATCGCCCAGATCATCGGGGAGTCGTACCGGGTCTACGTCCCCTCCACCGCCAAGGTGGAACGCCGCCAGGCCGGCGACTTCCAGGCGCTGAGCACCGGCGAGCTGGACCGCGAGGGCGAGCTCCAATACCTGACCCTGGGCCCCGGCGGGCAGGCGCGCTTCACCACCGAGGGGATGACCCTCTACGCGTCCGTCGCCCCGCCAGCGGAGAAGGTGAAGGTCAACCCGCTCAAGGGCCTGCCCTGGCTGCTGATCGTCCTGCTGACGGTGAACATCTCCGGCGGCATCACCGCGCTGGTGCTGATGCCCAAGGCCTCCGACGAACCGGACTTCACCGCCAAGGGCCTGGACCCGGTGGCGGTGCGGCTGGCCATCCAGCCGAAGGAGAAGAAGGAGAAGGCCAAGGAGAAGGTCGAGAAGATCAAGAAGAAGGACGAAGCGGTCGTCGAGACCAAGGCCGAGAAGAAGATCACCAAGCAGATCCCCAAGGCGGTGGCCCCGACGGAGAGCAAGGCGCTCAAGCAGCTGGCCAAGCTGGCGGCGGCTGGGCCGGCCATGGGCGACATGCTGGCCGCAGTGGATAAGCTGGGGAACGGGCCGGGCGCCAAGAACGCCAAGTCCGGCTTCCACCTCTCCGGCCTGGTGGGCAAGGCGCCCATCGCCAACGCGGGCCTGGGGACGTTCGGCCTGGGCGGCGGCGGCAAGGGCGGCCTGGGCACCCTGGGCGCGGAGATCCTCCGCGGCCGCGGGGGCGGCGGCATCGGCGCCATGGGGGCCGGCGGCGTCGGCAAGGGGGCGGTGGGCGGGATGGTGACGCACGCCACCTCGCGCTCGGTGGGCGTCCCGCAGGGCAACATCGACCGCGAGGCGGTGGCCAAGACCATCAACGCCCACCTGCAGGAGGTGCGCGGCTGCTACGAGCGCGCCCTGATCAAGGACCCCGGGCTGGCGGGCAAGGTGGTGCTGGAGTGGACCATCGGCACCACCGGGTCGGTGGTCGCCGCCAAGACGAAGAGCTCGACGTTGAAGAACAGCGCCGTGGAGGGTTGCATCCTCTCGGCGCTCAAGACGTGGCAGTTCCCGCAGCCTCGCGGAGGCGTGGTGATCATCAGTTACCCGTTCCTCTTCAACTCGGTCGGCTTCTAGGCGGCCGCTTCAGGGAGCTTCTCAATGAAGGGATTTTGCATCGCGGCGGCGCTGCTGCCGGCGGTGGCGCTGGCGCAAGCTGAAGAGCTGGAGAACCCGGGCAGGGTGGCCGCGGTGCAGGAGCGCGTCTACCGGATGAACCAGGAGCTCTCGGTGGGCGTGGGCACGCTGCCGCTGGACGCGTTCTACAAGGGCTTCGGCCCCCAGGTGACGTACACCTTCCACTTCTCGGACACGTTCGCCTGGCAGATCGGCCGGGGGATGTACAGCTACGCGGCCCCCACCAGCCTGCGCCAGCAGTTGGAGCGCGACTTCGGCGTGCTGCCCACCGCCTTCGAGACGGTGCAGTGGATGGCCGGGTCCGACCTGGTGTGGAGCCCCATCTACGGCAAGACCAGCTTCCTCAACCAGAGCGTGCTCCACTTCGAGGCCTACGCCTCCATCGGCGGGACGCTGATCAAGACCAACCAGAACTTCCGCCCGGCGTTGGACCTGGGGCTCGGCGTGCGCCTGTTCACGTCGAAGTTCGTCTCCTACCGCCTGGACATCACCAACAACGTCTGCATCCCGCTCAAGTTCCCGGTGGTCAACATCCTCAACGTCCCCACCATCATCCTCTCCGTGGCGCTCAACTTCGGCTCTCCGGAATGAAACCCGCCCTCCTCGCCGCGCTGATCGCCTCCGCGCTGGCGGCCGCGCCCGCGCCCCAGCCGGCCGCCGCTCCCCCCGCCCCGGGCACCCCGGCCTCGCCCGCGCCCGCCGGCACCCCACCCGCCACCGGAGCGCCGGCCGCCGGAACGCCCGCTCCCGGCACTCCGCCAGCCGCTCCGGCCGACGCGCCTCCGGGCGCGACCCCCGACGCCTCCGACGCCGGGACGCCCTCCTCCGCCGCCCCGGCCACCCTCCCGCCGAAGGTGGACCCCAAGATCTTCGACGAGGGCCTCTCCCTCTACTTCACCGCCAACTACAAGGAGGCGGCGCGCCGCTTCTACGCGTACCTGGAGGCGATGCCCCAGACGGACGACAACTACGCCTGGGCGCAGTACTTCCTGGGCCAGAGCCTGGTGAAGCTCAAGCTCACCCACGCCGGCGCCTACTACCTTGCGCGCATCGCCCGCGAGCGCTCCAACCCCGAGGTGGTCCCGCGCGCGCTGGAGGGCCTGCGCGAGCTGATCGACAAGCCGCACGACGAGACGATGATCGACGAGCAGGTGTTCGCCGCGCTCGACCTGGGCTTCGTGGGCGGCGAGACGGGCGACTACGCCAACTACCAGCAGGGCCTTTTGGACCTGCGCGCCGGCAACGAGCGCTGGGCCAACACCCACTTCACCAAGGTCACCGAGGGCACCTCCGCCGCCTCGCGCTCCCGCTTCGCCGTGCTGGTCACCCGGCTCAAGGACGCCAGGGAGATCAACCAGGAGCTCATCCAGTCCTTCTGGGAGCTGGGCCACGACACGAAGCTGTCGCTGGAGACGCGCAACGAGGCGCTGCTGGCGGCGGCGCGGCTGCGCTACGAGAAGAAGGACTTCAAGGGCGCGCTGGACGCGTACCGGCAGGTCAAGCTGCCGGCCCTGGACCCCGGCCAGGCGTCGCTGTACCTGGAGGAGGCGTGGACCCGGTACAACCTGGGCGAGATCCACACGGCCATGGGCGTCCTCACCACCCTGGACGCGCCCTCCTTCCGCGACGAGTTCCTCCCCGACAAATATCTCTTGAGGGCGATGATCTTCCGCGACCTCTGCCACTACCTGCCGGCCAAGCGCGCCGCCAAGGAGCTGACCCGCAAGTTCGCCGAGTCGCTGGAGGCGATCCGCGAGCGGGACGACCTCACCCGCGACCTGCGGATGGTGCGGGCGGCCTCCTCCATCGGCCCCACCCGGCGCGCCTACCGCTTCTACGAGGCGCTCCAGCTGGAGGGCGAGAACCTGGGCCGCTACGCCGGCAGCTTCGGCGACCGGCTCTACGGCCACCTCAACCGCCTCTACGTGCTGGCGGTGGCGGAGGCGCAGCGGGTGTACGAGGCGCGGCTGCGCGATTCGGTGCGGCAGGAGGCGGACAAGCTGGTCCGCGCCGCGGAGCAGGTCCGGATCATGGACTACGAGATCGGGCTCAAGCTCTACGAGCGCATCAAGAGGGGCTCCAAGCTGGTCAAGGAGGTCGAGGAGCCGCCGCTCACGCCCAAGGAGGCGGGCTTCCCCTTCGACGGCGAGTACTGGAACGACGAGCTGCGCGACTACCGGGTGAGCCTCAAGAGCCGCTGCATCGAAGGGGGGGTGGACCAATGAGGGCCCTTCTGCCGGCGTTGCTCCTCGCTGCCCTCCCCGCCGCGGCGCAGGTGACCGTCAACCCGCGGGACATCAACCCGCTGGTCTCCAAGTCCAAGGAGAAGGAGAGCCTCCTCACCAAGCTCAGGCGGGACATCTTCAAGGTCGACAAGTCGATCGCGGAGACGGACAAGCTGATCGCCAAGTCCCACTCCGCGCCCTACCTGCCCGACCTCCAGTTCCGGCTGGCCGAGCTGTACGTGGAGAAGAGCCGGTACGTGTACACGCTCCAGGCGGAGAGCCGCCCCGACGGGTCCAAGGGCGCGCTGATCTCCCCGGAGACCAAGCTGATGAAGCAGAAGGCGGTCCAGCTCTACGTCCGCCTGCAGAAGGAGTACCCGGACTTCCACGACGGCGACAAGGTGACGTTCTACCTGGCGCACGAGCAGCGGGAGCTGGGCGAGTTCGACGAGATGCTGAAGACGTTGGGCGAGCTGATCTCCAAGTACCCCAAGAGCCAGCTGCGCCTGGAGTCCGAACAGATCCTGGGCGACTACTACTTCGACAAGGCGGACCTGGCGGAGGCGGAGAAGCACTACCAGGCCGTGCTGGACGCGCCACCCTCCCCGGTGCACGACCTGGCCCGCTACAAGATGGGCTGGATCCGCATCAACC
>DATBSS010000153.1:0-10341 GCA_036559665.1 Myxococcaceae bacterium
GCCGGCCGTCCACCCTGGCCCAGAAGCAGGACCCCGGCAAGACCGCCGTCGCGCCGTAGCGGGCGGCCGCGCCTCCGGCGGCAGAGCGAAATTGATATGGCCGTCCCCGGGGGCTAGCGTCCCAGACGTGGGCCGCTTCCCCGAGGGAGCTTCAACCATGGGCATGCTCCGGCGGATCTCCGCCACCGCCGCGCTGCTGTGCGGCGGCCTGGCGCTGGCCGCGCCGAACGACTTCCACATCCAGCTGCTGGGCAACCCGGCGGACCCGGACCCGAGCCGGGCCGCCACCGCCAACGCCAACTTCCGGGCGTTCGCCAAGGAGATGGGCGCGGCGCTGGCCTCCAGCTACCTGACGCCGCCCGGCACACTGGGGCACTCCGGCTTCGCGGTGGCCGCCGAGCTGTCGGTGATCTCGCTCAAGGGCGTCACCCCGGGCGAACCGACGCCCACGGGGCCGTTCTTCGTCATGCCCACCGAGCGCGCATACTCCGGGACCTCGCTGCTGCCCGGCGTCCACGTGCGCAAGGGCCTGCCCTGGTCCTTCGAGATCGGCACCAAGGTCGGGTGGATCGACCGGAGTGACATGGCGGTGGCGACGATGGAGGTGAAGTGGGCGGGCAACGAGGGCTTCGCCTACCTGCCGGACGTGTCGGCGCGCTTCCACGCCACCCGGCTGTTCAACACCCGTGACTTCGAGCTGGGCGTGAACGGCCTGGACTTCTCCGTGGGGAAGAAGTGGGCCATCGGCGGGATGATCACGCTCACGCCCTACGGCGGCTGGGACCTGACCTTCGTGGGCGCGAGCACCAACCGGCTGGTGGACTTCAACGAGGGCCGCACCGAGGCACAGGCGTACGCGTCCCAGTTCGCGCAGTTCAGCAACTCCGGCGCATACAAGGAGGTCGCCATGTTCGAGAACGCGCACAACCGCTTCTACGGCGGCGTGCGCTTCGTGGGCGGCGTCATCCAGATCATCGCCGAGGTCTCCGCCGCCGGTCTGGGCAGCATCACCATCCCCGGCACCAACCTCGAGATGCAGCTCCCGCCGGTGCTGGCGTTCAACGTCAGCCTCGGGCTCGACTTCTAGTCCTCTCGTCCCACCAGCGCGCGCGCAGCGGTCCCGGGCCCTGGGTTCCAGGCCCCGTCGTCGGGGCCCTTTGGTCTCCCGCAAATGCTCTCCCCAGAGCATGGCCCTTCTGTGACCGGATGGTCGGCCGCCGGTGTCCCATTGGATGGGCCGGCAGCCACCGGGACCTGGAACCCAGGACCCGGGACGCGCGCGCTCGCGCTGGTGGCTTGGTGCGGTTCGTGCTCCTTGTTGGTCGCGGGCCCGCTCCAGTTCGGGGCCGCACCAGTTTTATCGGTCGAGAACCGAGAGTTCTCCACTCGAGCATCTCTTTACGTTTCGCCGATAAATCCACCTCGCGTTGTCCACCTTCTTGGCAGCCACCGGAAAAGGCATCGGCCGACAACCCTTTCGGGCGCGTCACCAAACCTGGAGGAAGTCATGCCGAGCACTTCGGCGCTGCCCCTTTCCCGTCCCGTCCCGCCTCGCCTCGCCCAACCCTTCTCGGGCCCTGCGAATCGCCCGGCCCCGTCCAGCGGTGGACCCGGGCCCCAGGCGGCGTTCCAGAAGGACAGCTTCCAGCCCGCGGACTTCCCTCCCAAAGGCGCGCTGGGCCCGGCCAAGAACGAGGAGGAGGGGAAGAAGTTCCACATGACGCAGTGGGGACCCTCCCCGTACAACGCCGGCGGGCACCAGATGGGCTACGCGGACTGCGGGCCCACGTCCGGGGTGATCGCCCTCACCGCGCTCGGGCTGATCAAGCAGCCGTCGCCGAAGGACGCGCCCAAGGCGATCGACTCCATGCGCGACCTCTGCGACGGGCGCGACGGGAACCAGTCGCACCTGATGGACTGGAACACGCTCCGGCGCGGGCTGAAGGCCGCGGGCGCCAACAGCGACCTGGTGTGGGGCACCCAGGGCATCGACCAGGCGCTCGCGCGCGGCAACGTGTGCATCCTGGGCGGGCAGAACCCGTGGGGCGCCTGGGGCGCCAAGGAGCGCGCGAAGGGGAACTACCTGGCCAACGGGAACGGCGGGCACTTCGTGGCGGTGATCGGCAAGCGCGACGACGGGAAGTACATCCTGGCCGACCCGCTGCTGAAGAACGGCCCCATCGCCGTCACCGGGCAGCAGCTGCTCAGCTTCGCGGTGGGCAACGGCGCCGGAGGCATCGAGGTCGGGCGCGCGCGTTGAGGCCTGGAGCTACAGCTTCAGGGCCTTGCGGATCTCGCGCGGGCGGTTGGTGATGCAGTACGCGACCCCGAGCGACCGCACGCGCGCCGCCTCCGCGGGGTCGTCCACCGTCCACGCCGCGACCTGGTAACCCGCCTTCTTCCAGCGCCGCATCCGGGGCTCGGTGACGGCGGCGTGGTGCGGGTGCACGGAGAAGCTGGCGCACGGCCGGGTGAACCGGCTCTCGAACCAGAACGGCCGGTCCGGGTCGATCAGCCAGCCGCGGCGGAGCCCCGGAAAGCGCCACCCCAGCCGCAGCAGGCACAGGGGGTTGAAGCTGGAGACGATGACCCGGTCCAGGAGCGCGGGCCGGGACAGGTACTCGCCGGCGAGGAGGGACAGGCCCCCGTCGTCGATCCGATCGCACTTGAGCTCCACGTTGACCACGAAGTGCGCCGGGAGCGCGGCGAACACCTCCTCCAGGGTGGGGATGCCGGCGGAGGCGCCGAAGCCCAGGTGCCCGCCCACGTCCAGCTCGCGGAGCCGGGCCAGCGGCGTCCTCCGGACCTCCAGATCCTGGCCGGCGAGCCGGCGCAGGCGTTCGTCATGGCACACCACCAGCTCACCGGAGCCGCACACCATCACGTCCAGCTCCACGCCGTCGGCGCCCTGGGCGGCCGCCTCGCGAAACGCCGCCAGCGTGTTCTCCGGCGCGTCCGCCGACGCTCCTCGGTGGGCAAGGATCAGCACGCCCGGCCCCCTGCTTGCGGCCGGACACCGGGTCGTGCATGGTGGATGGCGCGCATGGGACTCGGCACCGGCGAGATCATCATCCTTGCCTTCGTGGTGGTGGTCATCTTCTCCGCGTCGCGGATGGGCCAGCTCGGCAACGCCGTGGGCAAGCTCGTCTACTCGTTCAAGCGCGCCTCGCGCGGCGAGGACCTGGTGGACGTGACGCCCAAGTCCTCGCGCGAGCTGCCTGGCCAGAAGCGCTAGGCCATGCCGTACGAGCTCTCCACGTTCACCCTCCCCTGCGGCGCGCGTGCCGGGCGCATCCGGATCGGCGGCACCCTCGACGAGGCCGAGTCGCGGACCATGATGACGAACTACGCGCCAGGCGGCCCGATGTACGGGTTGCCCACGCTGGTGATGATGGAGGAGACGAAGGATCTGACGCCGGAGTCCCGCGCCTTCTACAGCGCCTGGAAGGAGCCCTCCAACACCGAGTGGTACGCCTTCGTGATCACCAACGCGGTGTTGCGGGTCTCCATCAGCTTCATCTTTCGCGTCGCCAAGACCAAGCGCCGGGTCATCTTCGCCACCGAGGCGGAGGCCGTCGCGTGGCTGGACGAGCGCGCCCGCGAGTCCCGCTAGCGTTCGCCGGCAGGGAGGCACATGCCGTACGAGCTCTCCACGTTCACCCTCCCCTGCGGCACCCGCGCCGCCCGCGTCGACTTCACCGGCTCCCTCACCGGGGAGGAGGCGACCGGCCTGATGAAGAATTGGGAGGTGGGCCAGCCGCTGTACGGGCTGCCGACGCTGGTGCAGACGCAGGAGATGAAGGAGATGGCGCCCGGGGCGCGCGCCGTCTTCGGCGGCTGGAAGGAGACCGGCCCCTACGAGTGGTACGCCATCGTGATCAACAACCCGGTGATCCGGGTGAGCGCCAACTTCATCATGCGGGTCAGCCGGACCACCCGCCGGCGGCTGTTCACCAGCGAGGCGGAAGCCGTCCAGTGGCTGGACGAAAAGATCCGCCAGAGTGCGGCGCCAGCCGGCTAGCTCTTGCGGTCCTTCAGGAGCAGCTTCGCCTGATCGCGCAGCGCCCGGTGCGCGCTCTCGAAGGAGGCCAGCTCCTGGAGCTCCGGCGAGGTGAGCAGCGGGACGATCTTGGCGCCCAGCTCCGGCGGCAGGTAGGGGTTGAACACCAGCGCCCGCCGCACCGCCGGCCGCGACGACCAGCGCGCCGACCTCCAGATCTCCAGCAGCGCCTCGGGGCGCGCCGGCTGGCGGGCGGCGATGCGCACCACCAGCTCCTCGGTCAGCCGCGGGTTGATGAGCGCGTTGCGCACCACCGCCGGGTTGGAGGCCATCACCAACCGCGCCAGCTGGTCCGGGTCGCGGGTGCTGCGCGCCTTGGTCTTGAGGTGGCCCAGCGACTCGGTGAAGGTCCGGGCGTCGGCGCGCGCCGCCGCGTCCTGCGTCATCTCCTTGCGCGCCGGCCCATCCGCGAACAGCGCCGCCACCGCCTCCAGCGACTGCGTCTCCGCCATCCTCCGCAGCGACGCCGCGTCCGGCAGCGAGGCGGCCTCCAGCGACAGCGCGGCGGTCACCGCCTGGAGCGCGCAGCGGGCGGGTTCGTGGCCCTCGGCGTTGAGCTGCATCAGGTGCTGGAGCAATTCGGTGGTGTCCACCGGGTGGCGGGACGCCAGCTCGCGCGCCGCCGCCTTCCGCATGATCTCCATGCTGGAGGCGAAGGCGTGGAGCTTCTTGGCGAGCGAGAGGGCTTCGGCGCGGTCCGGCATGCGGGACTCTTCCGGGCGCACATCCTACCCAGCCGGCGGCACGGGCGTCGCAGAGCACCCGCCCCATGCGACTCGCCCTGCTCTGCTGCGTCCTCCTGGCCGCCCGGCCGGCCGCCTCCGCGGCTCCCCCGCCTCGCTCCGCCGCTCCAGCGTGGCGAAACGGAGACGTGGTCCTGCAGACCTCCGGCTCCGCGCAGTCGGCCGCCATCCAGATCGCCACCCACAGCCCCTACTCCCACTCGGGGCTGGTGGAGGTGGCGCCGGACGGGGTGTTCGTCATCGAGGCCATTGGCCGCGTCTCGCGCACGCCCATCACCGCGTGGATCCGGCGCGGGGACGGCCGCCGCTACACCGCGCTGCGCAGGCGCGACCTCACCGGCGAGGAGGGCGCCGCGGTCGCCGCCGCGGCCCGCGCGTTCCTGGGCAAGAAGTACGACGCGCAGTTCGAGTGGAGCGACGACCGCATCTACTGCTCGGAGCTGGTGGCCAAGGCCTACGAGCGCGGCGCGCAAAAGAGCGTGGGGCGCATGCAGCGGGTCCGCGACCTCGACATCGGCCCCATCCTGGCCGCGGCGCACGCGCGCTACGGCGACAAGCTGCCGCTCGACCGCCAGCTCCTGACGCCGGCCAGCCTCGCCGAGGACTCCGGCTTCGTCACCGTGCACGACGATTTCCATCCGCCGAACTGACCCCGGCATTTGGTACGGTCCGCGCCTTTGCAGGAGGGACGCGTGGCACCGAACAAGAAGCTGGCGCTGCTGGTGGGTGGAGGCCCGGCCCCGGGGATCAACGCGGTCATCGGCGCGGCCACCATCCGCGCCAGCCTGGCCGGCTACGAGGTGATCGGCATCCAGGACGGCTTCGAGTGGCTCATGCAGGGCGACGTCAGCCACGTCTCCAAGCTGGAGATCCACGACGTGAGCCGGATCCACTTCCGGGGCGGTTCGCACATCGGCACCGCCCGCGCCAACCCCACCAAGAGCGAAGCGGCGATGGAGAACGTCCTCCTCTCCCTGCTCCGCCTGGACGTGGGCAAGCTGATCACCATCGGCGGGGACGACACCTCCTTCTCCGCCTACAAGCTGGCGGAGCGCTCCCGCGGGCAGATCCAGGTGGTCCACGTGCCCAAGACCATCGACAACGACCTGGACCTGCCGCCGGAGGTCTACACCTTCGGCTTCCAGACGGCCCGCCACATCGGCGTGGAGATCGTGAAGAACCTGATGGTGGACGCCAAGACCACCCACCGCTGGTACTTCACGATCGCCATGGGCCGGAAGTTCGGCCACCTGGCGCTCGGCATTGGCAAGGCCGCCGGCGCCACCCTCACCCTCATCCCGGAGGAGTTCCCGCCCGGCAAGCTCTCCCTGAGCACCATCGTGGACACGCTGGTGGGGGCGATCATCAAGCGCATCTCCGACGGGCGCCCGGACGGCGTGGCGGTGCTGGCGGAGGGCCTGGTGGAACGGCTGGACGAGGTGGACCTCAAGGAGCTGCCCACCGTGGAACGCGACGCCCACGGGCACATCCGCATCGCCGAGGTGAACATCGGCGAGATCCTCAAGGCCCAGGTCCAGGCCAGGTTGAAGCAGCTGAAGGTGAAGACCACCATCGTCTCCAAGAACATCGGCTACGAGCTGCGCTGCGCGGACCCCATCCCCTTCGACATGGAGTACGCCCGCGACCTCGGCTACTGCGCCGCCAAGTGCATCATCGAGGGCGGGACCGGCGTGGTGGTCACCATCCAGGAGGGCCACTTCAAGCCCATGCCCATGAGCGAGATGATGGACCCGGTCTCCGGCCGCACCCGCCTGCGCGCCGTGGACGTCCAGTCGGACCGCTACAAGATCGCCGCCCAGTACATGATCCGCCTCAACCAGAAGGACTTCGAGGACGCGCACGTGCTGGCGCGCCACGCGGCCACCGCCAACATGAGCCTGGAGGAGTTCCGCAACGCCTTCGGCTACCTGGTCCAGGGAGTGAGCAAGCAGCCGCTCCCCCAGGCCAGCCCGCACACTGGCGGCGGGGGCTAGCTACGCCCGGAGTGCGACCTTCCACTCCCTGACGTTCCACCTGGCCCGGAGCTTGGCGGAACGCACTCCCCTGCACATCGTGTTGCGTTCTTGATGAGCCCCCCGAGCCTGGATCCACACTCCATCCCCGAGGGGGCGGCGCGCGAGAGCGAAGAGGAGCTGAGGGACTTCGCCGAGCACGCCCTCTTCGGCCTGCAGTGGGTGGACGCGGGCGGGGTGATCCTGTGGGCCAACCAGGCCCAGCTCCGCATGCTGGGCTACCAGCGCGACGAGTACGTCGGGCAGCGGCTCTCGAGGTTCCACCCCGACGAGCGCGAGGCGCAGGGCTTGCTGGACCGGATGGCCCGGGAGGGCGGCCTCCAGGACGCCGAGGCGCGGGTCCGGGCCGGGGACGGGTCGTACCGGGACATGCTGATCAGCGCCAACGCGTTCCGCCGCGGCGGCCGGGTCGTCTACTACCGCTGCTTCACCCACGACGTCACCGACCGCAAGCGCGCGGACGCGGAGCGGGCCCGGCTGGTCGCCGAGCTGGAGCGAACGGTCCACCTCAACGGGATGTTCACCGCCATCCTGGGGCACGACCTCCGCAACCCGCTCAACGCCATCATGACCGCCATCGAGCTGCTGCTCCGGCGCACCGGGGAGGAGAAGATCCAGCGGCCCCTGCAGCGCGCGCTGAGCAGCAGCAAGCGGATGGCCGCGATGATCGGCCAGCTCCTGGACCTCACCCGCGCCCGCGAGGGCGGCCTCCCGCTGGAGCGCCAGCCGGCAGACTTGAAGTCACTGGTGGAGGAGGTCCGCGCCGAGGTCGAGCTGGCCCACCAGGGGCGGGCGATCGAGATCCGCGGCGAGGGCGACCTGCGCGGGCGGTGGGACCGCACCCGCCTCTCCCAGGCGCTCGCCAACCTGATCGGCAACGCCGCCGAGCATGGGGAGGAGGGCGCGCCGGTGGTGGTGACCCTGGACGGGACCGGCGAGCTCGCCGTCCGGATCGACGTCCACAACCGCGGCGCCATCCCGCCCGATCTCCTCCCCCACGTCTTCGAACCGTTCCGGGGCCTGGAGCAGAAGCGGGAGGGGGCCCGCGGCCTCGGGCTGGGGCTCTACATCGCCGAGCAGGTGGTGCGCGCCCACCGAGGAGAGATCTCCGTCACCTCGACGGAGGCCGCCGGCACCCGCTTCACCATGACGCTGCCGCGCGGGGGCGAAGGCGGCGCGGCGTTCTCCCCCCAGGTGCCCCCGCCGGTCCCCGCGCCCCGAGGGACCCGTGAGGCCGGGGCCTCCCCGCCGGCCCCGCTGCAACTGCTGGTGGACAGCATCCGCGACTACGCCATCTTCATGCTCGACACCCAGGGCCACGTGCGGACCTGGAACCATGGCGCCCGCCACGTCCTCGGCTACGCGCCGGAGGAGATCCAGGGCAAGCACTTCGCCGTCTTCTACCGGCCGGAGGACGCCTACGGCGGGAAGTGGGAGCGGGAGCTGGAGCTGGCGCAGCTCAACGGGCACTTCGAGGAGGAGGGCTGGCGCGTCCGCAAGGACGGCTCCCACTTCTGGGCCAGCGTCATCCTCACCCCGGTGCGCGACGAGTCCGGGGTGCTGGTGGGCTTCGCCAAGGTGACCCGCGACCTCACCGAACGCAAGCTGGCCCAGGAGGCGCTGCACCAGGAGCAGGAGCGGTTCCGGCTCCTGGTGGCGAGCGTGAAGGACTACGCCATCTTCATGCTCGACCCGGCCGGGCGCGTGGCCACCTGGAACGCCGGCGCGGAGCGCATCAAGGGCTACCGGGCGGACGAGATCATCGGCCAGCACTTCTCCCGCTTCTACCCGCAGGCGGACGTGCTGGCGGGCAAGCCGGACTACGAGCTGGAGGTGGCCGGGCGCGAGGGCCGCTTCGAGGACGAGGGCTGGCGGCTGCGCAAGGACGGCACCCGCTTCTGGGCCAACGTGATCATCACCGCGCTCCGCGACCCGTCCGGGCGGCTCACCGGCTTCGGCAAGGTGACCCGCGACCTCACCGAACGCCACCGGCTGGAGGAGGAGCGGCTGCGGCTGGCCCGCGGCGAGGGGCTTCAGCGCGGGGCGGCGGCATCCGCGGTCATCGCCCCCTCCGAGACGGAGACGCGGAGGCGGTAGGTCGCCAGGTCCGGCGACTGCTGCGCGTCCCCGAAGTCGAAGAGCAGGAAGAAGGGCGCGTCCGCGCCGGGCGGTAGGGGCCTGGCCTCCTGGTTCAGCCGGGCGGACAGCTTCGCCTGGTCCGCCGAGCTCGCGAGGCCGTACACCTCCTCCGGCGTGGGCGCCGCGCCCGCCATCCCCTCCGCCGCGCGCACCAGCTCCGCGCCGTCCAGGATCTCCGCCCGTACCTTGGCCTGGAGGGGGGCTTCGGTGCGGTTGTGCACCACCCCGCGGACGAAGAACACCGAGCGTCCGGTCTTCGTCTCGTAGAGGCCGTTGGAGACGTCGGTCACGTCCGCCGTGCGCCGCGCGGCGAACAGCGCCGCCATCCGGTCCCCACTGAAGGCGGAGAGGTCCAGCTTCCCCTCGTTGAGGTACACCGAGCCACCGGTCACCAGCAGCATCATCAGCCCGGCCGCCACCGCCAGGTTGGTGACCAGGCCCGCGTAGCGGCGCGCCGCGCCCGGCGTCGAGTACTCCTCCACGCCGCGCGCGTCCTCCGGCCGGCCGGCCGGCCTCTGCGGCGGCTGCATCATCGGCGACGGGGGCGGCGCGGCGAGCGCGTCCAGGCCCGCGGGCGCGCCGAAGCGGTTCTCGGCCGCGCCGTCCGGGCCCGGGTGCGTGGCGGCCTCCGGCGGCGGTGGCGGGATGTCGAACAGGCTGTGGTCCGGCGGGCCGGCGGCCGGGAACCCGCCGCTGCTCGGCCCCGAGGCGAACGGGTTGGAGTCGGACGACGAGGCGCCCTGGGGCCAGGCCTGCGAGGCCTGCGGGTAGGGGCCGCTCGACGGCCCGGAGGACAAGACGGTGTTGGTGGAGGGGTCGAAGCCTCCGGGGACGTTCCCCTTGGGCGGCGGGCCGGACGGGAGCGCGGCGTCGATCTGGATGGAGGCCGGCGGAGCCGAGGGCGGGATGGGCGGCAGCGAGGGCGCCGGAGAGGGCGGGAGCGCGCCGCCGCCGCCGTAGATGGCCGCCGGGTCGGTGCGCGCCGAGGACGAGACCTTGCCTCCGAAGACCGCCGCCGGGTGGGTGACCGCGTCCGGCTCCAGCCCGAACACCTCGGCCAGCGCGTCCCGGGTGGGCACCGGCGCGCGCACGGTGACGTCGGTGGGCGCGGGCCCGCGCCGGGTGATCTCCTGCGGCGCGGGCGGCGGTTTGGCGCCCTTCTCCGTGGCCGGCTCGGGGCGCGTGGGCATGGGCGCCACCCGCGTGCTCTGGGAGAACATGTCCCCGCCGGGCACCGGGGCGAACTGGGCGAACGGGTTCTCCGGCACCGCGGCCACCGGCGGCGCCGCCGAAGGCGCGGAGGGGACGATGAGCGCGCTGCCGTCCGCGCCCCGCTTCACGCGGAACGTGTGCGAGCACTTCGTGC
>DATBSS010000154.1:0-6300 GCA_036559665.1 Myxococcaceae bacterium
CCCCAGATGCCTTCGAGCTCTATGTCCACCGCAGGCTTGGGCTTCGGGAGAAACGTTACTTTCATATCATTGATCTGAACCAATCCGGCGTCGACGGCATCGTCCATGTCGGCGATGCCAATCGGTGTTCCATCGACCGTATTGGCATCACCTTCTCCGCAGTAATCCGCGGTCGCCAGGCGCACGCACGTCTGGTGGAAGCGCTTGGCCGTGGGCGCGTCGTACGCGGAGGTGTCCTCCCAGGGCGGGTAGCCCCAATCCACGCACTTGGCGATGACACCACCTCCCTTCGAGATTCCTTTCGTCAGAGTGGGGACGCATGCGAACGTGAAATAGTCTGAGGTGTCGAGGATTTCGCCGGAGGTCGACCAGGCGAAGGGGACCGCCAAGGCATAACCCTCTCCCTCGCACAGAGGAGTCTTCTCAGGTCCCACTGATACTTTGTACTTGTTCGCGGGCGGCTGGGGAGCTTTGAGATTCGCCTTGGATCCAAGGATGTTCGCGTGTTTGCGGACGGCATCGATACTGAAGGAGACGGTCCCCCCATTGTACGGAGCCAGGAATGGCCGTTTGGTGATCGAGCAATCGCCTGAGAAGAGATCGCCAGGGCCTTTGACAAGCTGCAAGTTACCTTTAGCGAATTGGTACTTGCAGCCGGCGAATTGGTTGAGCTCGATGTTCACGTGCTCGTACGGACCCGTGCCGTGGAGGTGCGTCCCCTGGTCGCTCTGGGTCGGCTGCGCGACGACCATCGAAGCGATGGAACCCCACGGGATAACTACCGCCAGCATTATCTTGATCATGGATGATTCCTCGATAGGCGAGCTTGCTCTGCGCGATTCATGGTGCCGGCGCCGCCGCGCAGACGCGAAGCCCGGTCCAGGGCACACGGGTCTGTTCCTCGCCGATGCCGTGATTGGTGATACGGGCCGTCAGGTCGCTTTGATAAAAAGACCCTCCGGCGAAGGCGACGCTCCTGGCCCCTCCTCCGGACGCGACCCACTCCCAGACGTTCCCCGACATGTCCGCGACGCCGAACGGGCTGTCCGACGCCGGGTGCGAACCCACCTCGTCCGGACCGAACGCGGCCGGCCGTCTCCCGTAGGTGACGTCGAAGTTGGCGTCATCCGGGTCGAGCTGGTTGCCGTGCGGGTACTCGCGCCCATCGGCCCCGCGCGCCGCGTGCTCCCACTCCAGCTCCGTGCAGAGGCGCGCGCCGGGGAGCCGGCCGGTGGCGCTGAGCCATGCCGTGTACGCTTCGGCGTCCCGCCACGAGACCCCGGAGACCGGCATCCGGGACCAGTCCTGGGCCGCCCGCTGGGTCCGCTCGCGGTAGTGGAGCACCGCTCCCTCGGGCACCCGGTACGGCTCCTGCGCCTTGCGCTCCAGCACGAATGAATACCGGCCAGCGCTGCGCTCCAGCTTGATGGTGCCGAAATAGTTCGTGGCCTCCGGAGTGCGTTCGTTCCGCTCTTTTTCAGTCGGAAGCGCGCGCAGGAATTCGATCCACTCGCCGAACGTGACCTCGTGCCGCGCGATGATGAATCCGCCCGTCTCCCTGGGATGGATGGGCTTGGTTCGCACGCAGGTGCGGCGCACGTCCTCGTCCTCGCTGCTTCCATAGAGGAAGCGGCTGGGCGGGACGTAGGCGTAGCCCCTGGGCACCGCGGCCGGCAACGGGACGTGAAGGCGCAGCGATTCGCCCCGCTCCACCAGTACGGGGTACACGACCTCGGGGCGGCCCGCCGCGCGAAGCCGGAGCCGGTAGGAGCCCGGCGGGAGGAGCTCCTCGTCGATGGGGGTCTGCTTCGCGAGCTGCCGGAACGGCGTCCAGCGCCAACGCCTCCCCTGGACGTTCGCCTGCTCGATCTCCACCCGCGCGCCAGCCGGCTCGGTGACGATGGCGACCCGCGCTGGCTCCAGCAGGCGTTGCCGGAGGTCGTTGGTCTCCGGGAGGCGCTCCAGCCGCTGGAGGAGCTGCGCGCTCACCAGGCCGTGGCGGTTCCGTTCGGAGATCAGGATGTATTCGAAGAGCGTGCCCGCGAGGCCATTCCGCAGGTCCGGTCGAGCCCCGTACTGCGCCAGCGCACTCTCCAGCGACTGGATGGCTTCCTCATGCGCCGCGCTCTGCTCCGCCGCGGCCTCCAGCGCGACGGCCCAGTCCGCCTCCGCCCGCGGACTGTCGGAGCTGCTCTCTTCGTCGAACACCGCGAACGCCTGGCTGCGCAGCGCGTCGACGCGTGGATTGAGCTCGCGGCCCCTGGTCATGGCGGCCTCTGCGCTTTGCAGCACCCGTGCCACCTCGCGTTCGCGTTCTTGCCAGGCGCGGAGCTGAAGTCCGCCGTACACGGCCCCCGCGGTGAGAGGGACGGCCAGCGCGGCGGCCGCGACCAGCAGCCTCCGCCGCCCGGCGGCGCGCCGCGAGGTGCGGAGGAAGGCCCTCTCCTGGCTCCCCAGCGCCTCCTCGTCCAGTCCGGCTGCTTCCGCCAGCTGCCGCCTCGACCAGAGCTGCTCGCGCGGGCGCCCGAGCCGCTCCCACTCGGCGCAAGCGCGCTCCAGGCGCTGGCGGAGCGCGCGCTGCTCCTGGTCGTTGGCCAGCCACCCACGCAACGTGTCCCAGCCGCGCAGCAGCGCCTCGTGCGCCAGCTCGTACGTCGCCGCTCCGTCCGGCGACTCACGGCCGAACACCAGGCGCCCGCGCACCAGGGCCTCGAGCGCTGCCCGCGCCTCGCCGTCCTCCGAGCCAGGCTCGCCCAGCAGCTCGGCCCGCGTGCGCCGCGCGCGGGTGTCTTCGGCGTGGACCAGCCGGAGCAGCAACCGCCGCGCGGCGACGCGCGACCCGGGCCGCATCTCCGCGAGCACTCCATCCGCATGCCGGGCCAGGGCGCCCTCCACGCCTCCGAGCGCCACCAGCGCCGCGGCGGGGACCACCCTCCGGGCGCGGTCCCTCCGCTCCCACAGCTCCGAGAGCGCGAACTGGAGCAGCGGCAGGCCGCCCTCCACGTGTCCGGCCGCGACCAGCGAGTCCGCCAGCACCTCGGTCTCGAAGCTGTAGCCCTGCGTGCGGGCCGGCGCGGTGATGGCTTCCCGCAAACCGGCCTCGCCGAGGTGCGGGAGCAGGTAGAGCCCGCTCGACAGGTACTCGGCGAGACCCGGTAGCGCGGCGAGCCGGGCCAGGAAGTCACCTCGCACGGTGGCCAGCACGCGCAGCCGTGGCCCGCTCCCGGCGAGGGAGCGCAGCGCGGAGGTGAAGGGCTCCAGCTCATCGGGGGCCGCGAGGGTGAGGAGCTCCTCCATCTGGTCCACCAGCACGACCACGCCCCAGGGGCGGGCGCGCGCCAGCACCCAGCGGCCCACTTCGAGCGGGCTCTGCCTGAGCACCTCGAGCAGCTCCCCCTCGCCTCCGTCGAGGAGTGGCGCGAGCGCCGCCGCGAGGGCCTGGAGCGGGTTCCGGCCCGGCAGCAGCTCGCACCCCGCCCAGGCGCCTCCCTGGCCCAGCGCTCCCTGGGCCACGCGCGGCAGCACCCCGGCGCGACAGAGCGAGGACTTGCCGGCCCCCGAGTCGCCGGCCACCACGACCAGCGGCTCTCCGCGGAGGCGGTCCAGCACGGCGCGCACCTGCGCGTCGCGCCCGAAGAAGGTGTCCCGGTCCTCCGCGCCGAAGGAGTGCAGGCCGGGGTATGGCCGTTCGCGGAGCCCCGCCGCTTCACGTCCGCCACGCAGCGCCTCCAGCGCTTCCCGGAAGGCCTCCGCCGAGACGAAGCGCCGCCCCTGCTCTCTCGCCAGGCAGCGATCGACGAGCGCCGCGAACGCCGGGCTCACCTCGGGGGCCTTCCCGGCGAGCGGAGCGGCGTCCTGCTCCAGGACCGACCGCTGCAGGGCGTCGAGGGATGCGGCCGCATGGGGCGCGGCGCCGGTGCAGAGCTCGTAGAGCAGCGCTCCGAGTGAATAGAGATCGCTGCGCGGCGTGGCCGGCTCCTGCCGCCAGACCTCCGGCGCCATGTAGCGGGGCGTGCCAATCAGCCCGGTGAGTTGTGCCAGCTCAGGGGCCGCTTGGGCCTGGTGCGGCGGCGGGACGCTGGCGGGCCTCGCCGCGTCCACCGTGGCCGCTCCGGGGCTTTCCGGGCCTGGGCCTCGCCGGACGTACGAAGAGACGGCGCCAGGGCCGGCCACGCCTCCCGCGGCATCCACCAGCTTGGCGACGCCGAAGTCGAGCAGCTTGACCGCGCCCTCCTCGGTCAGCATGGCGTTGGCCGGCTTGATGTCACGGTGCAGCACGCCCCGGCGGTGGGCGGCCGCCAGCCCGCGCGCGAGGTCGACGGCCAGCCCCAGCACCTGCTCCCAGGGGAGCGGGAGCGAGAGCTGGTCCAGGCTCTTCCCGCGCACGAGCTCGGAGATCAGGTACGGGCGGCCCTGCACCTCGCCGGCCCGGTAGATCTCCACCACGTTGGGGTGCTGGACCCGGGCGATGGCGCGCGCTTCGGTGCGGAACCGCTCCCGCTGGGCCGCGTCCGGGGCTCCGCTGGCGATCAGCTTCACGGCCACCAGCCGGTCCAGGAGCGTGTCCCGGGCGAGGTAGACCTGGCCCATGGAGCCGTTCCCGAGCATCCTCAGCACCTGGTACTCGTCGAAGGACGAGGGCAACTCCCAGGGCCGGGATGCGTCCGTCATGTCACTTCGCCGCTTCCCAGTCGCGCTCTGAGATGCGGTAGCGCTTGAGCTTGAACGTGAACGTCCGCAGCGGCATGCCGATCAGCTTCGCCGCGCGCGTGTGCACCCCGGCGGAGGCCGACAGCGCCTCGCACATCCGCCGCCGCTCGATCTCGCGCAGCTCTTCCGCGATGGGGCGGAACCCGGCCGGCGCTCCGGAGGAAAGGCGGTCCGACTCCCGGGCGGCGCCCTGGCCGTCTTCGGGCGGGTCTGCCTGCTGGAACGGGAGGTGCGAGGGCTCTACGACGGGTCCCGGAGTCACCGCGGCCACGTATTCCATCGCATTCTTCAGCTCCCGGACGTTGCCCGGCCACGAGTGGGCGCTCAGCGCTTTGATCGCAGCGGCCGAGAGCTGAAGCGGAGGCCGGCCCTGGCGGGCACATGCCTCGGCGAGGAATGCGTTGACCAGGAGCGGCAGCTCGCAGGGGCGATCGCGGAGCGGGGGCAGCACCACCACCGCGGCGGAGAGGCGGTAGAACAGGTCCTCCCGGAACCGCCCCGCCTTCACTTCCTCGGCGAGCGTGCGGTGCGTGGCGGCGACCACGCGGAGGTCCACCTCGCGCTCCTTCGAATCGCCAAGGCGCGTGACGCGCTTCTGGTCCAGCGCGCGCAGGAGCTTCGCCTGGATGGGCAGCGGCAGCTCTCCCACCTCATCCAGGAAGAGGGTGCCGCCGCTGGATTGCTCGATCCGCCCGACGCGCGCCTTGTCGGCGCCCGAGAACGCGCCGCGCTCGTGACCGAACAACTCGCTCTCCGCCAGGCTCTCCGGGATCGCCGCGCAGTTGAGGGGCACGAAAGGACCGCTCGAGCGCGGCGAGCAGTGGTGCAGGGCCCAGGCCGCGTTCTCCTTGCCGCTGCCGGTCTCACCGTGGATGAGGATCGGGATGGAGCTGGCCGCCAGCCGCCGGAGCAGCTCGTACAGCTTCACCATCGCCGGATCGGCGACCACCACCGAACGGTCCCCGAACGCGATCTGGCGCGACGCCGGTCCGCTCGCGACGAGCTCCCGCGGCGGAGCGGCGGTTGCCGCGGCCCGCGCGGAGACCAGGAGCGCCTCTGTGCTCAGCCCGTCCTCCGGCGCACTGGAGGTGCCGGCGCGCGCCTGGGGCGCGAGCGGCAGGAGGAGCTCCAGCAGGTGCTCGCCCGCGGCGCGAGCCTCCTCGGCCCCCATCTCCGGGAGCACCACCACCAGCGAGGTCCCGGTCTGCCCCAACAAGTCGATCATGCGCAGCCCGCCGCTGGCGGCGCGGGCCAACTCTGCCAGGGGAGCACTGCCGGCGCCGGGTTCGAGGGCGAGCACGCTCACCGCCCGCTCGTAGTTGGCCACCCGCTCCAACTCCTCCGAGAGCCGGGCGCGCAGGTCCAAGGGGCCCAGGATCGGCCAGACCGGCTGAGGCCGGGCTCCGGCGTGGAAGACCAGGGCGACGTCCCCGAGCATCACCACGTCTCCGCCCTGGAGCACCTGCGAGCCGGTCACAGCCTCGCCGTTGACCCGCACCCCGTTGTGGCTACCGAGATCGACGATCCTCGCCTCGCCATCGGTCAGCAACACTTCCGCATGCTGGCGGCTGACGGAGGGATCGCCGATCA
>DATBSS010000155.1:0-8190 GCA_036559665.1 Myxococcaceae bacterium
GAGCGGGCCGCAGGAGATCAAGCGGCTCAAGCTGGGGATGTTCATGGGCGTCACCCAGGGCAGCGCCGAGCCCGCCCAACTGGTGAAGGTCTCCTACCTCCCCAGGGGCGCCCGGGGCGCGAAGAGGGCGCCGGTGGTGCTGGTGGGCAAGGCGATCACCTTCGACTCCGGCGGCCTCTCGCTCAAGCCGGCGGAGGGGATGGTGGACATGAAGACGGACATGGCCGGCTCCGCCGCGGTGCTGGGCGCCATGCGGGTGGTGGCGCACCTCAAGCCGCCCTTCCCGGTGCACGCGCTGCTCGGCGCCTGCGAGAACATGCCCTCCGGCACCGCCTACCGCCCCGGCGACGTGCTCATCTCCCGCCTGGGCAAGACGGTGGAGATCACCAACACGGACGCCGAAGGGCGCCTAGTGCTGGGCGACATGCTCACCCTGGCCAACGAGCTGAAGCCCCAGGCGATCATCGACCTCGCCACGCTCACCGGCGCCTGCATGGTGGCGCTGGGCCACTACGTCACCGGCGCCTTCGGGGACGACGACCAGCTCATGTATTCGGTGCTGGAGGCGGCGCGCGCCGCGGGCGAGGAGCTGTGGCGGATGCCCATCCACGACCTGCAGAAGGACGCGCTCAAGTCGGACGTGGCGGACATGAAGAACTCCGGCGAGCGCTGGGGCGCCGCCATCAACGCCGCCGTCTTCCTCCGCGAGTTCGTGGGCGAGACGCCGTGGGTGCACCTGGACATCGCCGGCCCGTCCATCTCGCCCAAGGAGCGCGGCTACCTGATCAAGGGCGCCACCGGCGTCGGCGTGCGCACCCTGGTGGAGCTGATCCGCCGCCGCGCCGCCGAAGCCTGACCCCTGGCGAACGCCTCAGGTCTTCGGGATGGGCCGGAGGCTGCTGAAGATCTGCTCCACGGCGCCGGTGACGCCGGCCTCGGCGGCCCGGGGCCAGGTGGCCAGCATCACGAAGATCTGCCCCTGTCCGCCCTCCAGCACCGCCACCCGGCCGCGCACCGACTCGCCCATCTCGAAGGCGAAGCCCACCGCGCCCTCACGCAGCGCCAGGGGCTCCGGGTCCCCGGCCCTGAAGCCGGGCTGGCTGCGCAGGCCGGCGGTGAGCCGCTCCGCCATCTCGGTCGGCGAGGCGATGGCCGGCGCCACCTGGAGCACCACCTGCGCCCCGCTCTCCCGGTGCCGCATCACCACCGGGATGGCCAGGCCCTCCGCCGTCATCTCCCCGGTGGCGTCCAGCTGCCAGCTCTCGGAGGGCCGGCCGATCTCGAAGCCCAGGTCGGAGTCCAGGTAGAGGGCGCCCGCCTTCGCGGACCGGCTGCCCGCGGCCGGCTTCGCCGCAACGCCGCTCCCGCCCGTTCCCCGCTGTGACGCGCACCCCGCAGCCGCCATCGCCAGCACCGCCCCCATCACCCCATGCCGGATCATCATGTCGCCCTCGCGAAGGCGAAGGTGTCCACGGGGAGCGCCGGGAGGAAGGCAGGGCACGCGGGATGTCCGGGCCCGGACGTTTTCAGTTTCAGGCCCCGGGTGCGGCGGCGGCGATCTCGCGGGCGATCGCAAAGGCGGCGGCGGCCGGATCGGCGGCGGCGGTGATCGGCCGGCCCACCACCAGCAGATCGGCGCCCGCCTCCACCGCGAAGCGCGGCGTCTCCGCGCGCGCCTGGTCTTGAGCCTCCGACGACGCGGGGCGGATCCCGGGCGTGCAGAGGAACAGCGAGGGGCCGTGGCGCCGCCGCAGCCGCGCCGCCTCGCGCGGCGAGCACACCAGCCCGCCCACCCCCGCCCCCACCGCCACGTCCGAAAGCCCCAGCGCCACGTCCGAGGCGGCCGCGGGGTACCCCAGCGCCTGCACGTCCGCGTCCGAGAGGGAGGTGAGGACGGTCACCGCCAGCACGCGCGGCGGCGCCACCCCCGCCTTCGCCGCCCCGTCCGCAGCGCCCGCCAGCGCGGCGCGCAGCATCGCGCTCCCGCCCTGGGCGTGGACGGTGAGCAGGCCGACCCCCAGCGACGCGGCGCGCGCGGCGGCCAGCTCCACCGTGTTCGGGATGTCGTGCAGCTTGAGGTCCAGGAACACCCGGGCCCCGAGCGCGCGGAAGGCCTCCACCGCGCGCGGGCCGTGCTCCACGAACAGCGAGAGCCCCACCTTGGCGACGCCGGCGTGCGCCGACACCTTCCGGTAGAGCTCCAGGCCCGGCTGGAGCGGCACGTCCACCGCCACCGCCAGCCGGTCCAGCGCGGCCATCGGAACCGTTACGAGCCCGCCAGCTCCGAGTCGATCACCTCGCGGAAGTCGTCGATGGGCACCGCGCCATTGAGGAACACGCCGTTGATGAAGAAGGCCGGGGTGCCCTGCACGCCCACGCCCTCGCCGTCCTTCATGTCCGCCCGCACCGTCTCCGACTTGCTGTTGCCGTCCAGGCAGGCGTTGAACTTGCTGGCGTCCAGGCCCATCTGCCCCGCGTACTCCTTGAGCTTGTCGACCTGCAGCGCCTGCTGATTCTTGAACAGGGTGTCGTGGTACTCCCAGAACTTCCCCTGCTCGTGCGCGCAGAGCGACGCCTCGGCCGCCTTCATCGCGTTGGGGTGGAGCTGGGTGAGCGGCATGTGGCGGAACACCAGCTTCACCTTGCCCGCGTAGCTGCGCATCACCTCCTCCACGGTGTCGTGGGCGCGGCTGCAGAACGGGCACTGGAAGTCGGAGAACTCCACGATGGTGACCTTGGCGTCGGACGGGCCGCGGGTCGGGCCGGTGGCCGCCACCTGCTTCCGCGGCTTGGGCGGCGCGGGCAGGGTGACCTTCACGCCGGCCTGCTCGCGGAGCTTGGTGATCAGCTCGCGGGCCTTGGCCTGCCTGGGCGTGTTGGCGAGGTATTGGGCGATGCGGTCCTTCATCTGGTCGAACGGTGCCCCGCCCATGCGCGCCTGGTTGGCGTCGTAGAACTTCTTGATCTCGTCCTCGGAGGGCGCCGGGACCTTGTCCTCCACCTCCGCCTTCATGAACGCTTCCTCGGTCATCCCGCGCTTCTTCGCCTCTTCCTGGACGAGCCGTTCGTTGATCAGGTTCTCCAGGCCCTGCTTGCGGATGGTGTGCTTCTGCTCCTCCAGCTGCGCGATCTGCCCGCCGACCTTGTCGTCCAGCTCCTTGGCGGTGATCTTCTGACCGCTCACGGTGGCGACCACGGTGTCCGGAGACAGTTCCCCGGCGCCGCCGGAAGAGGAGGTGCCGGTTTTCGCCTTGTTGCACGCGGCGAACAGGAAGACGGTGGAGAGGAGGCTGACGAGGACGGTTTTCATGAGGGGCCCATATAGAGGTGCCGCACCGGTGGCGCAAGCAAGGGTTGCTGGCAGTGACCCCGGGCCCCCCGGGGTTACATCCGCGCCACCGCCCCCTCGCACCAGCGGATGTGCTCGCGCGCGCACTGCTCCAGGTTGAAGCGCTGTTGGGCGCGCGACCGGGCGCTGGCGCCGAGCTGCTGGCGGAGGGCCGGGCGGGCGCTCAGAAGATCGAGCGCCCGGGCCAGCGCGCCCGGGTCGCCCGGCTCCACCAGCAGGCCGCTCACCCCGTCCTCCACCAGCTCCGGGATGCCGCCCGTCCGGCTGGCCACCACCGCCCGGCCGGCCGCCATCGCCTCCGCGATGGTGAGCCCGAACGCCTCCTCCCACACCGCCGGGTGGACGAAGACGTCGCACCCGGCCAGCAGGGCGTGCACGTCGTTGCGCAGCCCGGCGAAGGTGACCTTCTCCGCCACCCCCAGCTCCCGCGCCAGCGCCCGCAGCGGCTCCAGCTGCGGCCCGTCCCCCACCACGGTGAGCCGCAGCTCACTGCGCGCGAGCGCCATGGCCCGGACCAGGTGGTCCACGCCCTTGTGCGGGATGAGGTGGGCCACGGTCACGATGCCGACCGGCGAGGCCGGCGCCGGCGCGGGCCCGGGCGAAGGGTGAGGCGCCTGCGCCTGCTCCGGCGGCAGGTCGAACACCTCCGACGCGGGCGTGAAGCGCGAGAGGTCCACCCCGTTGTAGATGGTGCGGACCTTGTGCCGGGCGAAGCGGAACCTCCGGGTGAGGCGGTCGGAGACGTACCCGGAGACGCCGGCCACCCCGTCCACACGCACCAGGGTGATGCTGTCCGCGGCGCGCTTGAGCATCGCCACCACCGGCAGCTCGCGCCGCGACCCGGGGCCCAGCCCGGAGGTGTGGTCGACGAACATCACCCGCGCCGGGTAGGAGGCGTACGCCATCAGGGCGATCCGGCTGCGCGGCGCGAACATGTTGAGGTGGAGCGCGTCGTAGCCGCGCAGGCGCCGGATGGCCCGGTAGGTGGAGTCCTCCAGCGAGTCGATGGTCGCGAAGCCGCAGCCCAGCTGTTCCAGGCGCGCCAGGAACGACGGGTGGGCGGGGGCGCGTCCGAACACGTCCACCTGGTGCCCCGCGGAACGCGCGTGCGCGCACATGGCGGCGATCCAGCCCTCGAAGGAGCCCAGCTTCCTGGGCGCCAGGTTCATCAGGATCCCGAGTTGCATCCGCTTTGCCCTCCAGGATTACCGGACCACTCCAGCGCCCAGCCGCAGCCGGGGCGGAGGAACGCGGGCGGCCTCCTCCGCGGGCGCCGGCGCGGGCGCGCGCTGCGAGAGCCGGTGCGCCGCCGCGGCCAGGCCGAACAGGGCGTAGAAGTGCGCCGACCCGCCGAGGAAGCCGGCGGACACGCTGCACACCAGGTACCCGGCGGCCCCGGCCGCCAGCGCGCGCGCCAGCCACCCGACGTCCGCGTCGCGCGAGGCGCGCATCGCGCCCTGCAGGCCCGCGCCCACGAACCCGAGGAAGAGGAACAGGCCGATCCAGCCCAGCTCCGCCAGCACCTGGAGGAAGACGTTGTGCGCCTCGTACGCCCGCCGGGCCTCCGGCGGGGCGTAGAGCGGCCAGGCGGCCCGGAAGGTGCCCGCTCCGCGGCCCAGCAGCGGGTGGTCCTTGTTGATCCGCGAAGCCACCGTCCAGGCGTGCACCCGGCCCATGGCCGAGGCGTCGTCGCGGAAGGTGGAGACGGTGCCGGTGCGCGACCAGAAGGTGGAGGGCGCCAGCGCGAACAAGGCGAGCGCCGCCACCCCGACCACCACCGCCCGGTCCAGCCGCTTCTCGCGCATCGCCCAGATCGCCCCGGCCACCGCCAGGCCGGCGAAGCCGCCGCGCGAGTAGCTGAGGACGATGGCCGCCACCGCCACCGCCACCGCCGCTCCCGACAGCGCGCGCATGGGCCAGCCTTGCGTCCGCCGCGCCAGGAAGGCCAGCCCGATGGGGACCATCAGGCCCAGCGTCATCGCCATCCGGTTGGGGTCCGCGTACAGGCCCACCCAGCGGGCGCGGTACCCCTCCACCAGGTCGTTCCCGGCGAGGTACCAGCGGATGGTGCCGATGGAGGTGACCAGCGACGACAGCACCAGCACCCCGCACAGGATGGCGAGCCGCCGCTTCGAGCGCACCAGGTTGACGATGGTCAGGTAGATGCCGACGTACTTCACGCACTCCATGCCCAGGACGCGTGACGCGCCGGGCACCAGCGACCAGGCGGAGGAGGCCAGGGTGAGCGCGGTGAAGAGGATCAGCGCGCCGCCTCGCCACCCGTCCAGCGACAGGCCCTGTCCCCGCCCCACCCGCGCCACCAGCACCAGCACCAGCGCCGCCGTGGAGGTGGCCAGCGCCAGCCGCAGCGGCGCCAGCTCCGGCAACCACTCCGCCGGCACCACGTATGTCAGGGCACAGAACGCCGCCAGCGCCGCAAACGCCAACGAGTCAACAGCCCCCTGTCCACCCTCCGCATCCCGCATCGCCCGTCACCCCGGGCGGAACAGCCAAAGCAGGAGCGGTGCCAGGCGCGGCGCCAGTCCATCCGGGGACCTGCGGGGTCCGCGCCCGACACCATTGCAGTTTTTACCGGGGGCTCACGGGCACCCGGACTCCACGGCTCCGATGTCGGGGCCGGCGCCGCACCAGGGGACGCCCACGTACTCGCCCCAGTCGACTGCCGGGGGGCCAGGCATCATCGTGGCCGGGTCGAGCTGTGGATCCACCTGGCGGGAAGGGCCGTCCTGCCCGGTGGCCGACCGCCACCCGTCGAGGGTGAGCGTCCGCCGCGAGCCCGAGGTGACGGCGCTGAACAGCGTGCCCGGGGCGAACAGGTTGTACCGGCTGAGCAGGACGCTGTAGTACGGGGAGAGGTAGATGCCGTAGGCGGTGCCGTTGCCGGTCGAGATGATGTTGTCCTTGATCATCAGATCGGTCGTGTAGCCTTGGTCGCCGCCGCCCGCGGTGATCGCCGCGAAGCCCACGCCTACGAAGGTGTTGTTGAAGACGCGGGCCATCTGGGAGTTCTCCAGCTTGATGCCGATTCCCTCCAGCTGGTAGCCCTTCACCACGTTGCGGATCCGGTTCTGCTTCACCACCACGTGGTACGGCACCGGGCCCACGTGGTTGCCGCCGATGGCGATGGCCTTGCCCACGTTGAAGATGTCGTTGTCCTCGATGAGGACCTCGCGGGCGGACATGTGCACCACCAGCGAGCACCCGCCCGGCAGCGCCTCCAGGTAGTCGCGCATCACGTTGTGCTTGATGGTGACGTTGTAGCATGTCTTCACGTCCACCGCCTGCTCGTGGTCGTGATACATGGTGTTGTCCTGGATGAGGACCCCGTCCGCCGGGGGCTCCGCGGACAGGCCCTCCGGGCCGATGCACTGGATGGAGTCCCCCGAGTTGTCGTGGATCACGTTGCGCAGGATGGAGATCTGCTTCGACCCGGGCTGGACCAGGATGCCGTGCGAGTCGTCCCCCGGCTTCTGGAAGTGGTGGATCTCGTTGTCGGAGATGGTGGCGCCCACGCACGCGTAGTGGGTCGACACCCCGGTGCCGGCCGTGCCGCCGTGCAGGTTGCCGTGCGAAAGCACCGACCCGGTGACGTTCCCCGCGAAGTGCGCCGCGTAGTAGGCCTTGCCCTGCACGTCCACCTCGAAGCCGTCCACCTGCCAGTACGGCTTCTCGATCTGCACCAGCGACCCCGAGTCCGCGTTGGGGACGATCTTCGGCTTCCCCACGCCCTGGAGCCGGATGGGCGCGGAGGCGGTGCCGGCGCGCACCGACCCGGTGATGCGCACCCGCTCCGCGTAGGTGCCCGCGCTCACGTTGATCCGTTCGCCCGGGCCCACCGCCGACAGCGCCCGGGTGATGGTGCGGAATGGCTGTGTCGAGGTGCCGGGCGCGGAGTCGGATCCGGTGGGGCTCACGTACCACTCCCTGAGATACACGACCGCATTCCCGGCCGCGCTCGATCCGTTGTCCAACGCCACGTCCGGCGCCACGTCCGGCGCCGGCGCCGCCTGGCCCCCCACCGTGGCCCCCTCCGCCTGCCCTTGACACGCGAAAAATGACGCGACTGCGAACGTTGCTGCAACGACGTACCACCGTGCAATCAACCGCTCGGCCAAGTGCTCCTCCTTGGAATGTGCGGCGCCGAACACCTCCTCTCACGGATACATTCCGGTTTCAAACACACCGCCTTCGCCAGACCGCAGGCCGATGTGACAGCCGTGGGGCGGCCCGCCCGCCCCCCCCAGCCGGTTGTGTCGTGGAATCCGGCGGCGGGACCGGACGTTGACACCGGCCCGGAGCGACGTCCCCCCGCGCCCCGGCCGCACCGGAGGTCTCACGCGATACACCGCGCGCGTCATTCACCACGCGCGTGCGTCACACCCGGAGCTTACGCGATACACCCGAGGGCCCATGCACCGCACCCAGGTCTCCGTCGATGCACGCGCCCGCGGCGGCGGGTGCGACGGGACCGGGTGCGGACGGAACTCCGCGTTACGCGACCAGCGGTTCCAGGGTGCCGGCGAGGTCCGGCAACTGGAGGTCCAGCCGCTCCACGTCCCGCTTGTGCGCTTCCATCGCCAGGAAGTTGGTGGGGTCCGCCAGCACCTTCTCCACCAGCTTGTGGTTGAGCGCGTGCCCGGTCTTGTGGACGCGGAGGTGGCCGATCACCGGCCGCCCGAAGAGCGCCATGTCCCCGATGCAGTCGAGGATCTTGTGGCGCACGAACTCGTTGGGGAAGCGCAGGGGCTCCGGGTTGAGGATGTTGTACTCATCCACGACGATCGCGTTCTCCAGCGAACCGCCGCGGGCCAGCCCCAGCC
>DATBSS010000156.1:0-15451 GCA_036559665.1 Myxococcaceae bacterium
AAGGCGTCCGAGAGCCAGTTCTGGACGTCCCGATCCAGCACCAGCTGATGGCTGGAATCCCCCGGCGAGCGGAAGCGTCGTGCCGTTGCAGAGAGCTTGCCCGACCCGGCGGCCCACCAGACGAAAGCGTGGGTATCCAGCACGATCACTGCGTGGCATCCCAGCGGACGACGAGCGGGCTCACCAGGTCGTCGTCTGCCACGATGCTGCCCGAGAGCGGGCGAGTGTGGAGAGGCTCGGCGGCCACCACCTGGGCTACGGGACGGCCTCGCTTGGTCACCAACAATTCCTCGTGAGTGCGACCAACGCGCTCTAGCAGCGCCAGACACTGCGCCTTGAGACGGGCGGCCGGAATGGTGGTCTGCTTTTTCGCCATGGTCACTTCATGGTGACCACTTCAGGCATGTGCGTCAAAGCGGTGAGCTTCGAGGGAATGGGTCGCGCCTCAACGGGGTCGCATCGACCATACCTGGTGGTTCGACCGGTCCTCGGTCACGACGTACGGGTCGCATCCCATGCCGGGGGGCGGAGATTCGCAGCCGCCGCTCCCAGTCACGACCTTGATGACGCCGCCGGAGAGGAAGATCCGCCCGTTCGCGGTGGCTACCTCCAGGGCGCGCACCTGCGGGATCTCCTTGGGAAGCCGGAGCGATTCGGCCGTCATCGCCTTCAGGTCGGCGAGCACGAGCGTCGTGCCTGAGGACTCCATTACGATCAGGATCAGATCATCTGACAGGGGGAGCACCCGGCGGTTGCCGCCCGCTCCGTAGACGGCGGCACCGCTCAGCGGCCGCTCGTCGTTCGCCTCGCGTACGGAGAACGCGGTCGGCCCCGAGCATGGATCCCGGACCACCAGCGAGCGACCCGCCGGAAGCACGAACACCTCGGCCCGCGGAGGGCAGTACCCGGAGATCTGCCCGTTCGGCCCGTCGGTGCGTCCGGGAGCGCTCACCACCTCGCGCGGAAGCTCGCGCTCCCGGGTGGACGGAACCCACGCGCTCCGCTGCCAGAGGCCGACGCGGGCATCTTCGGCGGGGGACAGGGGAGGCAGACCGGCCAGACACCCCACCGGCAGCGCCAGGACGGCGGCGAGCAGGGGTCGCGCGGTCACGCCCCCTTCCCTTCCTTCGCCAGCTCGCGGTGGATGGCGTGCTTGAGGTCGTCGGCGGTGATCGGCCGCTCCCCCTCCGCGATCGCCGCCAGCGACACCTGGCGGATCACGTTCATGATCGACCCGCCCGAGAGCTCGTGGGCCTCGGCGAGCGCGGCCAGCGTCACCTTGGGATCGAGCACCGCGAGCGGCGAGAACCCGCGCTTCCAGATCTGGAGGCGCTCGGCCGCGCGGGGGAGCGGGAAGAACACGTTCGACTCGAAGCGGCGGGTGAACGCCGGGTCCAGGCTCTCGCGCATGTTGGACGCCAGCACCGTCACTCCGTCGAAGGTCTCGATCCGCTGCAACAGGTAGGCGACCTCCTGGTTCGCGTAGCGGTCGTGCGCGTCCTTGGTCTCGGTGCGCTTGCCGAACAACGAATCCGCCTCGTCGAAGAACAGGATCCAGTCCTGCTGCTGCGCCCGGTCGAACAACCGCGCCAGGTTCTTCTCCGTCTCGCCGATGTACTTGGAGACCACCAGCGACAGGTCGATCCGGTACACGTCGTGCTTGCTGGCCTTGCCCAGCAGCGCCACGCTCAGCGTCTTGCCGGTGCCCGGCGGCCCGTGAAACAGCGCGCGGTGCCCCGGCCGCAGGCGGGACGCCATCCCCCACTTGTGCAGCAGGGTGTTGCCATGGGTGATGAAGTCCTGGATCTCCCGGATCTGCTTGAGTGTGCCGGGGTGCAGGATGAGGTCGTCCCAGGACAGCACGGTCTCGATCCGCTGTGCCGGGAAGTCCGCGCTCAGCGCCGGGCGCGGCCGCCGGCCTGTGGTGAACAGGCCCAGGTGCTCGGGCGAGAGCCGGAGCGGCGACTTCATCGGCAGCAGGTCGCGCCCCGCCACCCCCGGCTTCAGCACGCCGCCCTTGATCAGCCAGTGCTCGGGCTCCAGCACCTTCGCCACGCTGGCCCGCGCCTCCAGCGAATCTCCGCCCACGATGAAGGCCAGCGTCTCGCCCGTCGGCTCGAACTCGTCGTCCACCCGGTAGCCGCCGAACTCCGTCAGCCGCCGATCGAAGGTGGCGTTCTTGGTGAAGAAGACGTCCAGCAGCCTCGGCCGCAGGTACGGGACCAGCGCCAGCACCACCGCCACCCGCTCCACCAGGGTCGGCGTGTGCTTGCGCACGAAGGCCGCCCAGGACGACTTCGAGCTGCCGTGATCCGGCGCCGCCGGAGGCTGGACGTCGGCCGGAGCCCCGGCGGAGCGTTCGCCGCTTTTCGGGTCGGCGGAGCCGAAGTACGCGCGGAGCCGGAGGTCCAGCAGGCGCGTGAACCACGCCAGCTCTTCCTCCAACTCGGTCAGGATGACGGCGCTGGTCTCTGACATCACCACTCCACTTGCAACGGGTCCGGCATCCACGGGAGCTTCACCCAGCTCCACGACCAGGGGAAACGGTCCAGCAAGGCGTCGGGCGCCTGCCGCTCCACTTGCAGCAGCCATGCCCCGTTTCGCGTGCTCAGCGCGCCCCGGCGCTGAAGGAAGGTGGTGCGGAACCCCGCGATCGACAGCTCGCCCAGCACCCGGGCCCGGTCGATCGCCGCGGTGAGCAGGAGGTCTCCCTCGGCCAACTGCTCCGGCGCCAGTGGCCGCTCCAGCGCGAATCCGGACTCCAGCTCCCGGCCGCACAGCAGCTTCGGGAGCGGGACGCGGAGCTCCAGCGGCTCCGGATCGGCCGTGACCAGCGCCTCCAGCAGCGCCACCGCCTGGATCGCCGCACCCTCGCCGAGGAACCGCCGCTCCTCCTCCTGGACCAGTCCTATCCGGACGAAGAAGCGCTCCAGGAAGGGCCAGAGGATCACCAGCCCCGCGTCGTCCACGTAGATCTCGTCGAGCCGCGCGAGCGCCGCGCGACGGGCCGCGAGGGCGGCTGGCGGCACCAATCGCCTCGCTCCCTCCGGTACCGGCGAGCGCGGAGCGGCCGGCACCACCGGCGGGCGCGCCGGATCACTTCCGGGCACCAGCGCTGGGGTGGTGGGAAGGGCTTCCGCGGCGCGCTGGTCCGCAGCCATCGGCTCCACGGCTGGTGGTTCCATCACCGGGCCATCCGGAACCAACGCCTTCGCGGCCGGCACTTCCCCGGCGAGTACCGGTGGCGGCGCCCCAGAGACAACCGGGTCTCGAGATGGTTCGTTGGGCCGGCGCGCGTCCGCCGGAAGCGCAGGCGCCGGCGACGCTCCCGGCGCTGCCGCGACCTGGCCCTCGACCACGGGCGGGGGCGACGTCAGTCGAGACTCCGCCCCGGACCCTGTTGACCCGGACCCCGCCGCCGCTCGACCTCCACGTACCCCAGGCGGGGGCACGGGCTCATCGCTGGCCAGCGCCAGCAGCAGTTCCCGCCTCCGCGCCATCGGGAGCTCGACGGGGGCGCCCTCATCGACCCGGCCGGGACTCGCGAGCGCCAAGAGCGTTCCAGCGCCGGCCGCGCGCGCCACCCGATCCAGCGCGACTGGATCGACCGCGATCCGCCGGACCAGCGACGCCAGCGCCTCCCGCGCCTCGCCGGCCACCCGCGCGAAGTGGCGCGCCACCACGTCCCGCTCCCGCGCCTCTGCCCACCACGGCAGGTTCCCGGTGAGCGCGAACGTCTCCAGCAACTCCAGCGCGGCCTCGACCGCCCGATCGCGCCGCGCCCCCTGCCTGCGAAGCGCGGCCAGCAGCGCCGCCCTCAGCGCCGGCTCCAGCCTGGAGGCGAAGTCCTCCTCGAAGCGCTCGGCCGAGACGGACCCGAGGTCCACCTCCAGCCGCTCGATCCGATCCAGCGCGTCCCCGTCGCTCAGATCGCCGCACACCCGGTCGAGGATCGGGGCGATCCGCCGCTCGCGCATCCGCCCGGCCAGCTCGGACAGCTCCCGCGCGACGCCCAGGTCACCCGCCTCCAGCTCGATCTCCACCCGGTCGATCCGGTGCATGTCCTCACTTCACGTCGACGAGGATCGCCACGGACCGCTCGACGGGCAGGAGCGCCGCTCCCGACCGCACCGCCACCAACAGGAAGGTGGTCTTCGCCGTCACCGGACCCGTGGGCAGCGAGATCGACCCTCCGGTGCCGTCGACCGGGTCCCCGACGCGCTCGCCGCCGCGCATCAGCCAGTACCGCTCGTCGGTCCGGGTACCGTCGACGACGACGTTCGCGGAATCACCCGCCGCGACCGACGCCGGCTGCACGCTGACCGACAGCGCCGGCGCGATCATCGCGGTGCGCGTCAGGGCCGCCCCGAGGCCGCTCATCGCCCGGCGCGCCTGGACGCGGACCACGGTGCCCTCTCCCAGCGGCCCGGTATCGAGCACCAGCGAGGCGGGCGGCGTGACGACCGGGTTCCCCACCGCGCCGGGGGCGGTGCGCGCGACGACCGCGTCCACCTCGACCCGGAGCTGATCGATCCCCTTGTTCGCCTGCGGGTTGTCGTCGTCGCGCTGGTGGAAGTACGCCGGCCGGTCCAACGGCTGCGCGTCGCCGTCCCGCGTCAGGTCGTAGAAGACACCCGGCTCGCCGTCGTCCACCTGGATCGTCCCGGTGGTCTTCCCGGCGGACAGCGTCACGCCCAGCCGCACCATCTGCGTCGGCTTGGGGCGGACCAGCAACGCGAAGGCGCCCGCGAGTTGCACCGCCGACGCGATCTCCTCGGACCCGGTACCCAGCCGTCCCCTCTGGTGCCGCTTGCCCGCCTTCACCAGGAGGAACGCCCCGGACATCCCCGCGGCGTCCACGTTGAACGACAGCTCGCTCCCGTTCCCGCGCAGCGCCGCGCCGGCCTGCGCGAAGCCGGGGAAGTCCTTCCACACCGCCGGCATGGGCGGCCGCGCGAGCTGCACGGTCCGGCCGTCGCCCGGGACGTCGATCGTCGGCACGTTGATGGGCGCGTTCCCCACCCGGAACGCGTAGTCGCCGTCGCGCACCCGCCCCCGGAACACCGAGTACTCCGCCGACGCCTGGGTGTCCGCGACCTTCAGCGCCGCGACGCCGCCGTACGCCACCACCTGCGGGGTCAGCGACACCGCCGCGGCCGTGTTGGCGCGGACGCGGAGCGGGAGCACGGTGTCGAGCACGCCGGGGCGGACGGTCGCCCCCATGGTCTTCTGCCCGCGGATCCGGAGGTCGACGTCCTCCAGGATGGGCACCGTAGTCAGCGTGATGCTCCCCGACGTGCCGACCACCACGCTGGCGGAGAGGATCTTGTGCTTGGCGGGATCCTTCAGGTCCGGGGCGTCCTGGATCAGCTCGTAGCTGACCCCCTCCTGGCTGTCGTACAGCGTCACCTGCGCCCGCACGCCGTAGTCCCCGATGCGGGCGGCGTTCCTCGGCGGCGGATCGAGCCGAACGTCCAGCAGCGGGAGCTGGATCTCCGCCTCCAGCGCCGGGTCCACGCCCTCCACGATGGAGACCATCGTGCGCAGGAACGTCTGACGCCGGAGCTCCGGAGACTGCGCGCCCTCCTTCTTCAGGGCCCGGATGCGGTAGCTCACGTCCACGGTGACGGGAGGCGTGAGGAGCTCGATCGGCCCGCCCGTCCCGTCGACCTCGACCGTCCCTGCCACCGGCGCGCCGCTCACCCGGTCGCAGAGTTGGTAGGTCACGCCCTTCTGGCTGAAGTCGATGGGGACCTTCGCGCGCGCCCCCGGAGTGACGAAGATCTCCTCCGGGACCGGCAGGTCGCGCAGCGGGTACGTGCGGCCGAACCCCAGGATGTCGATCACCCGGTCCCGCGCGTCGCGCACGCGGAGCGGGAGATCGGCCGGGAGCCCGGCGCCCGGAAGCCTGGGCGCCCGGTAGTCGCGGTACGCGGCGCGGAATTCGCCCCAGGCGTCCTCGAATGCCTTCCAGTCGTCCACCCAGTCGGCGCGGCCCAGCCAGTGGAGCTGCGTCAGGAGGTGCGCCGGCGTCTCGGCCAGGAGGGTCTGCTTGACGAAGGGTTCGAAGCTGATGTCCGCGGTCGGGCGGTCCTCGAGGACGATGCTGACGCGGAGCGAGTACGGGTCGGGGCCCTCCACGCCGGCCAGCAGCGGGACCTCCGGCTGTCCCTCCTCGGAGAGCTGGGCCACATCCTCGGGCAGCGGGCGGAGGAGCAGGTGCTCCACCACGTGCAGGCGCGGGCCGTTGCGCAGCCCCAGCTTGTGGCGCAGCCGCTCCTCGAACCCCACGCCGGCGTCCGGCGAATCGCCCTGGCCGATGTCGTAGCCGGAACCGCGCGCACGGCTGAGCCGCGGGTAGTCGCGCAGGAACGCGACGCGGTCCGACACCAGGGCCCGGTTGCGGGCCGACACCGCGAGGCCGGCGCCGCCGATCATCGAGTGGTCGCCCAGCTCGTCCGCGTACCGCGCCAGGAGGTGCGCCAGGAACCGCTTGCGGCGCTCCAGCGGATCGCCGACCTCGACGTTCGCGTCCAGCCAGGCGCGGTGCTCCTCGGAGGACTGGACCAGCAACGACTCCAGGCCCAGCCGCCCGTCCTCCACCGGCAGCGCGAAGTACGTCCGCCCCGCCCCCTCCTCCGGCGCGAGCAGCTCGCCCGCGTGGGCGATCTGGGCCAGGGCGTTGGCGAAGAGCTGGTCGAAGATCATCAGGTACGCCGCCAACTGGCGCGCCTGGGCCTTGCGCTCCACGGACGCCGACGAGGGCAGCCCGTGCGGGCCCACGCCGTACGCCTCCGGGAGCTGGTACTGGATGGACCGGTGGCGGGTGAGGTCGCGCGGCTGCGGCGACGGCGCCTTCGGAATGTCGCCGCCCTCGACCGACGCGCGGGCGCGCGACGCCCGCCGGTCCGCCAGCCGCTGGCGCACCGCCTCCGGATCGACCACCAGCGGCAGGTCGCGGCGGACGAGCGTGATCTGCGCCGACCGGGCGAGCACCGCCATGTTCCCCGCCGGGACGGGCAGGGCCCAGCGCTCGGTGGCGGACGCGCCCTGGAGGACCAGCGAGCGCACCGCTTTGACCGCGGGCACGTCGAGGATGACGTGCAGCACGTCGGACGCGTACACCATCCGGCGCGGTTCCGGCAGCACGTCCACGAACCCATGGTCGAGCAGCGGCCCGTCCAGCACCTCCTCGATCGGCCGCCCCTGCGCGAGCGCCTCCGCACGGGAGATGAAGTGGGCCCGCGGCGCGAGGTAGGCGTCGATCCGGTCGACGATCTCCGCCATCAGCTCCACCAGGTCGTCGGCCGGGCCGACCTCGAGGGTGGCGGTCAGCCCCACCTCGAAGAGCCCCAGCAGCCCGACGGCGAAGTCGCTCCCCAGCCCGCGCCCGGGGTGCAGCCGCGCCGCCACCGAGGCCAGCGCGTCCTCGCCCTGGATGCGGTCGGTGGTCTGCAGGACGACCCGCCGCAGCCCCCGCAGGCGCACCGGATCGGCGTCGGGCTCGGCGGGGTTCGGGCGCAGCCGCAGCTCGTGCGCGGCGGCGTGGAAGTAGAAGGGGATCTCCGGCGCGGCGAGGTCCTCCACCCACGCGTTGCCGATCCCGTCCACGTCCAGCGCCACCTTCCGCAGGTCGGCCGGCGTGACGGGGTCTGTGATGAGGATTTCCTCCGGGCCGGGGAGCCACGGGCGCCCGCCGGCCAGCAGCTCCGGCACGGGGAAGCCGGCGCGGTAGCCCAGATCGGTGATCGCGTAGCAGAGCTGCTCCAGGATGGTGATCCCGGGGTCGTGGACGTTGTGGTCCGTCCACTGCCCACTGCCCAGCCGCGCCAGGTGGCGCATCGCCTCCTCGCGCAGGCGCGCGTAGTCCATCGAGACGTGCTCGAAGGGCCCGACCGGCAGCGTGGGGGAGGAGCTCATGGCCCGGCGCTAGCCCACCGTCCTGAAGTGAGGGTTGATGAAGACGACGACCTTCCCGGTCCTGGCCTTCGTCCCGTCGAAGGCCTCCAGGGCCATCCCGATGACGCGCCCGGATCGCCCCGCCTTCATCGCGTGGCCGCGCTCGCTGGAGCTGGTCAGGAAATCGCCGATCTTGATCGGCCCACCCTCTGCGTTGACCTTGACCGGCACGCGGCCGGACAGGGCCAGCGCCGTTGGATTCCTGGGGTCTTCCCAGGAGACCCCCAGGAGGAAGCCGGGATTCTCCGAGATGACGCCAAGGAGGTTCTCCTGGTAGGCGCGCTCCGAGGGGATCAACCGCTCCGGAGCATCCAGGTCCGCGACGACCACGTCTCCGGGTTCCAGCGTCCGGTCGTGGTTGTTGAATTTCTCCGCCAGGTCCCAGCCGCCGCTCGCGAATCCACCCTTGGCTCGGCCGGATCCCTCCACGGCGATGTCCCACGTGTGGACGCCTCCCCCCCACCCGCTCGGCAAGCCGCCACTCGGGTTGAAACCATTCGTGCCGAGGGTGCCGGAGATCCTCACCTCTCCAGTCACTCCAATGCTGCCGGTCTTGATCCCGACGTAGCCGTCGCCGGGGAGATGGCCCTCCTTGACGTGCAGGCCGTCCTCGCGGGCCTCGAGGCGGTGCCAGAACCTGTTGTTGTGGTGGAAACGGATGGAGGGATAGACCACGGGGATGGCGACCGACGGGTCGTCCTGGTACAGCTCGAGGTAGACCCTCTTTCCGCCCGCGGTCTCCGTCTTCTCTCGCCGCAGCTGGAGATGGCTCTCCGTTCCCGCGATTGTGAGGGAATACGCCGGGCTGGTGGTCCCGATCCCCACCTGCCCGGTGCCGAGGATGGTCATCACCTCCGTGCCCGCGGGCGCATTCAGGAAGGAGAACCGGGCGTTCGCGTGGCCCACGTGGATCCGGAGCTGGCTCGACTGGATCCCGAAGCCGTAGAGGTCGCCCGGGCCGTCGTAGAGCGCCAGCTTGGTGTTGTTGGGGTCCATCCCCAGCGACAGCTTGGCCGGGAGCGGGCTCTGGGTGCTGCCGATGCCCACCGCGACGTCGGTCCGGAGTGCGCCGGCGAAGTACCCCGTCCCGTCCATGAGGCTGACGTACGCCTGCAGCTTGTTGCCGCCGCCGCCGACGAAGCCGATGGAGTTGGCGGGCAGCCCCGCCACCGTCGAATCGATCTGGCGGTGGTAGATGCCCCAGTTGCTCCCGGTGTCGACCATGTCCCGGAAGATCCAGGCGTCCCGGTCGGCGGGCGGGGAGTGCAGGAGCACGTTCGAGGCCGGGTTGGCCGTGCGGTAGTCGCTGAGCACCAGGTCGTACCGGCTGCGGAACCCCTGGGCGCGGGCGCCGGTCAGCACATCGAGTCCGAACTGCGGCGTGTTGGTCCCCACGCCGACGGAGCCAGTCGCCGAGTCGATGAACAGGCGCGTGTTCCCGGCACCGTCGGTGAACCCCAGGCCGGGCCGCGCGGTGGCGACGTCCGTGCCCTGGGTGGGGTTGAGGGCGATCATCCAGTCCGGGTTGGCCGCCGGGTAGTTGGCGTACAACCGCAGGGCGCGCTTCTGCTGGGTGGCCGCCGCGGCCACGATGCTCAGCGGCTCCCCCTCCAGCTTGAAGATGCTGTCCGCCGCCTGGTTCAGCGCGGAGTCGATCAGGTCGGCGAAGTTCCCTTCCGTCGGAATGGCGTTCTTGACGAAGAAGGACTTCAGGTCGGTTCGGTTCTTGCTCGCCATGGCTTCCCTTCAGGAGACGATGAAATCCAGCTCGATGCGCGCGTAGTTGATCCCGGTGAAGCTCGACTGCTGGTAGCCGGACTCGGGGATGACGTCCACGTAGTGCGCCGGCGCGGCCACCAGCACCTGGTCGGGGCGGTCGGTGGCCACGTGGAACTCGCCCGCCACCGGCGGCACCAAGTCGAAGTCCTCGCCGTCCAGGCTGCGGAACAGCTTGATCTCCGCCACGAAGTCCACGTCGTCGTGCCGGTCGACGAAGTCCAGGATGCTGCTGGCGTAGATCTTCCCGCCGATCATCAGCTCCTTGCCCTCGTCGAAAGCCCACGGCGACAGGAAGCGGACCAGGTCGTCGATCAGCCGGCGCTGGGCGAAGCCCTCGTCCACGCCCTGCTTGAACCGCACCCCCAGCCGCACCTGCACCTGGACGTACTGCGCGTTGCGCACCCGGACGCCGCCGCCCGCGGGCGACCGCTGGGCGAGATAGGCCTGGATGTCGGCCAATAAATTTGCCGGGGCCTTGGGTGCGAAGGTGTCGCGGGGGTGCAGCTCCCGGATGTCGGGGATGACCACCACGTCCACCGCGCCGGCCGCGGCCGAGAGACATTTGGCCTTGTAGATCTGCCGGAAGCGCTGGAGCACCAGCCGCTCGTAGTCCCACGCGCTCAGCGCGCGGTCCTTGTGCCGGAGGCGTTCGCTCACCCGGGTGTCGAACAGCTCCGGCTTCTCCCCCGGCCGGCCGCCGAAGGAGGTGAACGGCTGCGAGACGCTGGAGATGCGCGCGTCCGGGTTGACCAGGCGCTGGATGGTCCCCACCGGCAGCGGCTGTTCGTAGTGGGAGGGATCGTTGCCGCGGTCGTCGAAGCGCACCGGCACCGCCTGCGCGCGGACCGCCACCACGTCACACACGCCGCGCGGGCTGTGCGGCACCGCCACCCGGAGCCAGTACAGGTCCGGTGGCAGGCGGCTGCCGGCGACGGCGGCCGGGAGCGCCGCCTCCACGATCCCGGAGTTGATCAACCCGGAGGTGGTGTCCCCGACGATCCGCCCGGCCAGGTCCACGAACCGATCCGCGGACAGGTACGACCAGGAGATCTCCGGCCGCTCCACGTCCGGGTCGGACGTTCCCTCCGCGAGCTGGAGCAGCAGCGACAGGTTCTGCGGCGGCCGCAGCGAGCGCACGCCGACGTACAGCTCGCCCGCGTCCGCGTACCGCGGGAGCAGCCCGGGCAGGTCGGCGTCGATGGCGCAGGCGCCGAACGGGTGGACGTGGAGGACCGCGTGGTCCGAGGCCGGCTGGACTGGATCCAGCTCGATCGACGCCGCGTAGGCGGCCGCCAGCCGCTTGACGTTCGGGGTGTAGGGCTGGTCGACGCGGTACGCCGCCGCGTCGGCCGGGGTCTTCACCTTCCCCTGCTGGATGTCCACGGCGAGCTCGCGCGCCTTGGTCGCGGACAGCGACGGGTAGAGGCCGTGGCCGAAGTCCCGCGGGGTCAGCTCCCAGACGAAGAACCGGTCGGCCTGCCGGACGTCCGAGGCCGGCGGCAGGTCGTTCCGGGCGGCGTAGGCGAACAGCGGCGCGGAGGCCGCGAGCGCCTTCGGCACGTCCTTGATCTCCAGGGAGATGGTCCCTTTCGTCTTGTTGTTCTCGTCGGCGAACAGCGGCTTGTCGTCCAGCTTCACCTCGAGGTGGCGGTCCACCAGGAAGGCGCGCGCCTGGAACACGCTGCTGGCGCTGATGCCGGGGTAGTTGAAGTACTGGGTGACCAGGCTGTCCGGCAGCCCCATCCACTCCACGTCGAACCGCAGCGAGTCCAGCCTCGACCGCACCAGCTCCGGGTGGTGCAGGTACATCCGCGAGCCCACCGCGGGCCGGCTGCCGAAGGGCTCGAACGGCTTCTTCGGGTCCAGCAGCCGGTCGTCCTGCTGGAGCCGGAGCGTGGACAGCCCCTCGACCTGCACCTTGAGGTTCACCGCGTTGAGCACCAGCGGCTCGAACGCCTGGATCGAGGTCTGCCACTCCCTGGCGTTCTTGTTCCAGCGCGGCTTCAGCGTCAGGCGGAGCGACGGCCAGCGGTCGGCGGATCCCTTCAGGGGCTCCAGCGCGTCCTTGCTGGCGTCGATCTTCGCCACCAGTTGGAGCCCCGGCCGGTCCTCGTTCACCGCCCGCGCCACGCCGAGCAGCGACCAGTAGTCATCTCCCGGCGCGCCCAGCGCCAGCTTCGCCGTGTCCAGCCCCAGCGCGATCCACCCCTTGGCGGTGCTCACCTCGATGGAGAACGCCCCCTCGAGCGCGCGGGCCAGCTTCTCCCCGCTCCGGTCGGCGGGCGTCAGCCCCAGCGCCGCCAGGAACGTCGGGCCGTCGAACCCGGCCTTGCGGAGCCCCAACGTGAGGGTCAGCGATCGGGTCCCCTCGCTGAGCGACAGCAGCGGCGAGCGGAGCGACCAGCCGAGCGTCGCGCCCTGCGGGTGCTGATCGTCCGCGTCGGTCGGCCGCTGGCCGAAGGTCCGCCACCCCGACGGCGTCGAGCCGGCCTTCACTTGAGTGGCGTCCGCCCAGGCGTAGACGTTCCGGACCTCCACCTTCTGCGCGACCGGCTCCGGCAGGCCCTCGATGTGGCGCCACGCCAGCTCGAAGAGGCGATCCGCGTCCGGCCAGCCGAAGCCCGACAGCGGGGAGGCGGTCTCCAACCCGTCGCGGAAGCGTGAGAGCAGGTCGAGCTGCGAGCGGTCCAGGTGCGGCGCCAGGCGCTGGCTGGCGACGTTCCAGGGGATCACCGACTTCTCGCCCAGCACGAAGCTGGCGGTGGCGTCGAACGCGGCCTTGCCGGTGCCGCCGGCGCGCACCTGCACCAGCTTGGCCCGGCGCGCGGCCCGGGTCTTCTCCACGTGGGCGCCGGCCAGGATGCGGTCGATCTCGCTCCAGTCGTGCGACTCGCTCTTCGTGTCGCCCGCGACCTTCTCCGCGAACGCCACCAGCGTCGACAGGCGTTCCGCCGGCATCGACAGGTGCGCCTCCAGCGCGCGGAGTTGGGTCTCGTACTGGTCGATGTCCCTGGTCCCCCACGGCCAGGGCGGCGGCGGGTTGGGCAGCGCGGGCGGCTTGGGCCATCCCAGCGCGAGCGCCAGGTTGCCGGGGAAGTCGGTGGGGTTGGCGCCCGGCGGCAGCGACCACTCCAGGAGATTCCGCTGGCGCTGCCCCACCCGCCCCAGCAGCCGGTTGATCTCCGCCCACGCGGCGTCGATGCGCAGCTTGATCTGCATCATCGCCACGAAGTTGTTGAAGCCGATGGGCGCCAGCCTGGTGTCGATGTACTTGCGCACGCCGGGCTCGGTGCGGTGGACGTAGAGGTCGTCCACGCTGCTGACCTGGGGCAGCCCGTCCGCCGCGAAGTCCAGGGCCCCGACGCGCGCTTCCAGGTTTGCCATGAAGTCGCGCGGGTTGGCCGGCTGTGGCGCGACGTAGCCCATCAGGTCGTTGATGGCGCGCCACTCGGCGTCCGCGTCGCGGCGCTGCCGGACCAGCCGCATCAGCGTGCGCAGCTCGTGGAACTGCAGGCGGAGCGTCTTCCAGGCGAAGTCGAGCGGGCCGCGCAGCCCCGTCAGGAACGCGAAGTCGACCGCCTTCCCCTGCCACGGCGGCACCGGGTCGCCCGGCCCCGGCGAGCCGATGGCCATCCGCAGCGACCCCTCCAGCGCCTGCGGGGCGGTGAGACTGCGGTCGGCGCGCACGTCCGGGATGCCGGTGAAGCGCCGGTCCACGTAGACGGAGCGGAGCGAGGACACCTCCGCCTTGTTGACGATGATGTCGCGCTCGGTGACGTAGATGCGCGGCACGCCGCCGGCGTCGCGCCCGGCCTGCAGCTCCGTCCCCACCGGCAACCGCACCTCGGTCGCGGCCGGGCCCAGGCCCAGCAGCACGGTGGCGTGGTCCGGCTCCGGCGCCCCGGACCGCATCTGCAGCAGCTCCCGGAAGTGGTAGTCCAGGTGCCGGCGGGTGAAGCCGTTGAGGTGCTCGCGCGCGAGGCCCAGGAGCTCCACGTACGCCAGCAGCAGCGCGAAGTGCGGCCGCCCCAGCCAGCGCGCCTTCTCGCCGGAGAAGCGCGATGGGTCCGCCAGCCAGGCCTCGATGTCCGCCAGGGAGACTTTCGGGTTCTCGGCAAAGCGGTCCCACGTCCCCGCGGCGCGCGCCTCCCCGGTCTCCGCGTCCGCCTCGAAGAAGCGGAGCTGCCGGGCGTACTCCTGCACGAAGCGGATGATGTCGGCGCCGGTGCGCTCGTCGATGGGCGCGCTGGCCGGGTCCAGGGCGTCCGGGCGCCGCGAGCGCTGGCTGGTGCCGTCTCGGCTGCGCGGGGAGAGGGGTTCGGAGCGCCGGGACACGTCACGTCCCCTTCAGCTTGATGTTGGTGGTGACGAAGCTGCCGGTCCCCGAGTAGCGCGGCGCCGGATCCGGCACCGGGCCCGCGGCGGTGGGCTGCTGCGCCGGGCTCTGCACCGAGAACGCGGCGGTGAACGTGCTGCCCACCAGCATCACCTTGGTGCTCCCGCTGTTGGTCTTCGTGGCCACCTGGTCGCCGGCCAGCTTCGAGACCTCCAGCTTGCCGGTGCCGGGGATGGAGTGCGACGCGGTGGTGTACATGCAGCCCTGCACCGCGGCGCTCTGCTCGTCGCCGTCGATGCACAGCTTCTTCCCGTTCAGCGACGCCGGGCCGCTGGCCTTCAGGCTCCCGGGCAGGACGACGACCGTGGCCGCCCCGAAGGTCGGGTTGTAGATGACCTGGTCGCCGTCGATGAGCACGTAGTCGGCCATCAGAGTCCCGGCGAGACCGCCTCGTTGAGGTAGAACGGGAACACCAGGTTGTAGCGGGAGTTGGTCCCGGGGATGGAGTAGTCGACCTTGATCCTCAGCTCCCCCGCCTCGGCGCCCCGCGAGACGTCGATCGCGCGCAGCACCACCCGCGGCTCGTGCGCCAGGATGGCGTCGGAGATCAGGCTGGTCACCTTGTTCACCAGCGCCTGGTCCATCTCCTCGAACAGGAGCGCGTCCAGGTTGCAGCCGAAGGTCTCCTGCATCGGTCGCTCGCCGCGGCGGGTGGCCAGCAGGACCTGCAGCGACTGGTGCACGTCCTCCTCATCGGAGACCGTGACCACCTCGGCGCCGCCGGGCCCGAATGCCGGCGGGAAGCTCCAGCCCGTTCCCAGGAAGCTCATGTGTGCTCCGTCCTCATTGCACGTCCACCGTGCTTCCCTTGATGACCACCTTGCCGGACGCCTCCACGTTGAAGTCCGCCGCGCTCTTGAGGGTGATCCCCTTGGAGTCCATCGTCACCGTGTTGCCGTTCTGGTCCTCCAGCGTGATCGCCCCCGCGTCGTCGTCCACCGTCACCTTGTTCCCGCCCGGCGTCTGGATGGTGACGGCCTTCTTCTGGTCGTCGAAGGCGATCACCGACCCGCCCTTGCTGACGATGGCGCGCTTCTCGTTCTTGTCGGTGGGCGGGCCCGCGGCCTCGGGCGGCTTGTTGGACGGGCCGTAGAGCGACCCCAGGATGATCGCCTGGCGCGGGTCGTCGGAGAGGAAGCCAAGGACCACCTCGTCGCCGATCTCCGGCCAGAACGCCTGCCCGCGCTTGTCGCCGGCGTCCGGGCGCGCCAGCCGGGCCCAGATGGAGCCCTGCTGCTCGTCCAGGATCGAGAGCCTGACCTTGATCCGATACTCGCCGTCCGGGTCGTCCTGGAAGGCGTCCACCACGCCTATCTG